>JAFLTZ010000007.1 GCA_022509045.1 Muribaculaceae bacterium | reverse complement strand
ATACTATTTGATAGAGTTTGGCAGTTGTATCATAGCTCTATGGATATGCATAGCATTGTGGATATGCTTTTTTTGTGGCATGTTCAAATTCCCGACACCGAAAATACAAATATTTGAAAGCATAATTTTGTCGGTCGCAACTGTTGGTGTTATTTCATACACCTGTTTGAGAAGCGTACTCCGTGATTAAAACTATTATCAGATAAGACGCATTTACTGAGCGGTGACTATTAGCTTCTTGGATTTGGATTTCGACGGAATCCCACCTTCAACCGCAACAGAAGCTCGATAAACATATATGCCGTGAGGCACCCTGCTACCGGTCTCATCTGTAAGATTCCACACTAATGGCGCAGATATGAAATAATCGCTTCTACCTGTTGCAGTAGATTTCCATACCGGTTTACCATACAAGTCGAATATTTCTATTGTTACCATGAGGTTTGCATCCGGAAGGTTGTGCTTAATATAGAATTTTGCTTCATCTGATGCCGGATTGGATGTAGTATATACATCAATGAGTTCAGGTGCTATCCCCGGCTGTACATTGAATGTAATAGTGCTTTCAGAAGAATTGTTTGCCACATCCCATACCTTAAGGCGAAGAGTGTGTGTGCCTTTCTTCAGGTCATTGAGTCGATATGCAATAGAACCGCCATTCATCCCCGGTTCGGGTGTGTATTGATATACTACATCATCGTAAAGTGTAACATCATCAAGTAAGAGTGTCATTTGGTGTCCGATAGCAGCCGTGGATAGATTAATACCGTTATCATCATAAAATGTAGCCAATACCAATGGATTTTCATTCACGGTGGCTATTTCATTCCGACTGTCATAAGAATTGATGCCAAATGTTTCTATTACCGGAGGATTTAAATCGATACTATCTGAATCGGCAAAGCCATAGACATAGAGTGCGTTTGTAGAACCATTTGCCTCGGCACCATAGTCGGCTGAAGCATAAATATTGAATAGTGCCGGCGAAAAATTGTTTGAAATGTCGTTGGGCATACGGAATTTGAAATTAAAATTGCCGTTAACCACAGAATCACAACCCAAGTATAACAGGTTTGTATGCTCATAATACACATGCTGTGTGCCGTTAGAGCCATGACCGAAAGTCTCGACACTGGTTTCTGCATCGTAAAGGCGAGGAATTACAGAACCGGTGAATAAGGAGTCTAATTCTCCGGAAGGATTTATTATCACCCCTGATACGTTAACTATGTCACCTGCTTTAAGCACGATTTGTTTGTCATCGGATATGGAAATTCCATTAATAGCTGTTATTTGAGCAGTGTGGGTAGGATATGAGAGCCGTAAAGCCGGGTCTCCAATCAGAGTATATTTTAAACGATTCTCGTTAGCATAAGTATAAGTGTTTTTCGCATTCTTGAGTATGTCGCCCACACGTTGGAAATTTCCATATTTATCAGTGCGGAAAATTTGTGAACCGATATATTTTGAAATAATGCCATTTTCCGAAATCAAAGCCAAACGAGTAGTACTTATCAGGCCAATTGTCCCTCCGGCCGAATTTGTGAATAGTAATTCTCCACCGGAAATATCGTCTGCATCCCAGCGCGTAAATTCGCATGTGGCAGTATATAGGAATGGTAGATTTTTATAATAGAATTTATCAAGGATGTCTTGCGTGGAAAGTAATCCGTCGTGGGTCCACCCTTGTGGATTTGCGTGTCCTATATACGTGGCCCAGAGAATACCCTCGCTAAAATGTTCAAACATTCGCTTTCTTGCATCGGGATATGTGCGTTTAGTCCCGTTGCTAATAGCTGGAAACGCATCAATATACAGCCGGTTAAATAAAAAACCGTTTGCAGCAGGTGATGCTGAAGCTCTATTTATTAAAGAGTCCGCCTGAACCATATGCATGGCGTTATCTTCATCATCGGCAATGGTTAGAATTTTGTTTTTCCAGGGGCCTCGTTGCTGATTCTTTATATAACTTTCGAGTTTATCAATAGTAATTTTTAGCTCAGATAATGATGTAACCGGAAAGCGCCCCACGGCAATATCTGTACGGTCGCGGGTGATATTCTGCCCGGCACCGTCGCTTAACATGCCATATATGTCGTCTGTACAATATGATGAATTTTCGGTTGTGCCGTCTTCCGTTTGCCATGTAAGCACTCGCGGATATTTTTGTTTGCTCACTGCGGAAGAGATTCTACGGTTATCGTATGTGCCGCGAGCAAGCAAAATTACGTATCCGAGAGAATTTGAATCATGACTCCTGTCGAAAAACATCTTGAGCAGCCTGCGTGATGCGTTGATATGCGGAGTTCCTGAGGAAAACTCATTGAAGATGGCCTCCTCTGTTAGAACAAGTGTGCGCATCGAGTCGTAGTCTTCGTGCAATCGAGCAAGCCGATTTGCTTGTGATATATATTCCTGTGGTGTGATTATAACAATGTCGGGTACCTCTTCGGCATGTATATTCTGATTTTCTACAGCACCTGCAAATGATGGCTTGCCAAATGATTTGCCATTTGTGGTGAAAGCAATATATCTCCGATTTCCACTGTACATAGCGGCAAATGTGACAGCTCCGGTGTTGTCTGATTGCAATTTCATCAAACTTGGGCTTTCGGGACGCGTAATATCGGCGACAACTACATTTTGGATGTCGAAAGATGATTTAATACGATATCCCGTGCTATTCCCTGAGAAAATAATAGGAGAGTCCGTTAATTCAAGAGCCCGTGTATAATTAATGGAAATAAAATCGAGAGCAGCTAAATGTGGCGTGATTGAAGATGAAAACTCTATATTCCAATCAAATTTTTCAACGGTCGGCGCGATGGAATATATTACCGTATTTTGCACACAGTGTTCATGCTCAGCATCACTTACAGAATAGATGTTTGCATTAGAGCTATGGGATAGCGGTGTGCCATTGTATGAGAACTTGAGTGAACCGGAAGCACCGGCACCTACGAGTTTTGTCATAAATCTTGTGATAACAGATACCTGGGTGTCAGGAACCAATCCGGTGAGATTGAAATTAAAAGTACGCGATTTTGTATATCGGAAATCTTCGCCGACAAGCAAGAATCCTGTTTGTCCGGGCGATGATAATTCTTTTTCGTAGTGTATGGATTGTATAAAAGTATCAGCAAGATTATCCGGGATTTGTGTTATTGCGGATTCGGAAATCTCGGCAACAGGAATTGTGGAATTGGATGTGACGAAATAATAGCCGTCTGTGGCGTAATAATGCTGTCGCTCCAAAATTGGGTGTGTGGTTGAATGAGATGTAGAACTCCATACGCCTTTGCCAAAAAAAAGTATCTGATCGGCAGTGCGCCAAATCGGTATTTGAGGTAAGTCGTCAATGTAATTGTTTTCGGTGAGTGCATCAGGGATTGGAGCCCCTCCGTAACCGAATATACGGATATTGTCAAAATCAGACGATGCAAATCCCCATGCTGCAATATCAGAACGGGAAATACTATAAATGCCATCCTCTGTGACTTTAATTTTCACCCATTTGCCTTCGGCTAATACGGACTGTGATGCATATCGGTTTAGAGGGATAGCAATAGCTTGTATTGCTGTTAGTAAGGCAACACAAAGTATCGATAGCGTCCGGCATGAGCGATTATGCGAACATATATTATGAAATAGATGCTTCATTTATCAGTATAAAGACTCATGGATATAACGATTAAAAGTATAGAATTATTGTATTGTAATAATTTTAGTGGATGTGTGATTATACTATGTTTTCGAAATTTCGCATTTATTTGTCTAAATATCGTATTTTATTTGCGAATAGTGGTGTATATAGTAATTTTGTACAACTAAAATATGACAGTAAATAAAACAGTGACATTCAGACTTTAAAATGTTCCGCGATGAAGATAATAAATTTAATATCAATCATTACTTTGTGTGTGATATCGGGCAATGTGGCACCGATTAGTGCGCAAGTACCGTTGGACTCATGTAGAAATATGGCATTGCGTAACAATAAAACGCTCCAAATTGCCAATGAAAAAATCCGTCAGGCGAAATATCAGAAAAAGGAAGCATTTGCGGCATATTTACCGGGAATAGATTTTGCAGGAGGATACACATACAATCAAAAAAATCTGTCGATATTTGATTCAGACCAGCTATTGCCTACGAAATCATTTGATGCAGCTACCGGACAGTATAATTTTAATCTTGTAACAAATCCGGAAACAGGTATGCCGGTAACAACACCCGACGGAAATGTTATCCCGAGTACAGTGGCATTGATACCAAAAGAGGCGATGACTTACGATATACACAACGTATTTACGGGGGCAGTGACTTTGACACAGCCGGTGTATATGGGGGGTAAAATAGTGGCTATGAATAAAATCACTAAATATGCCGAGCAAATAGCGAAAGATATGCGTGATAGTCAGGCGGAAGAAACAATATACTCTGTTGATGCTGCATATTGGCAAGTGGTTTCATTAAAGGCGAAATATGACCTTGCTCAATCGTATGTTGCGTTGCTTGATACATTATATAGCAATGTAAAGGCTATGAGAGAGGCGGGGTTGGCAACAAAGGGGGATATGCTGCAAGTAGAAGTGAAACGAAATTCGGCAAATATTGACCTTGCAAAAGTTGAAAATGGGTTGTCATTATCGCGAATGGCACTGAATCAGTTGTGTGGATTGCCCATAAATGAACAGTTTATGCTTGCCGATGAAAACAGCGATGTGCAGTTTTCAACTTTAGTGAGTACAGAATATAACATTGACGATGTGTTTGCTCGTCGCCATGATGTTAAAGCACTTAAAAACGCGGTAAAGGTATATGAACAACAGCAGAAAGTAGCGTTATCGGGTATGCTCCCAAACGTGGCACTTGTTGGTGCATACTCATTCTCTAATCCAAATATGTTCAATGGATTCAGTAAAAAATTTAGTGGAGCCTTTAGTGTAGGAGCTATGGTGACAATACCTATATGGCACTGGGGGGGCGACTTAAACAAGTATAAAGCTGCGAAAAGTGGTACTATAATACAGAAATTACAACTTGACAATGCTATGGAAATGATAGAATTGCAAGTGCGTCAAGCTTCATATAAGACGCATGAGGCGATGAAAACATATAACATGACTTGTGTAAATATCGATAAAGCAGAAGAAAATATGCGACAAGCTACACTTGCATTCAAAGAAGGTATGATGAGTGCTGAAAATGTGATGGAAGCTCAAACAGCATGGCTAAAAGCAAATTCGGAGAAAATAGATGCCGGTATAGATTTGCAACTATGTAAAGTGTATTTGTCGAAGGTGCTCGGTGTAATGAATTATTAATAGTGGAATAATAATATAATTAGATATATGGAAACAACAGTATCATCAGAACGCAAAGAAAATAAATCATTGCTTGTAACATTGGCAATTATCATAGTAGCGTTAATTATTTTGTCGATAGTAGGATTCTTGTTTATGCGTCCGGAGACAGAATATTATCAAGGCCAAGTGGAAGCCACCACAGTGCGTGTGTCAGGTAAACTGCCGGGCAGGGTAATGGAAATATATGTAAGAGAGGGAGATAAAGTGCATGCTGGTGATACGCTCATACATATATATTCATCTCTTGCCGATGCAAAACTAATGCAGGCAGAAGCAATGGAAAATGTTGCTCGTCAACAAAATCGCAAGGTAGATGCCGGAACACGAAAACAAATTCTGGATGGGGCATATAATCTATGGCAACAAGCAAAAGCAGCCGAAGAGATTACCAAAAAAACATACGATAGAATAGAATCGTTGTACTCGCAGGAAGTGGTTTCAGAACAAAAACGAGATGAGGCAGAAGCTGCATACAAAGCGGCGCAGGCAGCTACAGCGGCAGCCAAATCGCAATACGACCTTGCAAAGACAGGAGCTCAGTTAGAAGATAAAGAAGCCGCAGCTTCGATGGTACAGGCTGCTACCGGAAGTGTAGAGGAAGTGAAAGCTATACTTGAAGATCAATATCTTGTGGCTCCGATTGATGGTGAAGTGACTACAATATATCCGGAAATTAGTGAATTGGTAGCGTTGGGTGCCCCTCTGCTTGATATAACCAACCTTGATGATATGTGGTTTACATTTAATGTGAGAGAGGAAGCGTTAGAGCATCTTCCAATGGGCGATGTGATAAGGGTAATGATTCCGGCTTTAGGTAAAAAAGAAATTGATGCTAAAATATATTATATCCGTGATATGGGTGCTTATGCTGTATGGTCGGCAACCAAAGCAACGGGTCAATATGACAGTAAAACATTTCAGATAAAAATGCGTCCGGAAAATGCAGTGGAAAATCTTCGTCCGGGAATGTCAGTTATAATGGATAAATAAAGGCAAAACCAGTAAGCCACAATTATGAACAGAGATTTGGGATTTGTGCACACGGTGAAAAGAGAAATACACCGTATAGTATCGCGTCCGATATACATATTCGGAATGATATTCGTGCCGTTGTTTGTGGCATTCTTTTTACTTGATTTTCTCGGCGCCGGGCTTCCAAGCAGGATACCATGTGCAGTAGTTGATTTAGATAAAACGGAGATGTCGAGAGAACTAACGCGCACACTTGGAACAATGCAGAACTGCGATGTGCAATATAACGTGGATAGTTATACTGAAGCTATGAAACTTGTGCGCGAACAGAAAGTGTATGGTTTTTTTGTAATACCTGAAAATTTTGCAAATGATGCTCTATCGCTGAAGAAACCGGAGATAACACTGTATTCCAATTATGTGTTCTTTATCCCGGGTACGTTGTTGTATAAGGGAATGCTTACTACAGCGACTCTTGCAAAAGCATCTCTGATGAGTGGTGTGCTGGCAGGCGTTGGAATCCCGGAGACCGAAGTGCATAATATGATGATGCCTATTGACACGGAAGCACATCCGCTTAACAACCCATGGTTGAGTTATAATATATATCTGACCAACTCATTTGCTCCATGCTTGTTGGCTTTGATGATTTTACTGATGACGAGTTACAGTATAGGTATGGAAATAAAACATGGCACTTCGCAGGATTGGATAAAAAATGCACATGGATCTATGCTGATAGCTCTGTTGGGAAAAATGATACCACATACCATAGTATTTTTTGTTGTAGGATGCATGATAGATGCTATGCTGTATGGGTATGCAGGATTTCCGATGAATTGTTCTATATGGCAAATATTGTTGACAATGTTGCTTTTTGTGGTTGCATGTCAATCGTTTGCTTTGTTTGTGTTTATGCTGTTGCCAAATTTACGTTTAGCATTGAGTGTGTGTTCTTTGGTAGGAATATTGTCGTTTTCTATAGCAGGGTTTTCATATCCGGCAGAACAAATGTATGGAGCTGTAGAAATATTCACATGGATAATACCAATACGATATTATTTTATGATATATATCGACCAAGTTCTTAATGGAATAGATTTATATTATTCTCGATATTACTATGCGGCTTTGTTTGTGTTTATGCTGTTGCCGTTTACTTTGTGGCGTCGGTTGAAGCATCGTTGTGAAAATCCGGTATATGTGCCATAAGAGGTATTAAAATCAGAGGTAGTTATGTTCGGAAATTTTAAATCAAATTATATAGATATCTATAGGGTATGGCTGCAGGAATTAAAAAAAGCCAGAAAGGATGTAGGAGTAATTTTATTTTTTCTTTTTTTGCCATTGGCATATCCGATAGTATATTCTCTGATATATAATCCGGAAGTGGTACGAGATGTCCCGGTTGTGGTAGTGGATGATTGTCGTACAGCAGAGAGTCGTGAATTTGCGAGAATGCTGGATGCTACATCGGGAGCAAAATTGGTTGGATATGCCAATGACCTCGCTGAAGCAAAACGAGCGATGAACGAGAAAGAATGCTATGCGGTGTTGCATGTGCCTAACGATTTTAGCAGAAATATAGGAAAGAAAATAAACGCACACATTGATTTGTATTGCGATATGAGTCTGTTGTTCCGATACAGGGAATTGCTCGTCAGTATCACTCAAACGGGATTGCAGATGGATAACAAAATTCAAACGAACACAATCAATAATGTCGCTCCCGGAATGTTGTCAATTTCTGACCCTATGCCAAGTTTTGCATTTTCGCTTGGTAATATACGGCAAGGAATAGCATCGTTCCTATTGCCTGGTATCCTAATCTTGATACTGCAACAAAGTATAGTGTTAAGTATTATGATGCTTGGAGCCGGCGGTCGAGAGCGTGCACGTAAGAATGGAGGTATTGATCCTGAAGCTATAGGGTCTGATGCTTTTAATATGTTGATTGGAAAAGCATTGTGCTATTTTACAATCTATATAATCCCTACGGGATATCTGATATATATTGTGCCTCGAATATTCGGTTTTCCGCAATATGGCGATTTTTGGCAAATAATGGCATTTGCGTTACCTATAGTGGTATCAAGTGTGTTCTTTGGAATGACATTACAACCAATAGCCAAAGAACGGGAAGATAGTTTTGTATTATATGTTTTTACTTCGTTGTTGTTATTGTTTTTGTCAGGTCTCACTTGGCCGCGATATGCAATGTCGGCATTGTGGAAAACAATATCATCGATGATACCGGGAACATGGAGCGTACAAGGATTTGTAAGAATGAATGGAAATGCGGCGATTATCAATGATGTGGCGGTAGAGTATCAGATGTTGTGGATTCTTGCTGCCGTATATTGTGTGTTGGCGTACATAATGATAAAGTATGTGGACCCCGGGACAACCGGTTATCTGAAAATGCGAAAAGCACAATTAAAAAGAGGAAGTTTGTAAATTAATAAGATTGAAGAGTTATAATAAAAATGGCGCTCACGATGATATCGTATGCGCCATTTATTATAGATGTGATTAGATTATTTACCTGCAAGAGGTGATGGCGTTGTGAATGTGCGAGCTGCGAGTTCTTGGTCAAGCATATAAACTCCCATGCCGTCATTGCCGATGAGTTTAAATTTATCAATGAGTTGTTGAGCAGTATCTTCTTCTTCAACTTGTTCGGATACAAACCAAGCAAGACGGTCGCAAGTTGCATAATCTTTTTCAGCTTCAGCAATGGCGTAAAGATTATTAATCAGCGCAGTCACTTTTTGTTCGTGAGTAAGAGTATGTTGGAATGCAGCAAGAGGCGATTCCCATGATTCCGGAACCTCATCGATTGGTTTCAAAATCACTTTGCCACCACGTTGGTTTACATAGTTGATAAGAATCTCAGCATGAGCTTGTTCTTCCTTGAATTGCATTTTAAACCAATTTGCAACCCCTGCACGACCGGTAGATTCAAAGTGCATAGCCATTGCCAAATATAAGTAAGCCGACCAAAATTCGGCATTTATTTGCGCATTGAGCGCATCTTCAACTTTTTTGTTTAACATCTCTGATAAAAATTAAGAATGAATATAAACGAATCATATATGCGTATGGGCATATACAGCGCAAAAGTACAAAAAAATTGCAATAAGAATGCATAAGTTTCGTTATTTATTTGATGATACGAAATTTTCTGAAATATTATATATTGTGTGTGTTAGCTTGTGCGTCGCTCTTTGGGTATGCTCAGGATAACAATAAAATACTAAACAGATTATATGCAGATAATAAAATAATCCATTTCGGATTTTCTGTAGGGACACATGTGCAGGATTTTGTTTTTACACATAATGGATATGAGAATGAATCTGGAGAGACTTGGTTTATGGAAGTCCCCGATTTTTCTCCCGGATTTAATGTCACGGTACTCGCCGATCTGAGAATTGCTAAGCATTTTAATCTGCGTTTGTCACCGGGGATGTACTTTGGAAACAAAATTGTGAAATTTCACGATACGACAAATGACGTGAAAGAAACACAAAACGTAAAGACGAGTTTCATTGTTGTGCCGATAGACCTGAAAATCTCTGCTGAACGACATAGGAATATGCGCCCATATGCAACGGTTGGTGCATTGGCAACGTTGGATGTGGCGAAAAAGCGGAGTGATTTATTGAAATTCAGTCCAAGCGATTTCTTCCTTTCGGTTGGTATAGGTTGCGATTTTTATTTACCATTTTTTAAATTATGTCCGGAAATAAAATTTTGCTTCGGCCTCACGGACGTATTAGACCATAAACGAACTGATTTGAGTGATGATCCTGCAATGATGAAATATACACAGTCGTTGAAAAAAGTAACGCAACAGATGGTGGTGCTATCGTTTTATTTTGAATAAGGGAGGAAAATGAAAGGATACGCAACTAAATTAGTATTGGTGTTCAGCACAATATGTGCAATGTGTGTGTCGCTTGATTCTATGGCGCAAAGTGATGCGCAATTGTCGCAATATTGGACTGTTCGCAATTACTATAATCCGGCCGCAACAGGAACAACAGATTATGTGAATATCCGTGCCGGAGCCCGAATGCAGTGGGTAGGTATTCCCAATGCACCGCAAAATTTCATAGTTGCTGCAGAGTCACCTTTTAAGATTGCTACAAAGCGAATTGGTGCCGGTTTGGTGATGAATCAGGAGTCGATAGGACTCTTTTCGACTACAAATCTGAGTGCGCAGTTATCTTACAAATTAAATCTTTTTAAAGGTGTTTTGAGTATTGGTATTCAAGCCGGTTTTGTGAGTCAGAATTTTCGCGGTACGGAGGTACGTTTGCCCGACGGAGAGGGGAGTGAAGGAGGTGAAAGTGGCGACAACAGTGGTACATCGGGTGGAACCGATGTAGGTGTGCCGCAGACCGATGTCAAAGGCTCTGCAGTGGATTTTTCCGCAGGGGCATATTATGAGCATAAGTACTTTTGGGCCGGGCTGTCGATTATGCATTTTACCCAGCCGGCACTGAGTCTTAGAGCCGGCGAGAACGATGAAAAAGCATACGAGGCTCAAATAGGAAATATGTATTATTTTATGGCAGGAAGCAATATTCCGGTAAAAAACACGTTATTTGAATTACAACCGTCGCTGTTGCTACGAAGTAACATTAAATTTACGCAGTTAGATTTAACGATGAGAGCTGTATATAATAAATTCATATCATTTGGTATTGCGTATCGCACAGGCGATGCAATCTCAGCGCTAATTGGTGTGGAGTTCAAAAATTTCTTTTTTGGATATAGCTATGATTATTCTGTCACAGCAATTTCGCGTGCAAGTAGCGGTAGTCATGAAATTTTTGGCGGATATAGGTTGAAATTAAATTTAGGAGAGAAAAATAAGAATAAACAGAAGAGTATTCGTATAATGTAGATATGAGAAATTCAATTGTATATATAATCATAGCTGTTTTGGCTGTGTCGTGTGTGTCGGCTCGAAGCGGTGGTGGTACCGGAGGCGAGGTAACCGGAGTAGGTGGTACAGCATGGGCTGAGCCAACGCCTTACGGCATGGTGCTTATTGACAGAGGTGCCATCAAAATGGGACCTACTACAGATGATTCGGTGCATAATATTAAGGCTGATTCTCGTGGTATTTCAGTAGATGCTTTTTGGATGGACCAAACGGAAATAACAAATTCAAAATACAAGCAATTTGTATTTTGGGTGCGAGACTCTATTATTCGTGAACGTCTTGCCGACCCGGCCTACGGTGGTAATGAAGAGTTTAAAATCGAAGAAGACCGTGAGGGAAATCCTGTGAAGCCATACCTTAATTGGAATAAGGCTATTCCATGGAGGAATCCTAATGAAGATGAGGCACGGGCTATTGAGAGTGTGTATCGTACAAATCCTATCACCGGTGTGCGTGAGCTTGATATCGATCAGCTAAATTACCGATATGAGGTGTATAATCACACAGAAGCGGCTAAGCGAAAATATCGTAAAGACCCTCGTCGCAGAATATTGAATACAGATATACAGCCTGATGATGATTTGCCAATGATATCAAAAGATACTGCATATATCAATGATGACGGGGTTGTGGTGAGAGAGACTATCAACAGAGCACTTACCGGTGAATATGATTTCCTTAACACATACATAGTCAATGTATATCCGGATACTACATGCTGGGTAAATGATTTTGAAAATGCTTATAATGAACCTTATGTACGTATGTATTTTTCGCATGCCGGATACAACGACTACCCGGTGGTGGGTGTAAGTTGGGAACAGGCAAATGCTTTTGCTGCGTGGCGTACTGATTATTTGCGCCGCTCTCTTGGTAAGCAGGGTGTTCATATTGAGCAATATCGTCTGCCTACCGAAGCAGAATGGGAATATGCTGCAAGAGCAGGCATTGATGATAATCAATATCCATGGGAAGGCGACCTGCCTCTCACAGAGAAAGACGGATGTTTTTATGCCAATTTCAAACCCATGGAAGGAAATTATGTGAAAGATGGAAATTTAATTACTTCTAAGGTGGCCACATATGCACCGAATAATTTTGGGCTTTATGATATGGCGGGGAATGTGAGTGAATGGACCTCTACGGCATACACCGAAAGTATAAACCGACTCACAAGCGATTTGAACCCGGAATATAACTATAAGGCTGCTAAAGAAGATCCATATCGTATGACACGTAAAATTGTGCGCGGAGGTTCATGGAAAGATGTGGCAAAGGATGTTCGCAGCGACCTTCGTATGTGGGAATATCAGAATGAACAGCGAAGCTATATCGGATTTCGATGTGTACGTACACAAATCGGTTTTGCCAAAGGACGTAAATAGTAATAACTCAAGCCATTATTGCAAAGATGGGAAAATATAAAAAATATAAAAATGGTATAGAACGTTTCCTTTCGAGTGAAAGCGGACAACGTTTTTTCAACGTAGCATACAGCCTCGGTGCAGCAGTTGTGATTTGGGGTGCATTATTCAAAATTCTCCACCTCCCGGGTGGTAATACCTTGTTGGCAATTGGTATGGGTACGGAAGTTATAATGTTTATCATTACAGCATTTGACCGTCCTTCCAAAGAATATAAATGGGAAGAAGTTTTTCCTGTGCTTAGCAGCAAAAATCCTGAGGATCGTCCGGATTTCTCCACAGGCTTTGTGGGTGGAGCTCCGGCTGTTGGTATCGATGGTGTAACTTATGGTGAGAGTGCAGAAGGTCTTACATCGGCGCCGGGTTCGCTTGATATCGCTTCTATTAATGATGCCACAACTCAGTATATCGACCAAATAAAGGCGATAACAGAGCAGATGCAAAAACTTCAGGAAACCACACAATCGCTCGATGAAGTGAGTCGTGTGATTTTGCAGAGTTATAGTGCTATAACTGAGAATAGTGCGCAAATAACACAGAGTTCTACCGGTTATGTGTCGCAAATGAGTGATTTGAGCCGTAATTTAGGAGGCTTGAACTCAATATATGAAATTCAGCTCAAGAGTATTTCATCTCAACTTGAGAATATTGACCGTGTAAATCGTGGTCTTAAGGATATCCGGGATATGTATGAAAAATCTTCGGCAGACAGCATTCGTTACTGCGAAGAAACTGAAAAACTCGCACACAATATGCGTCAACTCAATAGCGTGTATGAAAAAATGTTGCGGGCAATGACGGTAAACATGTATAATCCTGCTGCTATGGCGGCACCAATGGGTGGCACTGACGCAGGGAATGATACGTTCAACAGATAACAGACAGGAAATTTAAATGGCAGGTTCTCAAAATATATCACGAATGTCACCGCGCCAGCGCATGATAAATCTAATGTATATCGTGCTCACTGCGATGCTTGCGCTGAATGTGTCGAGCGATGTGCTCAACGGATTCAATCAAGTGGAAGATGGGCTTGCGCGTACTAATGTGAGTATCTCAAATCGTAATGCCGACATCTATAATCGTATAGCTGCATTTGCTGAACAAAATCCTGAGAAGGGCGGTGTCTGGTATGATAAAGCCACAAAGTTGCGTAACACTACGGATACTCTATACAGGCAAATGGAAGCTCTTATGATAGAGATTGTAAAAAATGCCGATGGCGAGAGTGGCGACGTGGATAATATTAACTCTTTAGATGATTTGGAATCGGCTTCTTATGTAATGCTGTCACCAACACAGGGCAAGGGTGTAATTCTGAGAAAAGACATCGACAGGTATCGCAATTATGTTACATCGTTATTAACAGATTCTGTAAAACGAAATAATATAGAGAATACACTATCTACATTACCTCAAAAGGAGAATGGCACATTCGTGGAAAAAACATGGGAAGAGACTTTGTTCGAGAATATGCCGGTGATATCGGCAGTAACCATCTTGAGAAAGTTGCAAAGCGATGTGCTGTATGCCGAGGGTGAGGGTTTGAATGCCTTGCTTAATGGCATTGATGCAGGCGATGTGAGGGTAAACAGAGTGTCGGCGTTTGTAATCCCTTCATCGCGCAATGTAATGCGTGGCAGTAAATATTCTGCAAATATAGTGTTGGCTGCGGTTGATACGACACAGCGTCCCACAGTGGTAATCAATGGGACGGAATTAGATAATCAAGAAGGTCTTTACGAGGTTGTTACATCAAAAACCGGTACATTTGACTATTCCGGGTATATAGAAATGCCTCGTGGCGATGGCTCTATGGAGCGCCAAGATTTTACATCTTCTTATACTGTTATAGAGCCTATGGCTACCGTTTCTGCCACAATGATGAATGTGTTGTATGCGGGAATTGACAATCCTATATCCATAGCAGTACCGGGTGTGGCAAGTAGTAATATATCGGCATCGATGACTAATGGGACACTTTCTCGTGCCGGAGACCGTTGGGTGGCAAAGCCTGCAAAAGTAGGAACTGAAGCTGTGGTTTCTGTGACTGCCAACATTGATGGTAGGGTGCAAACGGTGGCCTCAATGAGTTTCCGTGTGCGCAAATTGCCTGATCCCACACCGTTTATCACGTTTAAGGATGACAAAGGAAACGCTGACCGTTACAAAGGTGGACGTCCGTTGTCAAAAGCTCTGCTTCTGCAATCTCCGGGTATAGAAGCTGCTATTGATGATGATCTGCTGAACATCAATTTCCAGGTGGTAAGTTTTGAAACTGTAATATACGACTCAATGGGTAATGCGATTCCAGAGTTATCTAATGGCTCTCAATTCTCTCAACGTCAAAAAGATAGTTTTAGAAGACTTTCTCGAGGCAAACGCTTTTATATCACACGTGTGAAGGCTGTTGGTCCGGATGGAATCGAGCGTATAATATCACCAATGGAAGTTATTGTAAACTAATATACATATTCGTTGAATTATGAAACTAATCAAAATATATCTTGTCATAATAGCCTTGTGTGGAATTGCTATTGGTGTGTCCGCTCAAGAAAAGAGCAGTGCAGGCTCAATTACACGTACAAGAGCTGCTGATCGCAAAGCGAAGCAAGAAACGGGTTTATCTTCCTCAGTAAGTGGTAGGGCACAGGCATTCTACGAACACACACCGGTAAGTGAATCAGATTTAACATGGATGCGTGTCATTTATCGTTCGCTTGACCTTACGAAAGAAAAAAATATGGCACTTTATTTCCCGGAGGAGCCAACCGAGGAAGGCGAAAACCTGTTCCGTATAATTATGCGCCTGCTTGCCGATAATCAAGTAGTAGCATACGAATATCTTGACGGTAGAGAAATATTTACCGATAAATATAAAATAGACGTAAAAGATATGATGGACCGCTTTCATATTGTTTATAGCGAAGCAAAAGGAAGTACGGCTAAAGCTCCGCGATATGTCATTGATGAGAGTGACGTCCCGGCTTCAGAGGTGCTAAGTTATTACATTCTTGAACGTTGGGAATTCGATAGAATTTCTAACTCAATGAAGCAACGTGTGGAGGCTATTTGTCCGGTGCTCCATAGAATGGATGATTTTGGAGGAGAAGCAGTAAAGTATCCGATGTTTTGGATTAAATTCGATGCTTTACGCCCGGTGCTTACTCAGCAGTACATTTTTGTGGATAATGACAACAATCTTGCACAATACAACTATGATGATTATTTCAATCTTGCACTTTACGATGGTGAAATATATAAAACGCGAAATCTGCGCAATCAATCTATGATACAATTGTATCCCGAACCGGAAGATCGTAAACGCGCGCAGGATAGTATTGAAAATCGACTTCGCAACTACGATAAGAATCTTTGGGTGCCTACTCGTGAAGAATTACAAGCAGCTCGCGAGGCTCGTGAAGCATTATCAGGAGATGAAGCAGCTCGTGATTCAAGCGTTGTCTCCGGCAAAGCAAAAACTGTACGCTCATCGCGAACAACTAAAAAGACCGAAACAAAAGTTAAAGCAGTGAAAGCACCTAAAGTAAAACAATCTTCCTCTTCAACAGGGGCAGCTAAGTCAGTACGTCGCCGTCGGTAAATCGGTATTTAATAGTTATGTAATATAAGGCTTCGGGTAATAATAAATTACTCGAAGCTCGTTTTTTTAAATTCAATAAATATCAGTGTATGGCAATTTTATATACTGCGTCAGCTATTCTTAGAATAACAAACTGATTGTTTGATAAATTAATAGTAGTCTCTGCCTCTGCTCCATGATAAATTATGCTACCGTCAATAGAATACACGGTAGCGCATTCATCAGTATTAATCGTTAAAATATTTCCTTTTACTGAGTAATTCGTATCTTGGTTAATTCGATTAATGCTTGAATTAATGTAAGTGTATTGGTTCTTATAGATGATACATG
Organism: Muribaculaceae bacterium; assembly: GCA_022509045.1. Classification (GTDB taxonomy): domain Bacteria; phylum Bacteroidota; class Bacteroidia; order Bacteroidales; family Muribaculaceae; genus JAFLTZ01. Next base: position 27,682 of record JAFLTZ010000007.1, on the reverse strand, counting down.
GGCGCCAATAACTGTTATTCATCCATTCGTAATAATATTCTGTTGTGATATCACCCTGTTCATTGAAAGTATATTCATACTTGAATATTGCATGCGAATCACCATAATAGGTAATATACATATCATATCCGGCATCGGTATATACAAAATTATATATACTTCCGGCTGTGCTATCCAAATCTTTAATTTGAATGACGCGCTTTTTATCATCCAGGTAATACCTTGTTGTAAATTTATAGATATATGATTGAATATCATTGCTATATGAATAATATGCTTTGTCAAAATAGTCATTGCTATGTGTGACTTCTATTTTATCTGTTTTATACCAGGCGTTACATACATTTTCGTAATGCCATGATATTACGGAATCGGTAGGTGTTCCTGTATAAAATGCTTTTGTAATACTACTGTTTGGTGTTTCTTTTTGAATTACTCTATTCGATGAGTCGTATTCATAATTGTCAAAAAAGGATATTGAATATGGATATTTCTTATATGTGGCTTTATAAAAAGTGACATTGTTTTGAGAATCAAACGATGCTTCGTAATTGTTCCACAAATCTTCAAAACTGACATGCGTATTGTTTTGTGACCAATTGTATAGAAAATGTTCGATTGTGGTCGAGGGAGTTTCAAATATGTTTGTATAATCAATCGTAATTTGCGACACATGAGGGATTTTTGGTGATTCAATTAATTCAAAATAATTTGAATTATTTAAAGTTTGGGCTTGACTAATTTGACTAACAGAAGCCAAAACTATAATTAGTTTTAATAACGATTTCATATAATTTGATATTTGTGACACAAATTTAGGCGTTATTTTGATAATTAGTATTAAGATGAAATTGAAAATTGATGAAAATTATCTCGAAAACACTTGACATCGCCCACATCAATGTTGTATCTTTGTATTTATGAATGGAATGTTGTAATTTTGGTATTTGAAAATAAAATGAAACGCGTTTATATGAATAGATTGATTAAATCGTTAATACTTGGAGTTTTGGGCATTATGACAATGTCATGTGGTAAAGAGGATATTGCTGATGAATACTTTGTGCGTTATGTTGCTGTAGCAAATGGGCAGAGCGAGGTATTAATAAACTACACCAACGAGAAGAATGAAAATGTTTCGGTACAGTCTCCGGCAAATTTTGTTACGCATGAATATACGGTGGGTCCTGTTACGGTAGGTTTTGAGGCAAAAATGGAGGCAACTTATTCTGAATCGGGAGACGCGTTGGAATTGCTTATGATTGAAGTTTCTAAAAATGGCGGTAAATACGAAAAGAAACAATCTGGAGAGAAATGTCCCTCAATTATTTATACGATAGAATAAAAATAGGATTTCGATAAAATGAATATAGCAATAGTTGGTGCAAGTGGTGCCGTAGGGCAAGAGCTTCTTAGAGTTCTCGATGAACAAAAATTTCCTGTGGACAATTTGCATCTTTTTGGTTCAACAAGAAGTGCGGGACGAAAATACTCTTTTCGGAGTAAAGAGTATGAAGTAAAGCTGTTGCAGCATAACGATGATTTTAAGGGGATTGATATTGCATTTGTGTCTGCCGGCGGAAGCACTTCGCTTGAGTTTGCAAAAACAATCACACGTCATGGGACACTTATGATTGATAATTCGAGTGCATTTCGAATGGATAATGATGTCCCATTGGTTGTGCCTGAAGTCAATGGTGAAGATGCTTTGATAGCACCTCGTAATATAATAGCGAATCCAAATTGTACTACTATACAGATGGTGGTGGCTTTGAATCCGATTAATAAATTATCCAAGATAAAAAGAGTGCATGTTGCCACATATCAAGCAGCGAGCGGTGCCGGTGCTTCTGCCATGCAGGAACTTGTAAATCAATATTCGGAATTAATAGAGGGTAAATCACCCACAATTAATAAATTTGCATATCAGCTTGCATACAACGTTATACCGCAGATTGATGTCTTTACCGATAATGGATATACAAAAGAAGAAATGAAAATGTATAATGAAACTCGCAAAATCATGCATGCTCCGGAAATTGCCGTGAGTGCTATGTGTGTGCGAGTGCCGGTTATGAGGGCACATTCCGAAGCGATATGGGTGGAAACGGAATCGCCAATTGCTCTGGAAGATGCGCGTGAAGCGTTTGCTGTAGCTCCGGGGGTAGTGCTGTTGGATAATCCGGAGGCTAAAGAATACCCGATGCCACTTGATATTGCAGGCAAGGACCCGGTGTATGTGGGACGTATTCGTAAGGACCTCGCTAATCCGTATGGTATTACATTTTGGACTGTTAGCGATCAGATAAAAAAAGGTGCGGCTCTCAATGCGGTGCAGATTGCACAATATATTTTATCACACAAATAAATTGAAAAATGATAAATTCTCGAGGCAATATATTTAGTTCTCTTCCTCCGGTAACAAAAAATCTGGTTATCATCAATGTTCTTATATGGTTTGCTGCATTTTTGTTTAAAAATGTTGGGACTTTCTTGGTAAAGTTCGGTGCATTACATTATTGGGAGGCGTCAGATTTTAATGCTGTACAGCTTTTTACATATATGTTTTTGCATCTTGATTTCAGTCACGTATTCTTTAATATGTTCTCTCTTTTTATTTTCGGACATGTTTTAGAACGTGTATGGGGCAGTAAAAGATTCTTATTTTATTATATATCCACGGGGATAGGAGCTGCAATAGTGCATGAAATTTATTGGATTTTTACAATAAATGACGGGTTGTCGTTAGTAGATTCTGTAACACAACAAATTTCACTTACCGGAGCAGATGCGCTAAGTTATGCTCGTGCACATGGAATGGATCTTACATCGTATTATAACAACAATTTAGCTCTTGGTGCATCTGGTGCCGTGTTTGGTGTATTGCTCGCTTTTGGTATGATGTTTCCGAATGTCCCAATGTACATAATGTTTATACCAATACCTATAAAGGCAAAATACATGGTAATAGGCTATGGAGCATTGGAATTATTGCTTGGATTTGGAGGATTGCAGCAAGGTGTGGCACACTTTGCACATCTGGGAGGTATGCTGTTTGGATTAATTATCCTTCTTGTGTGGAAAAAGAAAGGTATTCTCGGCGGTGGTAAATATTATTGATAAATATATAGTTAAGCCTTGGAAAGCAAGCGCGTTGATGAAAATAATATTTATCAACGTGGCGGTCTACATGTTTTTTCTTTTATGCGGAATATTATTTGCTGAGACAACAGAAAAGTTGTTTATACTGTTAAGTTTTCCGACCGATTTGTCTCGCTATATACATACGCCATGGACTATCTTTTCTTATATGTGGATTCATGGTAATTTATGGCATCTTGTTTTTAATATGTGTTGGCTGTATTGGATGGGCGGGATGTTTTTACAAATATATTCTGTCCGTGAATTAATGGTGCTATACGTATCGGGAGGTTTATTAGGGGCTGTCGTTTATATGTTGTATTCCAACGTAATATATTCGCAGCCTCAATTGATGCTGTTGGGTGCTTCTGCTGCAGTAATGGCTATAATTACTTCAACAGCACTGCGTCGGATGGATTTTAAATGCAATATTCCATTGCTCGGAGCTGTAAAATTGAAATGGATTGCACTTGGGGCTTTTGTGTTATTCAGTGCCGATTTTATAACAGAAACAGGCGGTAGCAGATTTGCACATATCGGTGGTGTAATTGCGGGAATTATATTTTTAATGGTGACTGCACCTCGTAGAATCAAAAAACAAGTGTCGAAAGAAGTGAAATATAAAAACATTGACACGATAATAGAAAAGGTTAAGCGTTCAGGCTATTCGGCGCTTTCTGAGGAAGAAAAAAGGAGATTGTTTGATGTCGAAAAATAAATCTGAACAAACCAAAGGCAAAAAGAATCAAGCATCTGGCGGTAAACAAAATCGCTGGACAACATTGTTGTTGCAAATATGTTATGGCACTTTGTTGGCTGTAAATATTCTTTCGGCTATCCTGATGATGATTTCCGCCTATGGCGGTTATTTTGAGGTTGAAGATTATCCGGTAATTAGTGTTAGTGCGTTGGCTTTCCCTTTGTTATTTGTAATAACCTTTATACTGTGGACTGTGTGGCTTGTGTGGCGGAAATGGCGTACTGCAATTATTATGATACTGCCATTTCTGATATGTATCCAACAAATTTATGCGTTTTTCCCGTTAGGAGGGATTATTCCTAAAAAAGAGAGTGGACGAGAAGGTAATAAATTTACGTTGCTTACATATAATATAATGCAGTGGGAAGATTTTAAACAACGTGAACTTCCCTATAATCCAACGATGAGTGCTGTGATTAAGATGGATGCAGATATTGTGGCTTTGCAGGAGTGTTATTCGTTTGAAATGAATAAGTCGGGGTGTAATATATCGCCGACACAACTTGATTCATTATATAAAAAATACCCATACAGGGTGGTCTCAACGCGTGATTTGGCATTATTATCCAAATATCCCATTGTATCTACTTCAAATATATCGGCTGATAGTTATTCGTATGCCGCTGCAAAATATGAGGTAGAATTACCATGTGGTGATATAGTTACTCTGTTTAATGTGCATTTGCAATCGATTGGCTTATCGGACGATGATAAAGCGGAATATCAGTCAGTAGTATCAAAGCAAATAATAGAAGAAAAAGTAGATAGTATCAAAGGAACTCTGAAATATCTGCGCCATTTTGTATATCCCAAACTCGCTGCTGCAAATGTTTCGAGGGCAGCCCAAGCACGCATTATAAATGCCATTGTAAAAAAAGAGGCAGGAAGAGTTGTGCTTTGTGGTGACTTCAATGATATTCCATACTCTTTCTCTTATCGAAAGATAAAAGGACGGATGAAAGATTTATATACGGAACGTGGATTTGGACCGGCAATTACTTTCCACGCTAATAAGTTATATTTTCGGATTGACCAAGTTCTGTATAAAGGAAATCTTGTGCCATTGGATATAAGTAAGAAATCATATCCGTGTTCCGACCATTATCCGCTCATTGCCAAATTTGAAACAAACAATTAAAATCTCAAAACTCAATAATAACATAAACGTATGACAAAAAAACTTTTAACAATTGCAACTGTAACAGTTACAGCCGCGTCATTAACCCTTAACACAGGTTGTATGAAGAAAGAAACTGAAAATCCGTTTTTATCGGATTATGCAACGGAATATCAAATTCCACCGTTTGAACAAATCAAGGCTGAGCACTATATGCCCGCTTTTGAAGAAGGTATCAAACAACACAACGCCGAGATTGAGGCAATTATTTCTAATCCGGAAGCCCCGACATTTGACAACACTATCCTCGCTCTTGACCAATCGGGTGAATTGCTGGGTAAAGTGTCCTATGTATTCTTTGCGCTTACCGAAAGTGATAATGATGACGATTTGACCGCTATATCTGAAAAAGCGTATCCTTTGCTTTCTGAACATTCAGATATGATTTTGATGAACGATTCGTTGTTCCAACGTGTAAAAGCTCTTTACGACAATCGTGAATCATTGGGTCTCAACACTGCGCAAATGCGTCTTTTGGAGCAAAACTATAAGAATTTTGTGCGCGCAGGAGCACTTCTTCCTCCTGCTGAGAAGGATGAATTGATGAAAATTAATCAAGAATTGTCGGCTACATATTTAAAATTTAGTCAAAATATTTTGGCTGAAACAAATGCGTGGGAAATGGTTGTTGACGATGAAGCTAAACTTGCAGGTTTGCCGGCTTCAAGTGTAGCTGTTGCTGCTGAAGAAGCTGCAAATAGAGGTATGGAAGGTAAATGGGTATTTACTTTGCATGCTCCAAGTCGCTTGCCGCTCCTCACTTATGCTGATAATCGTGATTTGCGCGAAACTATGTATAAAGGCTATACATCGCTCGCTTCCAATGATAATGAATATAATAACTCTGCCAATATTAATAAAATTTTAAAACTCCGCTCGAAGAAAGCAAAAATGCTTGGCTTTGACAGTTTCGCTGCTTATCAAACAGATAACGTGATGGCAAAAACTGTGGATGCGGCCGAAAGTCTGTTGATGAAAATTTGGGCACCGGCTGTGAAAAAAGCTAATGAAGAAATACGAGATATGCAGGCTTATGCAGATGCTCACAATATGAATATCACTGTTGAACCGTGGGACTACTATTATCTTGCTGAAAAAGTAAAGAAAGATAAATTTAATTTTTCTGAAGACGAAGTTCGTCCTTATTTTCAAGTTGATAGCGTAAAGAAAGGTGCTTTCTTGGTTGCTAATAAACTTTATGGTATCACTCTCACTGAAATGCCTGATGCTCCTAAATATAATGATGAAGTAACAGTTTATAATGTGACAGATGAAAATGGCGAACATGTAGCAGTGTTTATGAGCGATTATTTCCCACGTGGTGGCAAGCGTCAAGGTGCCTGGATGAGCGAATTTAAAGGTTCTTCCAATGTGAATGGTGTAGTTGAGCGTCCGATAATTTACAATGTGGGTAATTTCACAAAACCGACAAAAGAAATGCCGTCACTTCTCACGCTTGATGAAGTGGAAACTTTGTTCCACGAATTTGGTCATGGGCTTCATGGTATGCTCACTCGTGCTACCTATGCAGGTCAGGCTTGTACAAATGTTGACCGCGACTTTGTTGAACTCCCTTCTCAGATTAATGAACATTGGGCTATGGACCCACAAGTACTCAAAATGTATGCTCACCATTATCAAACAGGTGAAGTTATTCCTGATTATTTGATTGAAAAAATGGAAGCAGCCGGTAAATTTAATCAAGGATTTATTACTACAGAACTTGCGGCTGCAGCCCTTCTTGATCTTGAATGGCATAAATTGAACCCTACTGAAGATATTGATGTTAAAGAGTTTGAACAAACTGTGGCTGCTAAACTTGGCAAACCTCGTGAAATCGAATACCGTTATAGAAGTCCATATTTCAAACACATATTTGGCAGTGATGGCTATTCTGCAGGATACTACACATATCTTTGGGCACAAGTGCTTGATTGTGACGGATATGAATTGTTTGAACAAAAAGGTATTTTTGATCCCGAAACTGCTAAATCATTTAAAGAAAATGTTCTCGAAATGGGTGGTAGCGATGATCCTATGACTTTATATGTTAAATTCCGTGGTCAGGAACCTAATCCCGATGCACTTTTGCGTTTCCGTGGTCTGAAATAAAAACAATTAGGATAAACATTACAGCACCTGACTCTGAGAAAAGGGTCAGGTGCTATTCTTTTCAAATACGTGCATTACTTCTAAATTATGTGATACACAGCGTGTAGGATGCGTTATTATTGTTATGAGAATTAATAGTGTGTGGTCTTACGACTGTTTGATGCAGGAGCAAATGGATTTCTGTTTACATCAAATATTTCATCTTCTTCATTATACTCATCCTCGTCGTCTGTCAAATTCTTATTAACTTCTTCCCATTTCTTCTTCTGCGGCTTGTTTTTCTTGATATCAAGAGGCTTTTGCATATCAACAGGAAGTGCCGACAAGTCCCAATTTTCCTCAATATCCCAATTTCGACGTAAATTTAACTTCTTATTATAGTAATAGACATCCTCTGGCTGAATAGCAGAATTGAATACTCCCGTATCCCATTTCCCATTACCGTTTTTGTCAACTATAAGCCGCGCATAATAATTGCCGGGATTTACGTATGAAAAAAACGCTTCACCATCAATTACTGATGCTGTATATAATGGTTTATCATCGGATTGCATGAGTTCCACAAACGCCGGCTCCGATATATTTATTTTAAATGTAACATCGCAATATTCATCGAGCTTTTTGATGTTGAACTCAGATACAATCGAGTCAGTTACCAGTCCATATATATCTACAATTGCGGCTGAATCAATAAAAAGGCGATATGTATCCCCCGGAATCCATTCATAATCGGCATGGTAGTTATGTAATGAATAATCATTATCGAGTGTTATTATCGGTGCGTCAACATCTTCCCACAGACTGTCGATTTTGTGATACAAATGCACTGCTTTCTGATTTATTGAGCGCAAAGGTACTTCTGCCTTAAAAATCAGAGGTAAATTAACATCTTGTGCGCCTTTTGAAACGATGTCAAATTTTGCGGGATCAGGTCGCGGAATAATTGAATCAGCTTCTTCATCGTCACCTTTTTTCTTTTTCTTCTCTTTTTTGACTTTAGAGCGTTTGTATTTAAATAAAATAGTATCGGTAGTGAGCGACAACTGTTTTAAAGTATCGGTTCTAAGGTAAGAAGCCGCTACACGAATAGTGTCAAGCTTAATTAAAGTAGTATCGGTAATCCAGTATGTGAGTGTATCGTTAGTCATTGAACGATTCAGTTTATACCAGTCTGTAATATCTGGGTAATCTATTAACGTCAATGTTGGCAGTGTGTCGGATGCAGCACCGAATTCAAAATATAGCCTTGTTGAGTCTTGACGTTCGTCTTTCACAAGATACTGTGTTTTTATGTTCTCGTTGAACATTGACAGTAGTATATTATTTGGATAAAACTTTGTGTGGATAGCTGGAATTACGGTGTCGATTTCGTGTGTAGGAGTATATAGAGTGTCAAGTCCGGTTGTTGACACCATGGTTGGTGTAATAGTATCGGAATAAAAAGCTATATCTTCTCCGGGAGAGTAAAGATTATTGCGGTCAACATCATTTATTGCGTAAAGACGATATTGTCCCGGTTTTAGATTTCGTATGACAAACTCACCTCGGTCGTTTGTGCGAGCCACGCGTTCAAACGGAGACGACGTGAATGCTGAATCGTGAAGATTGGAATGCACGCCCACGAGCATCTTTTGCATTGGTTCAAGATTGTGGGCATCAAGAAGTATTCCGGCTATTTGGAGAGAGTCTATAGTGTCGCCGGTGGAAAATACATAGGCGAAATTTTCAAGAGGATTCCCTTCGGTAAAATCCTGAATGGCATCGGCAAAATCCACAGTATATGTGGTGTTTTCTAATAGCGTATCGCGAAATTCGATGGAAATTCTACGTCCGTTAGCTCGTATTATAGGCTGTTGAGCCTGAGCCGGAGATACTATAACTTTTTCGCTTTGATCTTTGAGTGCTACAAGTTCATCAAATACAAGTTCTATTTTTGTGCTGTTTACATTCTTTGCACCCATAGGAGGTGTACTTCTGATATATAACGGAGGAAGTACATCGCGTGGCCCGCCTTCGGGTCTGCCCATGCGAGCGCAAGAGTATAACACTCCAACAGCACAGCATATAATTAGTATTTTAAATAAAGTTTTCAAGATTATCAGATAAAAAAGTGTAGTTCTATAAAATTTGTCCAAAGTTAATAAATATCCTGTTATCAATGCTAAAAATAGCGCAAATAATGGAAATGATGTGGTCATGATAATAAAAGGTGGCTTAAAAGTTTTTATTCGTGAAAAAATAACAGTATATTTGCAAGCTGAAAATTTATGCAAGTAATAAAATAACAAAATAATTAACGTATAAACAATGCAAAGTAAAGGATTTATTGGAGTAATTGCCGGTCTTTTAGTGCTGATTTGTGCATTTTATCTTTCATTCTCTTTTGTGACTCGTCACTGTGAACAGAAAGCTGATTTGTATGCTCAAGCGAGAGCAAATACCACTGATGTGGCAGATAGTCAGTATAAAAGTTACTACAAGGCATATCTTGACTCCATTGCAAAGGAGAAGGTGTATATGAATTATTACACTTTCCAACAAGCTCGCGAAATGGAAGTGGGTCTCGGTCTTGATCTTAAGGGTGGTATGAATATAACACTGCAAGTGTCAGTACCGGAAGTGCTTAAATCGTTGTCTAATCAAAATGAAGACCCTGGATTCAATCGTGCAATTGTTTTGACCGATTCTCTGTTGCGTAGAGGTAAAGTCGGTTCTGATGTGGTTGGTGAATTCTGCCGTCAATATGCTGCAGTGGCTCCTCAAGGTAGTCTTGCGCAGATTTTCCGTAATGTGGAAAAAATTAAATCAAACCCGGCAGCAACCAATGCACAGGTAGAAGCTATATTGAAAGAAGAGGTGTCAGCAATGATTGATAACTCATACAATGTACTCAGAACCCGTATCGACCGTTTTGGTGTTGTGGCTCCAAATATTCAAAAACTTGAACGTGATGGACAAATTTTGCTTGAATTGCCGGGTGTAAAAGAACCGGAACGCGTGAGCAAATTGCTTCAAGGAACTGCAAATTTGGAATTTTACGAAACATATCAATTTGAAGAAATAGCTAATGCGGTGCAACAATTGAGCGCAGTGTTGGCAGAAAAAGAAAATATGAAGGCTTCCGTTTCGGAAGATGATACTACTGCAGTTGCCGAAACACATCAAGTGCCTACGCTTCTCCAACTTCTTAATGGTGGTGGTCAAGCTGCTGTAATGGGTACTGTAGCTGTAAGCGACACGGCTATTGTTAACGCGATGCTTACATGTGAAGATGCTCGCCGATTGCTCCCCTCAAACCTTGTTCCACGTTGGACTGTTAAGTCTATTGACGAAAGTGGTAAGTATTTCCAACTTGTGGCTTTAAAATCTGTTAGTGGTAAACCGGTATTGAATGGCGATGTTATTGTAGATGCAGAACAAACATTCAACAATAACCAACGTGCAGTCGTATCAATGGCTATGAATAATGAAGGTGCACGCAAGTGGGGTAGAATCACCGGTGCTAATATTGGCAAGAGCGTTGCTATTTTGCTCGACGACCAAGTATATTCATTCCCAACAGTGCAGACAGCTATTGAGGACGGAAGATCTGAAATCAGTGGAAACTTCACTATCGAAGACGCAAAAGACCTTGCTAATGTGCTCAAAAGTGGTAAAATGGTGGCACGTGTTGAAATTATTGGTAACAGTGTGATTGGTCCGTCACTTGGTCAACAAGCTATCGAACGTGGATTCATTTCGTTTATTGTCGCACTTGGATTGCTCATGATATTTATGTGTTGCATCTATGGTATGGCTCCGGGTTTGATTGCCAATATGTGCTTGATTCTAAACTTGTTCTTTGTATTTGGTATTCTTGCTTCATTGCAAGCTGTTCTTACATTGTCAGGTATTTGCGGTATTGTGTTGTCACTCGGTATGGCAGTGGATGCTAATGTGCTTATTTATGAGCGTACGAAAGAAGAATTGCGCGCAGGTAAGGGCTTGAAAGCAGCGGTAAATGATGGTTATAAGAACGCATTCTCTGCAATTTTCGACTCAAACCTCACGTCTATCATTACAGGTGTTATCCTGCTTGTTTATGGTACAGGTCCAATCAAAGGTTTCGCTACTACTCTTATCATAGGTATAGTATGCTCATTCTTTACAGCTGTGTTTGTTTCACGTCTTGTATTGGAAGCGCTTCTCAATAAGGGTAAATTGCAGAATATTACATTCTCGACAAACTTTACAAAGAATCTTTGGACAAATGTTAAGTTTAATTTCGTTGGCGCTCGCAAAGTGAGCTTTATCGTAGCAGCTGTAGTTATTCTTATTGTGACTGCATCTCTCTGCATCCGTCAGCTCAACCCCGGTATTGATTTCTCGGGTGGGCGTAATTATATCGTGCAATTTGATCACTCTGTGAAAACAAATGATCTTCAGACTAAGCTTGCCGCCAACTTTGAGGATGCAGCTGTGTCGGTAATTACTATTGATAACGATACTCGTGTGAGAGTTTCTACCAACTATATGATTGATAGTAATGACCCAACTGTTGATGAGGTAATTATGAACAAACTTTACAACGGTCTCGCTGATGAACTAAATGGTATGAGCGAAGCCGACTTCTCTACAGCAAATGAAAGTGTTGGCGTAGTTTCTGCTGAAAAAGTTGGTCCAAGTATCGCAAAAGATATTACTCGCGGGGCAATTTGGGCTGTAGCATTATCATTGTTGGCAATGGCATTGTATATTTTAATCCGTTTCCACAATGTGGCATTCTCGCTTGGTGCTCTTGCTGCGGTTGCATTTACTGCATATACAATTATTGGTTGTTATTCATTGTTCTATGGTATATTCCCGTTCCCGATGGAAATTGACCAATCATTTATTGCCGCGATACTTACTGTTATCGGTTATCAGGTGAACGATACTGTGGTTGTGTTCGACCGTGTACGCGAGTCGCATAATATGTATCCGAAACAGGATTGGTTCACTACTTTCAATCACGCACTTAACAGCACATTGACGCGTACTACTATGACTTCATTGAGTACAATTCTCGTGTTGTTGTGTATCTTCATCCTTGGCGGTGAAACTATACGCAGCTTCACATTCGCAATGTTGTTTGGTGTGATTATAGGTACATTTGCCTCACTATTCATTGCTGCTCCGGTTGCATACAATATGTTAGGTAGAAAACAAGCTAAAAAATAATTTTAGTCTTAAATAAGATAGTCGAGGCGCTGTGATGTTTGCAGTGCCTCGATTTTTTTTCACATTTTGACTGAATATATGGTTTTTATAGCGTAAAAAAGTACTGATTTGACGAATGACAAACATTTTTTATAAAATTTATATAAAACTTTTGTATGAAATTGGGTTTTAATCTATATCTTTGTAGAAGTTTAGTAAACTTGCGTAAAAATAAATAGTAAATATCATTTATAACTCTAAACAAACGACGATGAAAAAAAGTATCTATGCAGCCCTCGCTTTTGCGATGGTCGTAATTATGACAGGTTGTAGCAAGAAGCTCAACCAATTTGACTCGGAGTATTTTACTACCAACCCGAATCCGTTGGAAGCAGTAGCAGATAAAGTTCCTGGTACTGTTACAGCAAATGTTCCTGCTAAATTCTTTGTAAAGAATGCAGAAGTGACTGTTACTCCGGTTTTGGTTTACGGTGACAAAGAAGCTACTTCAGCTCCTTATTACTTCCAAGGCGAAAAGGTAAACGGTAACAACCAAGTTATTCCTTACGAAACAGGTTCAACTGTTACTATTCCAGTGAATTTCAACTATGAACCGGAAATGATTAATAGTGTTCTTTATCTTGCATTTGACGTTCGTCAAGGTAACAAGACTTACACTCTTCCGCGTGTAGAAGTTGGTACAGGTGTTATTGCTACATCTACTTTGGGTTATGCTGAATCTGTAACTCCTGCTCTCGCTGCTGATAAGTTCCAACGCATCATCAACGAAAAGCATAAAGCAGATATCAACTTCCTTATCTATCAAACTAACATCCGTGCTAACCAACTCAAGTCAGATGCTCTTGCTGAACTTAACAAAAAAGTTAGTGAAGCACAAACTGACGACCGTCTTGAAGTAGAAGGTATCAACATTTCTTCTTACGCTTCTCCTGATGGTGGTGTTAAGATTAACACAACAATTGCTGAAGGTCGTGAAAAAAGTACTCAAAAATATTTGAACGAAACTATCAAGAAAAACAAATATACAGAAGTTGGCGACCTCACTGCAGAATTCACTGCTCAGGATTGGGAAGGCTTCCAAGAACTCGTTTCTAAGAGCAATATCCAAGATAAAGATCTTATCATAAGCGTTCTTTCTATGTACAAAGATCCGGAAACTCGTGAACGTGAAATCCGTAATCTTTCTGCTGCATTTGATCAACTTGCACAAGAAATCCTTCCGAAACTTCGTTATTCTCGTTTGACTGCTTCTATCAATGTAATAGGTAAGAGCGACGAAGAAATCAAGGAAGCATTCGAAAAAGATCCTAAGAGCCTTACTATAGAAGAAATCCTTTATTGCGCATCTCTCTATGATGACAACAGCAAGAAAATGGAAATCTACGAAGCTGCTACTAAGATTTATCCTAACGACTATCGTACATACAACAACCTTGGTATGACTAAGTATATCGCTGGTGATTACGATGCTGCTTCTGCTAACTTTAACAAGGCTGCTAAATTAGCTCCAAATGCGCCTGAAGTTAACATGAACAATGGTCTTATATCTCTCCTCAACAAAGATTATCGTGATGCTCGCAACTCATTTGGTGCTGCTGCCGGTGTAGATGAACTTCCTGAGGCTCTCGGAACTCTTTACATCAAAGCTGGTGACTATAATGCTGCTGTTAAAGCATTTGGCGATGTTAAGAGCAACAACGCCGGTCTTGCTCAACTTTTGAACAAAGACTATAGCGCAGCCAACAATACTCTAAACGCTGTTGCTGAACCAGATGCAATCACTTATTATCTTTTAGCTGTAGTTGGTGCTCGCACTAACAACGACCAGCAAGTTTACAACAACCTCCGCAAGGTTGCTGCTGCTGACAAAGACTTGCTTGAACGTGCTAAAGTTGACAAAGAATTTGCTAAATTTAATCTTTCATCTATCAACTAATTGATAGTAGATTAATAATTAATTCCTTATCTAAGTCCCATCGAGAAATTATTTATTGTCGGTGGGACTTGTGTATGTTATTACATCAAAAATCAATAACAAATGAAGAAATTTTACACATTTATTCCTGTCATTTTGATGCTATTGCCGATTTCAATGGTTATTGATGCGGCAAATCCTGTATATACAACACCTGGCGATAAAAAAGCATATACATTAGAATCGCTGAGCAAGATTGATTCTTCCGGTGTCGAGAAAATTGAAGATGGCGTATTTACCGTAACAAAAGATCTTCAGATAGCAGAGGTTGATACATTTATTCTCGACAATAAGGCTACGGTTAAGTTGGGTGATGCTGTTGTGATTAATATCCAGGGATATGGAAATCTTTCTGTCGCCGACACTGCAGTAATAACCCGAATCAATGAAACAGTGGCTCCAAAGGGAGTTTATTTTAACAATTCCGATAAATCGTATGGAAGTGTTGAAAATGTGACTTTCGAGTATGCTTCGCTGCGTTATATGGGGTGTAAGCCTTTGTATGCCGAGAATTGTACATGGATATATTCTATTGGCAATTTGGGCTCGAGCAGCAATGCTTCGGCTGTTGGTTTTGCCACTACTACCGGTATGAATGTTATCAAAAATTGTCGTTTTATCAGCAATCAAGGTCCGGCAGTGGCCGGTGGTGCAAATATTGCTACAGCTCTTAGGTTTGAAGGCAACTATTTGTATGATAATAATACCGATAATCGCAATAAGCCTCAAATAAACCTAAATCCCGGTGGAAATGGGGCAGTTGAAATTATCAATAACACGATTGAGGGTACTCGCAGAAATATGGTAGGAGGTATTGCTGTGAGCAATATGCTTAATACAGCCGGGACAAACAAGGTTATTATAGAAGGGAATAAAATAACCGATTGTCGTTATGGTATTACCACTATGGGTGCTCTTGATGTACTTATAAAAGATAATGTGTTGATTGATAATAATGCGGAAACCAATCCCAACAATGGTGGAAGTGGTATTAATATTACTGATACAGGTTATACTCAAACCTGTATGGTGACAGGAAACCACATTGAAGGACATCTTTGGGGGATAACAATTATTGGTGGTAAAAGCGTGAATGTTGGTAAGGTCGAAAATGAAAATGCTGCCGATTTCAATCCGGGAGGCAACAGCTTTAAAAATAATGGTAATAATGGCGTACTTTATGACCTTTACAATAATGGCAAAAATACAGTATATGCTCAGGGTAACATTTGGAATGTGGCTCAACAAACGGCAGAACAAATCGCTACCGTGATTTTCGATAAAGCAGATGATGAAAAACTCGGTGAAGTAATTTATATGCCTGCAGGTTCCAGCAATGTAACTAACTTGGAGAAAAAAGCTGAAAAGGCTGTATATAACAAGGTGCTTGCCGAAATTCAGCTACCGGCAGCAGGTGATGTTCAGGTATATAACATTTCGGGGGGGTGTGTGGCTCAGGCAACTGGTGTTGAGACTCTTCCTTTGAGCAATCTCAGCCGTGGTGTATATGTGGCTCGTACTTCATTCGGCACTATCAGCTTTGTGAAATAATCCACTGTTAATAGTATCATAAAATGGGGGTTGGCTCTGATTTCAGGCGCCAACCCCATTTTATTGATGGATGAAATCTCTCCGAAGAGAAAGGCAAGTTTATTTATTTTCTGATCCTGTAACTTTCTTTTGTCGTGGTTCCGGCTTATAGATGTATCTTTTCTCGTTGCTCTTTTGTTTACCGTCAATATAATTCTCAAAAGAGGGAAGTATTCCACCATATTGTTGGGGATGTGGAAATTTTAAATCACAATCCGGAGCAATAACGCGCTCACGTTCCACTAATTTATCAGAATTGGAATTGCCATATTTGAGCGAACCAAGCAACGCTTTGATGAACACGTCTTTATTCTTTAAACCGTCATCGCTAAGTGCGATTTTCAAGAACAAAGTTTGGTGGGCATATTTGCGGAGCAATATACCTATAACATGCGGATATTTTCCTAATACCGGACCCTCAACATCGAAACTATATATCACTGCAGTATCAGCATTTGCGTAACGTGACATATCGTCCTCTGCCACAAAAGTGAGTAACGGTGTGATATCCTTTGTGCCGGGATTCATGTGCTTAAGCTCAGATTCCATTTGCTCTCCAAAGGTAATAATCGGCTTATCTGCTACAATAATTGGATATAGTAAAGCTCCCTGATTGTCATTGGATTCTAAAATCATTGAATATCCCCAATTTGCAATATCAGCTTTACCGGGCCATTGCTTATAGTATTGCAATCCGAAATAGTTATCCAATTTCACAGAACTAAATCCTTCTGGTTTAGTAAAAGTAATATCCAAAGTCCCCAAGTCATTAGAATATTGTTCAACAGTAGGAACATTCGGAACTTCCGGCAATAATATGTTTGCCAAAAGTAAAATAAGCATTGATTTCATATCTTAATTACAATTAAATTAATAAATACCGATTGCTAAAAAATCTTTCTTATAATTTAGTTTTTGATTGTTTATTGCTTTGGATTCATTGGAGTTTCGCTGCTCCTTTGTCCATTTTTGTAATTGTTTCCATTCCTCATTAGCTCTCGTAGCTGCTTCTGGTGCAGAATCACCATAATAAAAGCATGAAAGCAGCGCATTTAGATGCTTCTCTTTCTCCTTATATCCATCTTCGGTAAGCAATATCTTTATACGTATAACGGGATGCAGATATTTTTCTAAATATACTCCAATGCAGTAATCATATTTATCCACATTCGATTTAAAGGCTTTTGTAAAAGGCTTGCGCAGTTTCACGTCATAAATCAAACCCTTGTCGGCATTACATTTTTTAAGCGCTTCATCTTTCGTAAACTCTCTGAATGTTCCCGAAATTTCGGAATACGGACCTTCACTTATGCAATGTGCTTCATATTCCAAATATCCTTGCATCTGCTGGGCTCCAATATCAAGCAATGGAAATAATAAAAGAGCATTATCATCTGAAGATTTGTATATCATT
This sequence comes from Muribaculaceae bacterium, assembly GCA_022509045.1. Taxonomy (GTDB): domain Bacteria; phylum Bacteroidota; class Bacteroidia; order Bacteroidales; family Muribaculaceae; genus JAFLTZ01. The sequence goes on along the minus strand of JAFLTZ010000007.1, from coordinate 10,314 downwards.
GGATGAGAACAGGCGGTACCGACAGCATTGCCATTTGGCTCTGCTACCATGAATGTCCGATAATCGTCGATAGAATCATTAACTAATTTATAATCTGCCGGGGCCTTTATCACGACGTCATAATCAGATTCGTTGTAGTTACCATCTGGTGTTCGTAATCTGTAATACAATGGGCTAAAATCGACCGTTTGAGCTACGGTTGTGAACGATAATAACAGTAAAAGCAAATTTGAGAGTTTTATTATAGTTGGGATGATAATAAAACTTAATAGCTTGTTTCTGAGGTCAATACCCCCCCCATCGGTCTGAAAATTTTTGTTTCATATCTTTCATATTTGATAGAATGTTGCAAGTTTAAGAATTTAAATTTTAATTTCAAAATATTATTGTATGTTTTACAGCATTTTTTTTGTAAAAAAATATCAAATAGACTAAAAATGCCAAAGTCCGTCGATGAATTAATCATAATCAAGTGCGGCAGGTAAGATATTTCGGGCGTTAGCGTATGGGGTTAACTGAGGTAATGGCCTATTAGCATAATTGAGAGGTGGCAATATTGTGGATTAAAGAAAAAGGAGCTAAGATAAAATCTTAACTCCTTGCTTTGCGAGTTGTCTTACGAGGATTCGAACCTCGACAGACAGAACCAAAAACTGTAGTGCTACCATTACACCATAAGACAATCTTAAACTCCGAAAGTAATGTTTCAACTCTCAAAAGCGTTGCAAAGGTAGCAATGATATTTGATTTCGCCAAATTTTTATATCTTTTTTTTGATTTGACTATTGAAATTCAATAAATATCAGCTTTAATAGTTAAATTTGCACTCCAAATAGATTAATTCAAAAACAGAGTCTCTAAATATGAATTTTATAGAAGAACTTCAATGGCGTGGAATGATTCATTCTATGATGCCCGGCACCGAGGAGCAACTTTCAAAAGAAATGACAACAGCATATCTTGGCATAGACCCTACTGCTGATTCTCTTCATATCGGGCACTTAGTGGGAGTGATGATGTTGCGCCACTTGCAACGCGCCGGACATAAACCGATTGCTTTGGTTGGCGGCGCCACCGGTATGATAGGGGACCCCTCAATGAAATCGCAAGAACGTAAATTGATAGATGAAACCACTTTACGACATAATCAGGAAGCTATCAAAAAACAATTGGCTAAATTCCTCGATTTTGAAAGTGATGCTCCAAACCGTGCGGAACTTGTGAATAATTATGATTGGATGAAAGAATTTTCATTCCTTGCATTTATCCGCGATGTGGGTAAGCATATCACGGTAAATTATATGATGGCGAAAGATTCTGTAAAAAAACGTTTGTCAGGTGAAGCTCGTGATGGTATGTCGTTCACAGAATTCTCATATCAATTACTTCAAGGTTACGATTTTTTGCATCTGTATAAGGAGCGTGGTTGCCGTTTGCAGCTTGGCGGTTCCGACCAATGGGGTAATATGACTACCGGTACGGAACTCATCCGTCGTATGCTTGGTGCCGAAGATGCCTTTGCTTTAACCTGCCCGCTTATAACAAAGGCAGACGGTGGAAAATTCGGTAAAACAGAAAGCGGTAATGTGTGGCTCGACCCAAAATACACTTCTCCATATAAATTCTATCAATTCTGGCTAAATGTGTCTGATGCCGATGCAGAAAAATATATCAAAATATTCACATCGTTATCACGCGAAGAAATAGAATCTTTGATTGCTGAACAGCAAGCCGATCCCGGACTTCGCCCGTTGCAAAAGCGTCTTGCAAAAGAACTTACCGTTATGGTACATTCACAGGCTGATTATGAAGCCGCTGTGGAAGCATCGCAAATACTATTCTCTAACAAAGCAAGCGATATCCTCCATAAAATTGACGAGGATACTTTATTGTCGGTGTTTGAAGGAGTACCACAATATGAAGTTTCTGCTGAGGCAGTGGCAACCGGTATTCCCGCAATAGAATTATGCACAACTCTTGCACCGGTATTTCCCTCAAAAGGTGAAATGCGTAAACTCACGCAAGGTGGAGGCGTTTCTGTTAATAAGGAAAAGCTTGCAGATGCCAATGCTGTGATAGATTCTTCGATGTTGCTTAATGGCAAATATTTGCTTGTGCAGCGAGGAAAGAAAAACTATTACTTGATTATAGTTAAGTAAGAAAATCATTTGCAACAATAAAAATCGATGATTAGCCAATAGCCAATCATCGATTTTTTATGTAGTTTCTGTGTTTTAAATATCTACATCTGTTCCATCAGAATCCCAATCGCTACCGGCAATTACCTTTATATTTACTTGCCCCATATCTTTTCTTACAAAATTACCCTTCAAAATATATTTGTAATTAGGCTTAAACTTCAATTTATCAGCCGGAATGGTATGTTTGAAATCTACTTGTCCGCCGGTAAGAGTGAAAGCCAAGCCTCCATCGGCTATAGTAGTTTCTGCATCGCCGGCATTGGCAAATGCATAGAAATAAAATAACTCGTTATTATTTGGATTTGCCGGTAAAATGTCTTTTTGAATGAAGCTATTTTCTTCAGCATCGAGTTCATCATCATAATCCGGAGCGACAACTTTTTGGTTATATAAGTCATACTCATATCCAATTTTGGCTTTTGTTATAGTAGCTTTAAGATTTGTTATTGATTCTTCCTTTTCCTGAATAGTAACTTTACATACAGGACGTTTTAGAGTAATAGTCTGAAGGTCGAGTTTATCGTTACCTTTAGTAAACGGCACTTTACCGGCAAACACCTCGTAATTGTCGGTATTATACGGACTACCGTTGTCAATATTCATGACAAGGAATCGCTTGTTTGCAGGGTTGAAATTTACTTTGTAAAGGGATTCGTTGTTGTTGTCTGTATATCCGTTAGTAACCGGTTCTTGTTTGCCGTCAACCCAAACTACTTTACCAGAATTTAGTGTGGCCGTGGTTAGATAGTCTGCTACGAAAAGGATGACGTAATCACCGGCTTCATCAACGGTAAAAGAGAAATTGGCGCCGGTGTTGTCAAGTTGTTCTTGTGCATCTACAAAACTTCCACATTTATTCTCTGTTTTGTTGTCTTTAAACAAAAAAGCTTTGTAACGGAGGGCGCCGTTTGCTTCGCGAGTGCTAACAACCGGAGCCTTAGCCGTTATGGTTACTGTGTTTGATACTTCGCCTTGTTTTGCGATTTCTTCTACTGTGGTTGAGCTGCAACCTGTGAAACTCAATACTGTGGCTAACATTGCCGATAATTTTAAAATCTGATTCATTTTATATTAAGTTTTAGTTTAGATTTCAATTATTATTTCATCGTCCCAATCTTTATTTATCCCGATTCCTCCTGACGATTGTTGGGTGAGGATTCTACCGGAAATTGTTGTTACTTTACCTGCTCGATATGAAAACTGAATATCGTTGTATTCTGCAATCTTTCTGCCGTTATCATCTGTGATAGTCAATGCTATTTGAGCCGGTTGGCTATCATCAGGCGGTGAGAAAATATAATCGAAGGCGAGACATAATTCTCCGGTTATGTCACCATCGGAAGCAGCTACTGTATTATAAAAATAGATACCGTCGGCATGTGCATCGGGCATTTCAGAGGGAACATTATATCCAATAGGGTGATATCCAATATATCCTACTCTTATATGCAGGGAATCTGTTTTTGCGCTTTTGAGAAAATCTTGTGCATCGGTCGTTATTATTTGATATTTTGCAACCGGTTTGTTGAGAGAAAGATTAATCTGATGATGGTAGTCCCAATTATCGCGGTATGGCCGAAAATCGACAGCTTTATGTGCACAATAGCACAACTTTAACTCGGAACAGCCAAAATATGGTATTGCGCAGTAAATAGGCGTAAACATATCGGCATTGTAAGGGGAGGAATTTGCAGTATAGTAGTCACTCCAAACAGAAACTTCGTATTCAACGGCATGGAGGGAAATTTCGTAAGGTAATGTGTATTCCGACAGACCGATAATGTCGGTAACAGGCACAATAGTCTCTTTGCGAGCTATAATAGCGCCACGTTGGGTCACTTCTACTATAAAACGCTGGTATATATTCTCACTATCAGAATGTCGTGACAAATAATTGATGAATGTAGAGGTCGGGCTAAGTTCTAATTGGAAACTTACAGAAACTTTTGTAGGGTCTTTGCCTAATTCTCCGTCAATCATTACCGGTTCATAGTGAATACACCCACACATACCTATGAAGGTCCATATCATGAGAGGGAGGTGTATTATTTTCCGGTAATGTGTCATTCTGTTTTATAGATTATATACTATTGAAGCTCCTATCATATCTATACCAATATAATGGGTAGAGCGATTATCGATATGAGCTCCGTTATCAATATTATAGAATCGCTTATATATTGTAGAAGAATACCCTATTCCGATAGAAAACAGAGCACTCCATTTGGAATTGAATGGTAATAGATAACCGTATGAAAGCCCTACACCGAGGAGTGGTCGCACTCTGTCCTGATATCGGTCGCGGTGATTGAGCAGATTATATTGCGCTATGTTGGCATGAATACCAATATAGTGCCCCCGTATAGCATCTTTAATCCAATATCTACATTCCGGCTGTATTGCTAAAGTGCGGACACTAAAAGTGTTGTTAAAATGCCACGGGCAATAGAACACGGGTAGTTCTACTGATATCTTGGGATTGATAATATATTCGGCGGCAGCGTTTATTATAGTTAGAGAATACGGCAGGATATTAGTAGAAAATCGCCACTGAGAATATGACCGTGGTTTTTCAAAATCGTTATTTGAAGCGTTGGCATAGAGGGGTTGTAAAGCAAGTATTACTATGCAAAGAGGGAGTAGTAATCGTATAATGCTATATGACCGTCTATTCATTGGCATCAACAGGCTTTAGCAAATTTACTATGTCGAGCGCAGTAACACGGGCACTGTTATTAGTGCCTAATAACTTGCGTAGCATCTTGTATCCTTCTATTTGTTGATCTCTCTGCGGTGAGTTCTCGAGGAGCGGACCCAAAATTCCGGATATTTTTTGCGCAGTGCAATTATGTAACAGAAGCTCCGGTATCAGCCGTGTATCGGCTATAAGATTTGGGAGAGTAACATATTTTACGTTTATAATTCCGGAGAGAATACGATAAATCCATATACTACCACTCATACGATAGCATGCTATTTGTGGGGTGCCAACCAGAGCGGTTTCTAATGTCGCTGTTCCGGATGTTACCAAAGCGGCATCAGCATATTTAAGCAATGCGAATGTATTGTCGTAAACTACCGGTGGCACTGCATAGCTACCTTCCGTCTTAATCACTTTTGTGTATAGTTTAGAATCTACCGATGGAGCACCAGCAATTACCGGTTGATATTCCGGGAACTGTAATGCGGCTTTTAGCATTTCCGGCAGGTTGTTATCTATTTCTTTATGTCTCGACCCCGGCAATAAGGCAATTATCGGTTTGTCGGAATAAATGTTATTGTCTTTATAGAAATCGACCCGAGAAGGGATGTTTGCAAGCGCATCATCGACTTCATTCACCGATGGATTTCCCGTGTACATTATGTCATATCCACGATGTGCGAAAAATTGCTTCTCAAAAGGAAAGATAGAATATAACTTGGTAACATATTTTTTGATATCTTTCACTCGGTATTCTTTCCATGCCCATACTTTTGGGGAAATATAGTAATATACCGGTATCCCCTTAGAATGTGCATATTTGGCTATTTTAAGATTAAAAGAAGGATAATCAATGAGAATCACAGCGTCGGGCTTGAATTCCTTTATGGATTTCTTGGCAATGCTAAGAATTGACATGATTTCCTTTAGATGTTTTATCACTTCAACAAACCCCATGTATGCCATGTGTTTAAAGTGAACTATAGGAGGCTCTCCCGCGGCAAGTTGCATCTTATCACCTCCAAAAAAGCGAAACGAGGCATCATTGTCGGCTTCGCGCAATGCCAATATGAGTTGAGACGCATGAAAATCTCCGGAGGCTTCGCCTGCTATGATAAAGTATTTCATATAAATCTAAAAATTAGTTTAGAGAGTCAATTCCGGACAGTAGCGATATATAAATAGCTATAGCTTCGCGTATTTCCTGTTCACGGATATATTCATTGGCCGTATGGGAACGCGCTGAATCGCCAGGTCCCATTTTCATTGAATAGAATGGCATCAATGCCTGGTCGGAAAGAGTAGGAGAGCCAAATGGTTTGCCTCCAAGCATTATTGACCGTGCAACAATCGGATGATTGTTAGGAATATAGGAGGGGCTTAACCTTGTGGAGCGAGGTGTGAGTTTGCAAGAATCGCCTACTGCTTCACGAATAATTTCCAGTGTCTGCTCATTGGTGTATGCATCAGTAGTTCGAACATCCACGACAATGTGACAAATATCGGGCACTATATTATGTGCTGTACCGGCATTTATTTGTGTTACAGATACTTTTATAGGACCGAGGTGTTGAGAGACTTTGTTAAACTGTAAATTTTTGATTTTTTCAATTACCGGAAGAGTTTGGTATATGGCATTCACTCCTTCATTACGCGCGGCATGCCCTGCTTTTCCATATATTTCACCGTCAAGTACCATCAGCCCTTTTTCTGCTATGGCAGGATTCATGCCTGTAGGTTCTCCAACGACAGCCACATCTATTTGAGGTAGTTTTGGCAGCACCATCTCAATGCCACCTTTCCCACTAATTTCTTCTTCGCATGAAGCAACAAAAATAAGATTATATGCACATTGCTGTTGCGAAAGAACCCTGTATGCAGCGAGAAGTGAGACCACAGATGCTCCGGCATCATTACTGCCGAGCCCATAAATACATCCATCATCGCAGGTGGGAGAAAATGGCGGGTATGTCCAACCATCTACAGGATTGACAGTGTCAATATGAGAATTGAGTAGGATTGTCGGGCGAGTTATATCGTATGATGTACCTTGGCATATCACATTATTACCTATGCGTGTTGGACTGAGCCCCCATTCCATGCACTTATCATAGAGAAGTGAGGCTGCGGCATCTTCGTTTCGGCTCACAGAAGGAATCGATATTAAAGCCTTCAAAAGGTCAATAGCATCGTAGATATACTCGTCCATAATTATTACAAAAATAGTGAAATTTTAAATGGAACGTATTAGATTTTAGAAAAATTTGCGATTTTTTGAACGAAAATATAAAATTGGCAGCATGCGTGACAAGAGAGATTTAGTATTTCTGTGTATATTTGCATAACAATATATGGTAATGGGAAAGCAATTTATGGAATCGATAAAGTATATTTTCAAAATAGGTAACGGTCCATCGAGTAGCCATACGATGGGACCGAGAAAAGCTGCTGCTAATTTTAGAGAATCCACTATAGGTGCATCGCGATATGAAGTGACATTATATGGTGCTCTCGCAGCCACCGGCAGAGGTCACATGACAGACGTTGCAATTCTTGAAGAATTAACAAAAATGGCACCGACAGAGATTGTGTGGCAACCGGATGTATTTTTGCCATTTCATCCGAACGGTATGAAATTTAAAGCATATAATTCTGCCGGTGATTTGATGAGCGAAAATGTAATTTATTCGATAGGCGGCGGTGATATAGTTCGTGAAGGAGAGTCACGCCAACCGAAGAAAAAAGTATATCCATTGTCAACAATCAATGATATCCTCGCGTGGTGTAAAGAAACAGGATGTTCGTATTGGGAATATGTAGATAAATATGAAGAAAGTGATGTATGGGACTATATCGCCGAAGTATGGAATGTGATGAAAGAGGCTGTGCTGCGCGGTATAGAAGCCGAAGGAGTGTTGCCGGGAGGCTTAGGTGTGAGGCGTAAGGCCGTAAGCTACTATGTGCATGCGGCAGGATATAACAGCAGTCTTAAAAGTAGAGGCCTCGTATATGCTTACGCACTTGCTGTATCGGAGGAAAATGCCTCCGGAGGCAGAATAGTTACGGCACCAACTTGTGGCTCGTGTGGAATAGTTCCGGCAGTTTTATACCATTTATATACGTCGAAAAATTTTTCGGAAAAACGAATAATGAGAGCATTGGCTACAGCCGGATTGTTTGGCAATGTTGTAAAGACTAACGCCTCAATATCGGGAGCAGAGGTCGGATGCCAAGGTGAAGTGGGTGTTGCATGTGCCATGGCGGCCGCAGCAGCAAGTCAACTTTTTGGAGGTACCGTAGCTCAGATAGAGTATTCAGCCGAAATGGGGTTGGAACACCACCTTGGATTAACCTGTGATCCGGTGTGCGGATTGGTGCAGATACCGTGTATTGAACGGAATGCCTATGCAGCAGCGAGAGCACTTGATGCCAACTTATATTCAACATTTTCTGATGGACAACATTCTGTTAGCTTTGACAGAATTGTGGAAGTGATGAAACAAACAGGGCATGATTTGCCAAGTCTATACAAAGAAACGGCGCAAGGAGGACTTGCCGTGATAAAATAGTAATATCTCAGACATAAAAAAGGCTGTATTCACTATATAAAAGAGTACAGCCTTTTTTATTTTAATTCGAGATTAGTTTATTTCTCGCAGGCGCATTTGCAAGAGAGGCATTTCCAAACGAGAGCTGAGAGGGCAGCACCTACAAATGGACCTACAATGAAGACCCAAAGTTGACAAAGGGCTTCACCACCTTGGAAAACTGCAGGAGCGATGCTACGAGCTGGATTTACAGATGTGCCGGTGTAGCGAATACAAACGAGGTGTACAAGCACGAGAGTCAAGCCAATGGCAAGACCTGCAAGTTTTCCTGCACCTTTTTCACTATCAGTAGTGCCGAGAACAACAAGCACAAATACAAATGTAAATACGATTTCAGCTACGAGACCTGCGCATAGAGAAACGCCTTCTTGAATAGAGTTAGCTCCGGTGCCGGCAACTTCAGGACTGTTAGATGTGAGTACCCAAAGGATAGCTGAACCAATGAAAGCTCCAATAACTTGGAAGAGCATGTACATAGCTGCATCCTTGCCACTCATTCTTTTTGACAACCATACACCGAGTGTAATTGCCGGATTGATGTGGCACCCGGAGATGCCACCAATAGCATATGCCATAGCTACTACAGACAAGCCGAATGCGAGAGCCGTGCCAACAACCGATGCATTGTCGCCAATATTACAACCGAGGCTAACGGCAACACCGCAACCCATAAGAACGAGAACCATAGTTCCCACCATTTCTGCTAAATACTTTTTCATGATAAAAAGTGTTTATAAATTGATAAAATATAGTTTAACCTTGCCAAAGATACAAAATTTATTATAAATACATCATATTTGTGCTAAAATTTTTGTAAATCGCAAGATTAGATTTGTTTTTGAAACTATGTTAATATTACAGGGTGATAACTGTTCCTGTATCCGGTGTGGCAATGTTGGCGGCATTGGTTATTATTACACGTTTAACTCCGGCACGAAGTGTCTCGAATGCATTATCAAGTTTTGGAATCATACCTCCGGAAATAATGCCATCAGCTTTCAAGGAAAGATATTTTGAAAAGTCGATTGTGGGTATTACGGATGAATCATCGTTGGCATCGGCAAGTACACCATCTTTCTCGAAACAATAAATCAGCGAGGTGTTGAATCCGGCTGTAGCACATTCAATAGCTGTTTGTGCGGCGATGGTGTCAGCATTGGTGTTAAGAATATGTCCTTCACCATCGTGAGATAATGGGGCTAAAACCGGTACAATACCGGCGTTGAGCAGCTTCGCAAAAGTAGCTGAATTACCTGACTTAACATCTCCTACCCATCCATAGTCGATGCCATTTTTTATCGGTCGTTTTTGGCTTAGAATCAAATTTAAATCGGCACCTGTAACTCCGAGGGCATTTATGCCACGCTTCTGCAGAGCGGCTACAATGTTTTTGTTAACAAGTCCGCCATATACCATAGTCACCACTTCGAGCATAGGTGTATCGGTAACTCGACGACCGTCAATCATCTGAGTTTTGATGCCAAGCCGTTCTGCAAAGCGTGTTGCAGAACGCCCACCTCCGTGTACAAGTAGTTTTGGAGCAGGAATATTGGCAAAATCATTTAGTAAATGATTCAAAGATGCTTCATTCTCAACGATGGCACCACCTACTTTTATAATAGTCAGATTCGGCATAGAGTCAGTTACATTAATCATTCATTTCTTCGGCAAATTCCATGAGGTATGCTTTGATAAAATCATCTATTTCACCATCCATAACTCCATTTACGTCGCTTGTTTGAAAATTTGTACGATGGTCCTTTACGCGTCTGTCGTCGAAAACGTAACTTCTGATTTGTGACCC
>JAFLTZ010000069.1 GCA_022509045.1 Muribaculaceae bacterium | reverse complement strand
TCGTATTTTTTTACTTTCCGAAAAAAACGGGAAAGGGCGATGGGGATGGTAGTGGGGGGCTTGGCGGATTGTATAAAGTCCGAACTTTTATATCTATAGGATATGGTTACGGATAATTTCATCGGCAAGATAGATGTCGCTGCGACATATCAGGTCGGCAGTGCCGTCATCTATGATTTCAAACAGAGGTGATGAATAAAGCATATCCATCGCTTCTTCAAGAGCAATGTGTTGCTTTTCTGCAATCAACTCAATTATACGGGCATATTTCATATCTCTTAATATGCGTGTTGACTTATCCATGATTGTATTTTTTATGCTCGACAAACCTCAGACATTTGTCGATAGCTTTTTGAGTGATGAAACAAAGTTGATTATTGGGCATTTCATAGGCAAGGTTTTGCAATGCCTGTTCTTTGTTGTATATACCAGACATATACAGATCCACGGTCTGAAAAACCTTGTCATTGGCTATACCACCTTCTATAATGTCGTATTGCCTGTATAAGTCTTGTCCTTTACGGCAGGCGCAGACGAAATCAAGCCATTCCTCGTTGTATGAATCGAAGACTTTGATTTTCATCTCAAGATTAGGAGTGAACTCAAAAACATGCAAGAAAGCGGTTTTATCAGCTCTAAGAAACCTATTCGCATATTTATCTGCCTGATCTTTGAGTCGTGTCACATAAAAACCTTTCCCAAAGTCAAGAGCCTCACGAGAGTGCAAAACATCCGGGCAATCAAAGCACTGATCGGAAGTGTGATAAACTAACATAGGGCGTATCCTTTCTTTTTCATAAGTTCGATTATATCTTGGGCGACATATTCCAAGCTGAAAGTGTGAAGGACATCAAATGCCGCCACCAAATAATCATTAATTATACCTGCCGACTGTAGTTTCTTATATATGAACCCACACGACTTGCCCGTCATCAGAGCCAAGGCTCCGATTACACAAGTCACATAGTCTATCTGTTGTTTATTCATGTTGTGCTTATGATATATTTTCTTAGATTTACTCACTGTCCAAGTGTAAATTATTTTTGCAAATATAATGATATTTTTGTAGATATCAAGTGTTTTGGAGAGGGATAAAAATTTGTATTTTTAACTTTGATATCAGATGAGTTCCAAGAGCGAGGTGATTGTGTAATCGGCAATATTTTCAGGTATGACCACATTCTTACGGTTGAAAAATATTGTTTTCCAACCGAGCATATTCGCACCCAGAATATCGGCTTCGTAGTTATCCCCTATCATGATGATATTATGTGAGTGAGTATCAGCGATTTTTTCGGCGGCCTGGAATATTCCGGGCAAAGGCTTTGTGACGCCGATATCATCGGACAGGACTATATGTTTAAAGTATTGCAAGATGCCAGCGCTACGGAGTTTTTGTTGTTGTATTCCGGCAAATCCGTTACTTAAAATACCCAATGGAATCATGGCCTCGCAGAGCGCCTTCACAACAGCTTCGGCACCATCGACCAAAGTGGGCAGAGTGGCAAGGAATCTGAGATATTCGCTGTTGACACCGGCACAAAAAGCGATATCGGCAGCACGAGGGTCGCCAATCATGGCAAGAGGATAGCGAAAACGCTCTACTTCGAGATAATCTTTATCGACTTTGCCATAGTGATAGAGGTTCCACAATTCGGCATTTTTATTAATGTACAGATTTCGGAACGTATCGTAATCGGGAGCATATTTTCCAAGGTTGAAATGGTGGTAAACGTGGGCTAACGATATGGGAGAATTGGCAGAGAAGTCCCACAAAGTGTCGTCGAGATCAAAATATACAAATTCAATATCGGAGAAAATGTGATTCATATCTGATTAATTTTCCACCACTTAAAGTTGGTATCAGTATCGTAAACATCGAGTTCTTCCTTATTTTTGACATATTTCACCACTTTAATGGTTAGTGGAAGCACTAATATTTCATATAGAGTTTTAAGGACGGCCTGAGTCCAAATCAAGGAAAAAATGACTTCGGGTGGCAAAATACCCCAAAACGCAATCGGGAAAAATATCAGAGAATCAACCGACTCGCCAAAAAGTGTTGAAATGATGGCTCTGAACGAGAAATGCCTGCCACCGCTGTGCAATTTCATTTTGCTCATGACATAGGCATTGGTAAACGAGCCGCAGAGAAAGGCGATGAAACTTGCCAACAGAATACGAAACGAATTACCAAATACGGCTTCCACGGCATCTTGCATTTGCCACTGCGGGGCGCACGGAAGCAATATGCAAAGTTGCAGAAACAGCACAAAAATCAGATTAACCAAAAATCCGAGCCATATTACAAGCCTTGCTTTACGAAATCCATAAACTTCGACAATGCAATCGTTGATAATATATGACAGAGGGAACACCATAAGGCCTGCCGTAACGGTGATAAAACCTACATCAACGATTTTCACTTCCATGAGATTAGCTAAAATCAGGAATACGCAAAACAAGACCGTAAGGCACAAAAATAAAACAGAAATATCTTTTTTCATGACACAAAATTACACATGAACTGAAGAATATGCAAATAGTGTGGTGCAGTAAAGCGTCCATGATTTGCAGATGTGTGCAATTTTTTGTAACTTTACGGCACAAAACAATCAATAACCGAATCAAATCCAATAATTGATGGCAAATAAAGATTACAACTTCAACGAGCAACTTATTGTGGCGCATTTACGCGATAGCAATCTGTGTCGCAGCGCATTTGAGAAAGTTATTGAGCACTACACAGAGCCTTTGTACTGGCATATACGCAGATTGGTATTGAACCATGATGACACGAACGATCTGTTGCAGAACACGTTTATGAAAGCGTGGGACAACATTGAGTATTTTCGTGGAGAAGCAAAACTTTCGACCTGGCTATATAAAATAGCCACCAATGAAGCAATCACATTGCTGAGCAGGAATCGCGAGCGCTATCATGCGTCGATAGACAGCGATGCCTATCTGGTGGAAAATCTCGAAGCCGACGAGTGGTTTGACGGAGAAGAGCTACACAAACAGCTCCTAACAGCAGTGAATGAGTTACCGGAAAAGCAACGATTAGTATTTAACATGAAATATTTCGCAGAAATGAAATATGAGCAAATATCGGAAATATTAGGCACCTCGGTAGGAGCACTCAAAGCCACATATCATCATGCAGTGAAAAAAATTACAGAAAAATTTCAATAGCGATAAACCTTTTTATTTTTTTCGAGTCGAAGTATATGACAAAGCGTATGAAAGATAAAGATTCGGAAATATTAGACACCATTGTCGGTAAATCCACAGGACTAAAAGTTCCAGAAGGATACTTTGAACAATTCGCGGCAAATATGCAATCGCAGCTGCCGCATAAGGATTTTGCCGATGCGGAGCCACGCACATTGTGGCAGCAGGTTCGCCCATACGTGTATTTAGCGGCGATGTTTGCCGGCATTTGGTGCATGATGCATATTTTCGGACAGTTTAAGAGCGCAAAAAACAGCTATAATCCGGTAATAGCCGAAGCATTCAGCAACGAAAGTTTTGTGGATGATTTCATGCTTTCAACAGATTTTGATGAATACACGCTAATTCAGGAGATGTGTTCAGAGGAGATAGAATTCGACCAAGTAACAACTAACTATATATTTCCTGACAGTATATGAAAAAGATACAGATTCTCATAGTTGCGTTGACGGCAATAATAATGTCGGCCCAAGCCCAGGGTCCATCGAACAAAGAAAGGTGGATGCAGGAATATCACCAGTATAAACATGATTTTCTGATTAAAGAAATCGGACTGAGTGAGGAGCAGCAAAAAGAATTTTTCCCACTGTACGATGAAATGCAGATGGCGATAATGGGTATCAACAGGGAAGCAAAAGAAGCCGAAGAAGCTCTATCCTCGCGCACCGACACCCCTACTGATGAGGAATATACGGCAGTGGCCAAACAATTGTCGGAAGCCAAAGGGAAAGAAGCCATAATGGAAATCGACTTTTTTGAAAAGTTTTCCAAGATATTAACACCCAAACAATTGTTTGAACTCAAAAGAGCCGAAGACAGATTCTCGCGGTCAATGTTGATGCATCACCGGAGAAATTCACCACGCAGATAGACCTGAAAAAGAATAATTATACTACATACACAAAATAAAAAAACTTTTTCATTTCATTGCTCGAAATCGTTAGCATTTCGAGCAATTTGTTTATATTTGTAGTTCTCTAACAAATTAACAACATGGATAACAATAGCCGCAGTTATAACAGACGCAATCAAAATACTGCTCCGGAAATATCGGAACTTGGAAAACTTCAGCCACAGGACCTTGAAGTGGAAAATGCCGTACTTGGCGCATTGATGCTTGAAAAAGATGCCTTTGTGACGGTGTGTGACCTTCTGAAGCCGGATTCGTTTTACGACAGTCGCAATCAAAAGATATATGCCGCCATACTGGCACTCGGAGCGTCACAACGACCTATAGATATTCTCACCGTAACAGATAAATTGCGCGCCGACGGCACACTCGAAGAAGTGGGAGGAGCACTTCGCATATCAGAGCTTACCGGGAATGTGGCTTCGGCCGCCCATATTGAATACCACGCCAAGATTGTGGCGCAGAAATATTTGGCCCGCGAGCTTATAAAATTCGGGTCGGAAACGATGCGCGACTCGTTTGACGATTCAAACGACATTGAAGATGTGTTGCAAGAAGCAGAGGGAAAGTTGTTTGAAATATCGCAACGCAATGTGAAGAAAGATGTGTTGCCGATAGGAAATGTTGTCACCAATGCCATCAAGCAGATAGAAATAGCAGGAAAGCGCGAGAGCGGATTGTCGGGAATACCCACCGGATTCCACGACCTTGACAAAATAACATCGGGGTGGCAACCATCGGACTTGGTAATCATAGCGGCGCGTCCGGCAATGGGAAAGACGGCATTTGTGCTGTCGATGGCAAAAAATATGGCACTGAACTACAATATTCCTACAGCCGTATTCACTCTTGAAATGAGCAACATACAACTTGCCAACCGCCTGATTTGTAATGTGTGTGAAATCGATGGCAAGACAATAAAAAGCGGACATCTGAGTCAGCATGAATGGAGCCAACTCAACAAGCGAGTAATTCATCTTTTCGACGCGCCACTGTATGTGGATGAAACAGCAAACCTATCGATATTGGAATTCCGCACAAAAGCACGCCGACTTGTTCGCGAGCACAATGTGAAGATAATAATAATTGACTACTTGCAACTCATGAACGCAAGCGGCATGAAATTTGGCAGCCGCGAGCAGGAGGTGAGTATGATATCACGTTCACTTAAACAACTCGCCAAAGAGCTTAATATTCCAATCATAGCACTCTCGCAGCTTAACCGTAGTGTGGAAAACCGCACCGATGGGAAACGCCCACAGTTATCGGACCTTCGTGAATCGGGAGCCATAGAGCAAGATGCCGATATAGTATGTTTTATCCATCGCCCGGAATATTACAATCGTTCCGGACAGGATGCAGAGGGTAATGATATTCGCGGACTTGCAGAATTTATCATTGCAAAACACCGTAGTGGCAGCGTGGATGATGTGAAAATGCGTTTCCGCGCTCAATATGCGCGATTCGAAAACTGGCAGGATAATTTTGAAGTATTGCAAGAAACATACGAATCGAAACTATCAAGTGTGGCACAACCCGATGATACAAAAATGTCCGGAGGTGTCACCGCGCCGGACTATATACCTAAGGTTAACACCGATTTCCTGCAAACAGGGCCTGAAGACGAAGATTTACCATACTAACAGATGAATTTTTTCACATCGATATCGACCCCCGCATACCTAATCATAGCGGTAGCCTACTTTATCACAATTGTGAGCATTATCGGCATTGTGATATCGGAAAACCGTAACCCGGTGAAATCACTTGCATGGATTACGGTATTGTTGTTGCTTCCGGCTGTGGGGATTATATTGTATGTGTTTTTCGGGCGTAGTCTGAAAAGCGAACGAATGATATCGCGCCGCAACAAACGCAAGCTGTTGCGAAGTCGAAAAAACTACAAAATAAATCTCAAGGATTTGCCTTTGCCCGACAGTTCAAAGCAACTTATAAAACTTGGCAAATCGCTCACCGGCAATAATATTGTGCTGTGCAACAGCTTGAAAATTTTCACCACGGGGCGTGAGAAATTCGATTATCTAATAGCAGATATTTCAAAAGCACGCGAATATATCAATATTGAATATTATATTTTTGAAAATGACCGAATTGGCAATGAATTAAGGGACGCTCTCATTGCGAAGGCGCTTGAAGGTGTAAAAGTGCGCATAATATATGACCATGTGGGATGTTTTCACGTCAAGAGTTCATTTTACAGTGAGATGCGTGATGCAGGAATCGATATCATGCCTTTTATGAAAGTTACGTTTCCACAATTTGCCACACACCTTAACTGGAGAAATCACCGCAAGCTTGTGATAATTGATGGCAAAGTGGGATATATCGGAGGTATGAATATTGCTGACCGGTATGTATATGAAGCTAAAGGGAGAAAACCGGCATGGCGCGACACACACCTGCGTGTGACAGGTTCAATAGTTGCAGAGCTACAATATTCATTTGCCATAGATTGGAATTTCATGAAGCAACCATTGCTTGACGACGACACGGTACATGACACTGCATCACACGACCACACCAAACAACACTATGCACAATTTATCGGCAGTGGTCCGATGGGGCAATGGAGTAATATATCGGTGATGATGTGCCATGCAATCTCAGCCGCAAAACAATCTTTGTTTATCCAAACACCCTACTTTATTCCAACCGAAACACTGCTGTCAGCATTGCAAACAGCGGCATTATCAAAAGTGGATGTGAGGTTGATGATTCCCCGACATGGTGACTCAAAAATACTCACCCTCGCGTCATTTTCGTTTATAAAGAGTTGTCTGAATGCCGGAATAAAAGTGTATTTATATGAACCGGGGATGCTCCACGCCAAATCAATGGTTGTTGATAACGAAATGTTCACTACCGGCTCAGCCAACTTCGATTTCCGGAGTATAGAATGCAATTTTGAGTGTAACCTATTCGTATATGACCAGGAAATAGCACAAGCAGCAAAAGATATATTTATGCAGGACCTTGAAAACAGTACACGCATAGTCAGTTCGACATGGCGCAAACGTCCTATATTACAGATGGCGTTGGAATCGTTTGTTCGCCTATTCAGTCCTATATTATAAACCGAGAGGCATCCGTTTTTCAGAATGCCTCTCACCGATTGTTTTTTTATTTAACTACGACTTTAAAAGTATGTCCACTGTCAGTTCGGACTATATAGAATCCGGCAGGTAAATCAATAACCGATACGCCTTCACCTATCGGAGAAACCGCCACTAACGCGCCCGATGTGCTATATGCGCGAACCTCTAATGCCTTATCAGCCGAGATTTCAATGCCTCCTGATATACCGGAGACCGTACAACTATTATCTGCGGTTATATTGCCTACTGCAACATTTGTCATAGTAAAGGTCTTACGTGTACGATTTTGCGTTATTTCTGCAAGTTTGCCATTATCATCCAAAATAAGAATACAAGTGTAAGACGCTCCCGGTATCGGATTATCCGGTTCAAAAACAAACGAGAACTCTACCGCACCATCTTTATCAACAAGAGTGATTTCTTTTTCGTAAGTATTGAGCAAGGTCATGGAACCGTTTTGGTATATATAGAAACGCAGATAAATTTTACCAGAGAAATCTCCACCAGAATTAGCAAGATAGCATGTGTATTGAACAGTCTTCGTGTCCGGATTATTTATTACCGAATTCTTAACTGCAGTGATATTTGCAGCTCCTTTATCAAATTCAAGATTCTGCGAACCAATAACATTCCCTTTCGAATCCACAGCTGAAACCATAAGTTTTCCACCGCGTGAAGGAGCACTGCCTATAAATGTTAAAGTTTGACTTTGCCCGGGTTCAACACCGGCAATTATAATATCGGATTCTGCAAGATATTCCCCGGGTTGTTCAGTCTCTTTCATTTCACTTATTATGAGCTTCATTTCATCACGATACTCTGTCATACCGGTATTTTTAACATCCACACTTATAGCATAAGATTTTTTTGCAATGCTGGAAAGCATCTTAAAATTAGTCGCAGAAAGATTTGATAATGTAGGCATAGAAAAGAAAGCCTTACCGTCACGAACCTCCATTATTACATATTGACTATTATTCCTTATTATTTTCACTTTCTCCCATTTATCAAATTCAGGAGTATCATACAATTGATATACCAAACGAACATAGTATGTACCATCTGCAATATCTTTCGGAATATCAAGTGTTAAATATGACATACTATATAACGTGTTGGGTTTTATAACACAATAATAACACCTCGTCACAGATATCATTTCATCCTTTTCGTCAAATATTCCTATTCCCGGCATAATAGCTGCATCCACAATCCCATAATGCCCAATTCCACTGATAGAATGCATTGTAGTTGAACCCACTTCCACACTTTCTGTCGGCGAAGACAAGGCACCAAAACTTACCAAGTTAAACTGATAATCCTCATCAACATCACCACGTGGTTTGATATTTGTATAAATCCATTCATTATACACGTAAGCAGATAAATACCCTCCAACACTTTGAGCATTCGGTCCGAGTGCAGTTGTAAGGAAATATCCGTCACTCGCGCCACCCCATCCCCAATTGATGTGGAAATATCCATCAGCATTATATCCATCACATATAAACACATGCCCGGAGCCGGTGTATCTACCCCCACTCATGTATATTGGACGACCGGCATCAAGTTCTTCGACCATCTCTCGCTCAAATTCATCCGTGGAAACAAAATCACGAAGTTCTTGTTGAATTCCTTTTGAAAAACCGAAATATTTGATTAGGGCCGGTATCGATTTAATATTTCCGGAGCTACTTCCCGATGGCGTATAATTCATTTCGCAAGAATATCCCGCAACTTGCATCAGTTTTGCTACGGCAAGTTTCTGCATTTCAGTAGAATTATTGGTATATGTAGGAGTCATATTGTCCCAATCAAACGTCACCTTGCTAAAATCTTCGGAAAGGGTTGTATCACCGTACACCCAATGATAACTGATATCCCCTTCGCAAGGACCTTGTGGAGTTCTATGAAAGTACATCAACTGTGCCATGGTGGTAGCTACACATCCCGTTCCACTCGGTTGCCCATTAATTTTGGGACAAAGCAAATTAAACGGGCTATTTTGTGCCCATTTTGATTGCACTAATGGTTGTACACTTTTTCCAAATGCGCGAGTATTCTCGCCTGCAACTTCCGGATGATTACGGATAAATTCTATCTGTCGGGCATATTCTTCAAGCCAATACTTGAAGTTTTCCGGCATATCATCTTTATTAAAAGCGCCCTCGTCGCTATATCCAAGCACCGGACTTGCAGCCATATCATCGGCAGCAACGATTACAAATCCGTTGTCGCCAACATAGTTAAACACCCATAATGCCGCTTCTTCGGTTGTGTCATCTGCTAATTCATAAGCCAATACCGGACTATTGTCAGATACATCAGTTCGAGTACCTAACGCAGAACTACTTTTCCATTTTTTCGCAATACTTTCTGCTTGATCTAAACTAATCGTTTTGGAATACATTGTCGGTATCGACAATAATATTAACGATACAACTATCGGTAAAAATCGAAATTTCATAAATTTAATTATTATAAGTTATTTTGTTATTTATCACCTGTTGAAGTACTTCGCCTTGATAATTTAGTCCTTCGATCACAATCTCGAGGTTGGCGTTGCCTGACGGCACGGATATCTCTATTTTTTTATTATTTATTACATCTATATT
>JAFLTZ010000068.1 GCA_022509045.1 Muribaculaceae bacterium | reverse complement strand
CGTGTTGTTACTTTTTGCTCGATAGCAATGGCAGGTGGTAACCCCTTTATATATTCACAATCAGGCTTAGCCATACGACCAAGAAACTGTCGTGCATACGAACTGAGACTTTCAACATATCGCCGTTGTCCCTCGGCATAAAGCGTATCAAAAGCAAGAGAGGATTTACCGGACCCTGACAATCCAGTTATAACAACAAGCTTATTTCTTGGAATAGTGACATCTATATTCTTCAGGTTATTAACCTTTGCGCCTTTTATGTTAATGAATTTTCCTTCAGACATTTGAATCATAATAATAGATGGTCTATGCTAATTAGCACAGAAGCGAACCACAAAGATACTGTAAGCAATGGCACAAAACAAATATATTTAGTTTTTTTAATATCAGAAATAGGGAGGATGGTAATTAGATGATCTTCATGGCAATAATTGCAGTTGCTTCGGCATCAGATAGTGCATTGTGGTGATTAACAAGTTTATATCCGCAATGCTCTGCAACTGTTTGAAGCTGATGATTTGGTAGTATCTTTCCAAATTTGCGCTGTGATGCTCTATAGGTACAGTGAAATTTATAATCGGGATAATCCATCTGATAAACTCTGAATACCTCTTTGAGACAAGCTTCATCAAATGAGCTGTTATGAGCAACAAATGGGAGCCCCTGTATTATTGGTTCAACCTCTATCCAAATATCTCGAAAACATCGCGCATCACGAGTGTCAACATCTGACAAGCCATGTATTTTAGTATTCCAATACGAATAATAATTCGGAATGGGATTTATCAAACTATAGTACTTATTGGTTATAATACTATTTCTGACCACAACAATGCCAACACTACATATGCTTGACTTATTGAGATTTGCTGTTTCAAAATCTATGGCTGCAAAATTTTCCATACTCAATGCAAATATACAAAAAGTAATTTGTTGATTTTAAGAATGATTGATGAAAATATAAAAATATATTATAACTTTGTGGATACTCTTGTGAACTTGTATGTAAAAATGATTGTTGTAAAGGTATAAAACATATTTATAACAACACTATAAAATGAATGAATTATGAAACCGATTAATGTTATTTTAGCCGTAATAGGCGGAGCAATGGTTGGAGCTACATTAGGATTGTTGTTCGCTCCGGAAAAAGGTGAGACTACGCGTAAAAATATTGCAGATTGTATTCGCGAGAAAGGTTTAAAACTGTGTAATTGTGAGGATACAGCTGTAGATGCTAAAATAGATACTAACAACCAAAAGAAATAGGAGATAATGATATGAAAAGTGTACTTTCTGCTTTTATTGGCGGTGCAATAGTTGGTGGTGCAGTGGCATTACTTTTCGCACCGGAGTCTGGCGAACAACTGCGGGAAAGAATCAAGCAAACACTAAAGAAAAAAGGTTTGGATTTTTCTGATGTTGAATTAGATGATTTGGTGTCTCGATTTATGACGCAAATTAAAGGTAAGTAGATTAAATTAAAAGGTTTTACAATCAGATTCTCGATAAAGCATCATTCAAAATGGTGTTTTTGTCGAGAGTTTGAGCATCAAAACAACACTTATGAATACTAATTCGGATGAAAATAGGGGAATTGTTGGTGCGATTTCGGAATTTTGTGGATACATTAAATCGTATTTAGGAATAGAAATAGCATACGCAAAAATTACCGCCACTGAAAAGTTAACGATTTTGTTATCAACATTATCAATTAGTGTGATAATGTTAGTAATAGGGGCAATGGCGTTGTTTTACTTATCATTGTCATTAATATTTTCAATTCATAATCTTGTTGGAGGTTACCATTGGGCTTTGCTTATTTCTGCAGGATGTTTATTGATAATAGGTTTGATCGTATATTTATTGCGAGTGAAATTAATATTTAATCCTATAGCTCGTTATTTGTCAAAACTATTTCTTGATGGTCCAACTAATAATAAAAAACAAGATGAATAATACACAAGAAAATAAGTGGAGAGGTTATACTCTTGACGAAATGAGAGCGGAAAGGACTGCATTATTTGCTCAGTGTGTAATTGCGCGTGAGACTGTTTATGGGCGTATTACACAGGTGTTTAAACAGATGACTCCACCCTTTGGATTCAAATGGAAGACTATTTCAGTTGTAAAAGACTTATTTGGAAATATAAAAATAATGCAATATTTGATGCTTGGATATAAGTTATCAAAAATAGTATTTCAGTTATGGCGTAAAAAGCATAAATGATATACAAGAATAGTTCATTACAATCAATAATTATGAATGATTATTATAAAGTATCATTTGCGGTAACAGGTGGAAGCATTAATGAATACGAATGCGATATATTAGCAGCATTACTTGGGGAAAACGCGGATTTTGAGAGTTTTGATACAAAAGCCGGGGTTGTTATTGGGTATGTAAAGCAAGAATTGTATAGTGAAGAGAAAATAAAAAGTACAATGATGTTATATCCATTTGAATCAAAAATAGCTTTTGAAGCTGAGTTAATTCCTGGTGAGGATTGGAATAAAGAATGGGAGAAGAATTATTTTCAACCTATTCTTATAGCTGATAGATGTGTAATTCATAGCAGTTTTCACAAGGATTATCCGCACGCGGAATATGATATTGTTATAAATCCGAAAATGGCATTTGGCACGGGGCATCATGAGACAACAACTCTAATGATTACGCAAATACTTGACATTGATATGACTAATATGAGTGTACTTGATATGGGTACAGGTACAGGGGTGCTTGCTATTTTATCAGCTATGCGAGGCGCAAAATCGGTAAAGGGTGTTGAAATAGATGAAATGGCATACGAAAATGCAATTGAAAATATTGAAATAAATTCAGTTGAAAATATCGTAAATCTTGTTTTGGGTGACGCCTCTGCAATAATGTATGATATTAGTGTATATGATTACGTCTTTGCCAATATTAATAGGAATATAATAGTTGAAGATATTGATAAATATTCAAAAGCACTCAAAACAGGTGGGTATATGCAACTAAGTGGCTTTTATATTGAGGATATACCTATTGTTGAAGACGCAGCTAACAGATATGGTCTGACTGTAGTTAAGAGCAACGATAAAAATCGTTGGGCAATGCTATTGTTAAAAAAGGAAAAATAGTGATAACAGTGTGTACAATTAATGATTAAAACGTAAGCCGGCACTTTTGAAACTGAGTGCCGGCTTATTAATTAAGTCTGTATAGTTTATTCTTCTACTTGTGATGCTTCATATTCCTTGAGGAGTTTTTCTTGTACGTCACCAGGAACAAGTTCATAACTTGCAAATTTCATAGTGAAAGAAGATCTACCTCCGGTGAGTGAACTGAGAGCTGTTGAATAGGAGGCCATTTCTTTTAAAGGAACTTTCGCTTGGATTTTTTCGAGACCCTTTTCACTTGACATACCCATAATAATAGCACGGCGTCCTTGTAAATCACTCATTACATCTCCCATTTTATCACTTGGAACAAGTACCTCAACATCGTATACTGGTTCAAGAATCTTTGGATTCGCGTTTTTAAATGCTTCACTGAAAGCATTTCTACCAGCCAAGCGGAATGAGATTTCATTACTATCTACCGGGTGCATCTTACCATCGTATATACATACACGTACATCGCGAGCATATGAACCAGTGAGCGGACCTTGTTCCATACGGTCCATGAGACCTTTTACAATTGCAGGAATAAAGCGAGCGTCAATGGCGCCACCTACAATACAATTGTGGATAACAAGCTTTCCACCCCAATCCAATGGAATTTCTTGAGTATCGCGAATACTCATCTTATATTCTTGAGAACCAAATTTATATGTGTCAGGAAGTGGGGCGTCTTCATAATATGGCTCAATTATAAGGTGAACTTCACCGAATTGTCCGGCACCTCCTGATTGCTTCTTATGACGATAGTCGGCTCGTGCCGCTTTAGTTATAGTCTCACGATAAGGAATTTTAGGCTCTGCAAAAGTGATATTGAGTTTATCATTGTTCTCAATTCGCCATTTAAGTGTACGAAGGTGGAACTCACCTTGCCCGGACACAATTGTTTGTTTCAGTTCCTTAGACTGTTCAACTTCCCATGTCGGGTCTTCCTCATGCATGCGATTGAGAATTTCGCTTAGCTTTTCTGCATCGCTTTCATTAACAGGTTTTATGGCACGTTGGATCTTAGGAGCGGGGTATTTTATAAAGTTAAATATATGCTCGCATCCTTTTTCGTTTAGAGTGTTTCCTGTGCGCACATCCTTTAGTTTTACGGTAGCACCAATGTCACCTGCATATAATTCATCAACATTAGTGCGAATCTGACCGCTGGTGCAATATATCTGGGCGATACGTTCTTTACTCCCTCTTGTCATATTATTGAGATCGGCACCAACTTTTAATGTACCAGACATAACTTTGAAGTATGAAACCTCTCCGATGTGTGGCTCTACTGTAGTTTTAAACACAAATATACTTGTTGGAGCGTCGGATAATGGTTTAACTTCTACTCCGGTAGTATTTTTTGGTGCAGGCATTTCGTCAATAAATGGCACTACGTTACCGAGGAACTCCATCATGCGGCGTACGCCCATATCACGAAGAGCACTCACACAGAATACAGGATAAATATTCCTATCAATAAGCCCCTTACGGATACCTTCGCGCATTTCTTCTTCAGAAAGCATTCCTTGTTCAAAGTATTTGTCCATAAGAGTTTCATCATTTTCTGCAGCTGCTTCAATTAGTGCATTGTTAAGTTCACGAGCCTTTTCCATATACTCCGGTGCAATTTCAGTGATTTTAGGAACGCCACCATCAGGACCCCAAGTATATTGTTTCATCAATAAAACGTCAATCATTGAGTTAAAACCAGCTCCGCAATTAATAGGGTATTGAATTGGAACGACTTTGTTGCCAAAAATCTCTTTCAATTGAGCCATCACATTCTCATAATCAGCCTTTTCACCGTCAAGTTGATTAAGTGCAAAAATTACAGGTTTGTGTAATTCATCTGTTGTGCGGAATATATTTTGAGTTCCAACTTCTACACCATATTGAGCATCAACTAAAATAATACCGGTATCAGTAACATTTAATGCAGTATAAGCACTTCCAACAAAGTCATCCATGCCAGGGCAATCTATCACATTCAATTTTTTATCGCCAAATTCTGCATACATGACGGTGGAAAATACGGAATAACCATATTCTTTTTCAACCGGGAAATAGTCACAAACAGTATTCCCGTTTTCTACTGTTCCTCTCCGTTTTATCACTCCACACTCGTAAAGCATTGCTTCCGCGAGCGTGGTTTTTCCCGAGCCTTTACTACCAAGTAAAGCTATGTTTTTAATTTGTTGAGTTTTATAAGTTTTCATATGTATATGTATTATAATTTGTATTTTTGCTATTTTCGTTCGCAATTTAGCGATATTATTTCAGAAATTCTAATTTATTTTTATGTTATAAAACATATTTTCATAACATGTTTTTATAATTTGAATAGCTTTATTAATTTTGCAAATGTTATGTCAGGACTATATATTCATATCCCATTCTGTGGTTCTAAGTGCTCATATTGTGATTTTTACTCAATAGTTGCATCTCCTTTACATGGCGATTTTATTAAAGCTATAGAAAAGGAAATTGACTTGCGTTATTCTGAAATTAATTTTGATTTTTTAAGAACTATATATATAGGTGGTGGCACACCATCTATTATTAATGATAAAATTTTAGCTCCCTTTCTTACAAATATAAGTGACAAGTTATGTAAATCTCCATTAGATGAATTTACCGTGGAGATGAATCCGGACGATGTTACAGAGAAAAAGGTTAATATGTTTAAAAAAGCTGGCTGCAACCGAGTGAGTATTGGCGTACAGTCGATGGTGGATTCGGAGCTTAGAGCTATTTCTCGTCGTCATTCATCTCAAAAAGTAGTAGATTCGGTATCTATATTCAGAGATTGTGGCATTGATAATATAAGTATTGATCTTATGTTTGGGCTTCCACTTCAGACTATAGATACACTCCGTTATTCAATTGATAAAATATTGGATTTATCTCCTATGCATATTTCGTGTTATGGCCTTATGTATGAGCTGGATACTTTATTATATAGAATGCGAAATGATGGTATGATAAAGGAAATTGATGAAGATACATACATAAAAATGTATTCTATAGTTTCGGAATCTTTGCGTAATGCGGGGTTCGAGCATTATGAGATTTCAAATTACGCAAAACCGGGATACCGTTCTTTGCATAATTCGTCTTATTGGAACGGGACTCCGTATGTGGGTATTGGACCATCTGCTCATAGTTATGACGGGAACTGTATTCGTAGATACAACCCAAATGATGTGAGAAAGTATATTAAGACATTGTCCAACTGTGAAATTTTTTATGTAGAAGAGGTTGAATCCAAGAAAGATATACACAATGATTACATTCTCACCAGATTACGTACCTCTCAAGGAATACAAAGGCAGTTGTATGAGGATAAGTTTGGGGCTGATGCATGGTCCTTATTAGTATCAAAAACTCATAGAAGGGTAGAAAGTGGAGCAGTAGAGTTGACAGACGAAAGGTTAGTACTTACCGAAATTGGTTTTTTAACATCCGACGATATTATATCAGATTTATTTATCGAATAAACTACTCATGGTGGTATGGCTCGCCCCGCATAATAGTCATAGCCCTATATATTTGCTCAACAAAAAATAGACGTATTAACACATGAGGAAATGTTAATTTTGATAGTGAAAGTTTTTCGTGTGCTTTGTCATATATTGTTTTGTCGAATCCGTATGCACCACCGATAATGAATACGAGTCTTTTACCCACTGAATGCATTTTCTTTTCAAGCATTACTGAAAATTCCATTGAACTAAATTCTTTACCTTTTTCATCAAGTAAAATAATGTAGTCAGATGAATCAAGTTTTTTTTCTATTAACTGAGCTTCAGCAAATTTTTGCTGCTCAATGGTTAGATTTTTAGTGTTTCGAGCTTCTCCCACATTGATAATGTCAAAAGAAACATAATGATTTATACGTTTTGTGTAATCATCAATTATTTTAGATAGTGATACGTCTGGGGTCTTTCCTGCCACTATTAGCGCTATTTTCATTGCATCATCGTTTTGTCATATTGCAAAAATAGTTTATTTACAAAAGAAATCAAAATAGACCAAGCAATAAATAATTTACGCAGATTATTGTATATTTGCAGTATAAATTGGTGGCAAAGAATATGATTTTATCAATAATCTTTTAATCAGTTTATTTTGTAGGCATAAGTGATTTTAATTATGAGACTAAAAATATTACTTTTGATTTGTGTAGCGTCATTAGGTTTGATGTTTCACGTGTATGCTGCCACTCCGATTGCAGGTGAGGTAAATTCTCTTACACAATCTGAATTTGTAGATAATGTGAGTGATTATAAAGATGGAATAATGGGGTGGAAGTTTAAAGGCAAAAGGCCTGCCGTAATTGATTTTTATGCCACATGGTGTGGTCCATGTAAAAAGATAGCACCTATTATGGATGAACTGGCAAAAAAATATAAAGGGGAAATTGATTTTTATAAAATTGATGTAGATAAAGCGCCGCAGCTTTCTCAGGCGTTTGGTATATCATCAATTCCGATGATTTTATTTGTTCCTGTAGGCAAAAAACCTCAGGCAATTACAGGTGCTTATCCAAAAGAAGAGATAGAGAAAGCTATTGATTATGTAATTTATAATAAAAAATAATCTCTAACTATCGTTTTAAGCATAAGATACAAGTTGTCAATATTCTTGAATTTGTTTAAGTAGCTGTTTGATAGATTCTTTGTGTGATGATGAGAATGATGACAGCATGTCCCTCGGTATTTCACTCTTTTGGAGCTTACCTTGCGCTATCAGATTTAGAATTAATCGCAAAGCGGCGTAGGAGTAATTGTCATTATTGTTATTTTCCTTAATAAAGTCTTGAACTAACTCTATGGCAAACGGAACGCGGCTTAATAGTTTGAAACAGACAATATCTATTTCTTCATAGCTTATAGCGTCGTTTATCCATTGTTTTCCTATAGCTGGAGTTAACTCATCAAATGGAAATATCATGGGAGCGAGTAACCTGCACTCTCTTGATGTGGTTTGCTCCCAAAGTAGAGATGCGGTGTTTTTATCCTTACTAATAGTATTGGCTATTTCTGTAAGTTGTGGTAATAATAGTCCAAATATAGTATGGTGAGGGTCGCCGGATTCTCTTAAAGAATCGGCGACCACTCCATTCCGGTACATAAATAAAGTTTTTTTGATATCATTAATTATCATAACATGCGATATCTTTATTTTTTTGTGAGAGGAGAGTAATCCTTACTTAATCTAAGCATTTGGGCAATATACCCTTCTGTATAATCCAATGTGATATCTACGATATTACCATTTTCGTCAAAAATTGGCTTATATATGGGGTTCACAAATCCTTTATATGGGGCAATATTTAGGTGTTCATATCGATCGAGTACCTCTTTATGTAGTTTAGAATCAACTTTAACAGCGTATTTTTCAACTAATGCTTCACCGGCTTTATAGTCGCCTTCTGATTTAATGCGTTGAATTTCCTTTAATAATTCTCCAAATAGTGTGCGCAGTTTTTCATAATCGTTGATCTGGATATAAGTTTTGCCATTGTGCTTAACATATTCAATCACTTTATCCGGAGTCCCTTTTTCATATACCCATTCAGCTATGAGTTTTCTATTGCGCATGTGTGCTTCTTCTATATCTTTACCAGGTTCTATTCTCATGAGTTGAGTCATAAGTCCGTTGAGGATATATTTGTAATATTCAGCTTTATATGCGTCTTTATTATCAAGGAGTCCAAGTTCTATAAGTTTAGGGTCTGCTAAATAATATAAAGCAAAAAGATCTGCTCTCGTTTCTTCTAAAGTGGAGCCATGAGCTTTTAAAGCATCAGGATCAACACCGGGTAATAACTTTCCAGAGCCATGTCCGAGGCATTCGTGCAGGTCAGTGTGAAGATTGTCAGTGATAAATAAATATTTTTCCAACAGTTCCCGGTCACTTTGATTCAATACAAATTCATCATTAAAACCATTACCTTGAGATGCCTTATCATAAGCATCGGTAATATTTTCAAGTGTTACTGATTTTGAACCATGTATAGCTCTAATCCAATTTGCATTTGGGAGATTAATGCCTATTGGTGTAGCGGGGTAGGAGTCTCCGGCAAGTATGCATGCTGTAATTACTTTTGCTGACACACCTTTTACTTTGTCTCTCCGGAAGCGAGGATCTACTGGAGAATGGTCCTCAAACCATTTTGCATTTGTACTTAATACTTCTGTCCGGTGCGAAGCTTCTTCATTTTTGAAATTCACGATTGATTCCCATGAGCCGGTCATGCCTAATGGATCGTTGTATGATTCTATAAATCCATTAATGAAATCTACGCGGCTTTCAGTATCAGTAACCCATGTTATTGAATATTCATCAAATGTTCTTAAATCTCCCGTGATGTAAAATTCAATTAATTGCTGTATAGTTTTTTTCTGAGTTTCATTCTCTGCAATTGCTTTGGCTTTGCTGAGCCAATATATAATTTCACCGATTGCATTGGAGTATAATCCCCCAATTTTGTACGGTAATTCTTCTATAACACCATCTTTTTTCACAATTTTAGTGTTAAGACCATATGATATCGGTTCTTCATCATTTGCATTTTTGATTTTGTCGAAGTAATCTTCTACTTCTTTTTGAGTAACCCCCTCGTAGAAATTTACAGCAGAAGTAGCTACGAGATCGGAACCTACAGCTTGATTAACCTTCTTTGATAAATATTTTTACTTCAATCATCCAACCCCATCAATAATAAGGGTTATCT
>JAFLTZ010000067.1 GCA_022509045.1 Muribaculaceae bacterium | reverse complement strand
CCGTTTCGCTATCCGCGAAGGTGGTCGTACTGTAGGTTCTGGTCAGATTACTGAAATCCTCGATTAATATTAGTTAATCATTATATTGATGGCAGAGCTCGTTGCTCTACAATTTGGCTCTGCCATCTTTTATTTACGGGAATAGCTCAGTCGGTAGAGCACTGGTCTCCAAAACCAGGTGTCGGGAGTTCGAGCCTCTCTTCCCGTGCTAACTTATTTATTAAAATGAAAAAATTAAAACTATTTACGGATATCGAGCAATCTTATCACGAACTCGTGTATAAGGTTTCTTGGCCAACTCGAAGCCAATTGATCAGTAGCAGTGTACTTGTTATGATTGCTTCCATTATAATTTCGATAATTATACTGATTATTGATCTGGTGTTCAAAAACGTTATGGACTTTATCTATGCTATTGGGTAATCCGATACGCATATTTAAAGTGAGTCTTTTTTATTATTCAATGTAGTAGAAATTACAATGGCGGAACAAAAGAAATCATGGTATGTGCTTCGCGCAATATCGGGGAAAGAAGCTAAAGTGAAAGAACTCCTTGATGCTCAAATCAAAAATTCCCCACTCGGTAATTTTGTAAGTCAGGTGTTAATACCTACGGAGAAGGTTTATACTACGCGCAACGGAAAACGAGTGCTCAAAGAGCGTAACTTGTATTCCGGTTATGTGTTTGTTGAAGCTGAACTCACGGGTGAAGTGCTGCATGAACTTCGTAATACGACTAACGTTATTGATTTCCTCGGAGGAAAGGGTAGGGGTAGTGCTCCGGAACCGCTAAGAGCTTCCGAAGTACAACGCATGCTCGGTCTTGCCGATGAAATCGCCGACGCTGACTATGACGAAGCTAACAATTACATCGTTGGTGAAAACGTTAAGGTCAATTACGGGCCTTTCAGCGGTTTCGACGGTGTTATTGAAGAGGTGAATAAGGAAAAGAAAAAACTCAAAGTAATGGTGAAGATATTCGGGCGTAAAACCCCGCTCGAGTTGGAAAATTCGCAGGTAGAGCGCGTTTGATATCTTGTTGCGGTGGTTACGCACCTGC
This sequence comes from Muribaculaceae bacterium, assembly GCA_022509045.1. GTDB lineage: Bacteria > Bacteroidota > Bacteroidia > Bacteroidales > Muribaculaceae > JAFLTZ01. The sequence goes on along the minus strand of JAFLTZ010000067.1, from coordinate 8,920 downwards.
TATGATTGATTCGCGTGTTTCTAAAAAAATCAATTAAACAGAGAGAAAAATGGCTAAAGAAATTGCTGGACAGATCAAATTGCAGATTAAAGGTGGAGCGGCTAATCCTTCACCGCCAGTAGGACCTGCTTTGGGTTCTAAGGGTATCAATATTATGGAATTTTGCAAGCAATTCAATGCCCGCACTCAAGAAAAGGCCGGTAAAATTCTTCCGGTTGTCATTACTTACTACGCCGACAAGAGTTTCGACTTTATTGTTAAAACTCCTCCGGTGCCGGTACAATTGCTCGAAGCTACTAAGCTCAAAAGCGGTAGTGCTGAGCCTAACCGTAAAAAAGTAGGTGAAGTCACTTGGGAACAGGTAAAGACTATTGCTGAAGACAAAATGCCAGATTTGAACTGTTTTACTCTTGAATCGGCTATGAAAATGGTCGCTGGTACAGCAAGAAGCATGGGTATCACTGTAAAGGGTGCATTCCCTGAAAACAATTAAAACTTCAATTTGTCATGGGTAAACTTACAAAAAATCAAAAGTTGGCTTTAGAGAAGATTGAAGCTGGGAAAATTTACACTCTTAAGGAAGCTGCAGAAAAAGTAAAGGAAATCACCTTCACTAAATTCGATGCTTCCGTAGATATCGATGTACGTCTTGGTGTAGATCCTCGTAAAGCAAATCAAATGGTACGTGGCGTCGTGTCGTTACCTCATGGTACCGGTAAGCAGGTTCGTGTTCTCGTGCTTTGCTCCTCCGACGCTGAAGCCGGTGCTAAGGAAGCCGGTGCCGATTATGTTGGTCTTGACGAATATATCGAAAAGATCAAAGGTGGTTGGACTGATATCGATGTTATCATCACTCAGCCGGCTATCATGAGCAAAATCGGTGCGCTCGGGCGTGTGCTCGGTCCTCGCGGATTGATGCCTAACCCTAAGAGCGGTACTGTTACCGTAGATGTTGCTAAAGCCGTTAAAGAAGTAAAACAAGGTAAAATCGACTTCAAGGTCGATAAAAACGGTATAGTGCATGCCTCTATTGGCAAAGTCTCTTTCGACCCCGAAAAAATTAGGGATAACGCTAAAGAATTTGTTAATACGTTGATAAAGCTTAAGCCTGCAACAGCTAAAGGTACTTATCTGAAGAGCATTTATCTTTCAAGTACAATGAGTCCTGGTCTTAAGATCGATGTTAAATCTATCGATGAATAATTAATGATTAGAAAAAATGAGAAAGGAAGATAAAACACTCGTCATAGAAAAAATTGCAAACACTCTCAAAGAGTATAGCGCAATATATTTGGTTCAAACTACCGGTCTTAACGCTGAAAAAACTAGCGAACTCCGTAGAGCTTGCTTCGGTAAGGATGTGAAACTCCTCGTAGTTAAAAACACTCTCCTCAAGAAGGCTATGGATGCGAGCGATGTTGACTACAGTGGCCTTTATCCGGTGTTGAAAGGCTCTACCTCGTTGATGTTAAGCAACACTGGTAATGCTCCTGCTAAATTGCTTAAGGATTTCTGTAAAAAGGATGAAACTCTTCCCGCTTTGAAAGCTGCATTTGTTGAAGAATGCGTTTATGTGGGTCCTGAACAACTCAATACTCTCGCAAGTATTAAGAGCAAGAACGAACTTATCGGCGACGTTATTGCATTGCTGCAATCTCCGGCCAAGAACGTTATCTCAGCTCTTCAGTCTTCAGGTCAGACTATTCACGGTATCCTTGAGACTCTTTCTAATAAATAATTTTTAATTTTAAAACAAAACATTTAAAACTATACTAAAATGGCAGATCTTAATGCTCTTGCAGAAGAATTGGTTAACCTTACAGTTAAAGACGTTAACGAATTAGCTCAAATTTTAAAAGAAAAATATGGTATCGAACCTGCTGCAGCTGCTGTTGCTGTTGCTGCTGGTCCTGCAGCTGAAGCTGCTGTTGAAGAAAAAACTTCTTTCGACGTGGTACTTAAAAACGCTGGTGCAAGCAAATTGGCTATCGTAAAATTAGTTAAAGAACTTACAGGTCAAGGCCTTAAAGAAGCTAAAGAACTCGTAGATGGCGCTCCTAGCGTAATCAAAGAAGGTTTGGCTAAAGCTGATGCTGAAGGTTTGAAAAAACAACTCGAAGAAGCTGGCGCTGAAGTTGAACTTAAATAATACACCTGATTTTTAGGTAAATAGGTTAAGAATCTACTCTTACGTCGATTCTTAACCTTTTTGTGCTATTTTTTATTCTGAGTTCACTTTAACTTTCGTCTCAATGTCACTCAAATTCGAAAATTCACGCGTAAACTTCGCTTCTGTCAAAAATCCACTCCCTTATCCCGACTTTCTCGAAGTTCAGCTTAAGTCTTTCCAAGACTTTATGCAACTTGATACTCCAACAGAGAAACGCAAGAATGAGGGGCTTTACAAAGTTTTTGCTGAAAACTTTCCTATTGCAGATACTCGTAACAATTTCGTACTCGAGTTTCTCGACTATTACATCGATCCGCCTCAATACACTATTGCTGAATGTCTTGAGAGAGGTCTAACTTATAGCGTGCCTTTAAAGGCTCGCCTAAAATTGTCGTGCACCGACCCCGACCATGAAGAGTTCAGTACAAAAGTACAAGAAGTCTATCTTGGTCCCATCCCTTATATGACCGAGAAAGGTACTTTTGTCATCAATGGTGCTGAACGTGTTGTCGTTTCTCAGCTCCATCGCTCTCCCGGTGTTTTCTTCGGACAAAGTGTGCATGCCAATGGCACTAAATTATATTCTGCGCGTATTATCCCATTCCGTGGCTCTTGGATTGAGTTTGCTACTGATATCAACAATGTCATGTATGCCTATATCGATCGCAAGAAAAAACTTCCGGTTACGACTTTGCTTCGTGCCATCGGTTTGGAAAACGATAAAGACATTATAGAAATCTTTGGTTTGGCCGATGAAATTAAGGTCAATAAATCGAATCTTAAGAAAGTTATTGGTCGCAAACTCGCTGCTCGTGTCCTCAATACTCGCTTCGAAGATTTCGTTGACGAAGACACCGGTGAAGTTTCTTCTATCGAGCGTATTGATATAGTTCTTGATCGCGACACTGTTATCGATGAAAACAATATCGATGCCATTCTCGAATCGGGCGTTCAAACTATACTTCTCTTGAAAGAAGATATTAGCACAAACGACTATTCAATTATTTTCAACACTCTTAGCAAAGATACAAGTAACTCTGAAAAAGAGGCTATCAACTATATCTATAGACAATTGCGTAATGCCGAGCCACCGGATGATGCTTCGGCGCGCGAGGTTATCACCAATTTGTTCTTCTCTGAAAAACGTTACGACTTGGGTGATGTAGGACGTTTCCGTATCAATAGGAAACTCAACCTGACTACCTCAATGGATGTCCGCGTGCTTACAAAAGAAGACATTGTTGAAATCATCAAGCACCTTATCCAATTAATTAGCTCTACTGCCGATGTTGATGATATCGACCACTTGAGCAATCGCCGCGTGCGCACCGTTGGTGAACAGCTATACACCCAATTCAATGTGGGGTTGGCTCGTATGGCGCGTACTGTGCGCGAACGTATGAATGTGCGTGATAACGAAGTTTTTGCGCCTACCGATCTTATCAATGCTAAAACAATTTCATCGGTTATAAACCAATTCTTTGGCACTAATGCATTGTCTCAGTTCATGGATCAAACCAACCCGCTGGCCGAAATGACCCACAAACGTCGTATGTCGGCCCTCGGTCCTGGTGGTTTGTCACGTGAACGTGCAGGTTTCGAGGTCCGCGACGTACACTATACTCACTATGGGCGTCTTTGTCCTATCGAAACTCCTGAAGGTCCTAATATCGGTCTTATCAGTTCACTCTGTATATATGCAAAAATCAACAATCTCGGTTTTATAGAAACTCCGTATCGTAAGGTTGAGGATTCTAAAGTTAATCTCAATAACGACGAGGTTGTTTACCTTGCTGCAGAAATTGAAGAAGGCAAAATCATTGCTCAAGGCAATGCTCCTCTTAATGATGATGGTACATTTGTTCGCAATCGTGTTAAGGCTCGTCTTGATGCCGATTTCCCGATTGTTGTGCCTAACGAAGTCGAACTCATGGACGTCGCTCCTTCTCAAATCGCTTCTATTGCGGCTGCGCTCATCCCGTTCCTTGAACACGACGACGCCAATCGCGCTCTCATGGGTTCTAACATGATGCGCCAGGCAGTGCCGTTGCTTCGTTCCGAGGCTCCAATTGTGGGCACTGGTCTCGAGGGGCAGTTGATTCGTGACTCACGCACTCAGATTACAGCTGAAGGCGACGGTGTGATTGAATATGTAGATGCTGCCGTTATTAAGGTTCGTTATGACAGAACTGAAGACGAAGAATTTGTTAGTTTTGAAGACAATTTGAAGGTTTATTCTATTCCGAAATTCCGCAAAACTAACCAAAGTACCACTATCGACCTGCGTCCTATCTGTCAAAAAGGACAACGTGTCAAGAAAGGTACTATTCTCACCGAAGGTTATTCTACCGAAAATGGTGAATTGGCCCTCGGGCGCAACTTGAAAGTTGCCTATATGCCTTGGAAAGGGTACAACTATGAGGATGCTATCGTACTCAACGAACGTGTTGTGGCTGAAGATATTCTTACATCTGTACACGTTGATGAATACACTCTCGAGGTTCGCGAAACCAAGCGCGGTGCTGAAGAACTCACATCAGATATCCCTAATGTAAGTGAAGATGCAACCAAAGATTTGGACGATCGCGGTATCGTGCGCGTTGGTGCGCATATCATCCCGGGTGATATCCTCATCGGTAAGATTACTCCTAAGGGTGAGTCCGATCCTACTCCTGAAGAAAAATTGCTTCGTGCCATCTTCGGTGACAAAGCTGGTGATGTGAAGGATGCTTCGCTCAAAGCTACTCCTTCTCTCAAAGGTGTTGTTATCGACACTAAGCTCTTCTCTAAGGCTGTTAAAACTAAAACATCTAAGAAGACTACAAATGCCATCCTTCCTAAGATTGATGCCGAGTATGAAGAAAAAATGGATGCTCTCAAGCAGAAACTTGTCGAAAAATTGCTCGTTATCACCGATGGTAAGACTTCTCAAGGTGTTAAAGATTATCTCGGTATCGAAGTCATTCCTAAGGGTGCTAAGTTCACCAAATCTCTGCTCGAAGGGTTGGCTTACAACGAAATTAATCTCGGTAAGTGGACTTCCGATGCTAAAAAGAATGAACTTATTCGTGCTACGGTAATCAACTATCTGCGCAAAAATAAAGAATGTATCGCCGAAATGCGTCGTAAAAAATTCGATATCACTATCGGCGACGAACTTCCTTCTGGCATTTTGCAAATGGCAAAAGTTTATATTGCTAAGAAGCGTAAAATTAGCGTAGGTGATAAAATGGCTGGTCGCCATGGTAATAAAGGTATTGTGTCTCGTATCGTTAGAAAAGAAGACATGCCGTTCCTTGCCGATGGTACTCCTGTCGATATAGTCCTTAACCCATTAGGTGTGCCTTCTCGTATGAACATTGGTCAGATTTTTGAAGCTGTTCTCGGTTGGGCTGGTCGCGAATTAGGTCAGAAATTCGCCACACCTATCTTCGATGGTGCAAGCCTCGACGACCTTAATGAATGGACTGATAAAGCCGGACTCCCGCGTTATGGTAAAACATATCTTTATGATGGTGGTACCGGTGAACGTTTCGACCAACCTGCTACCGTAGGTGTTACATATATGCTTAAACTCGGGCACATGGTTGAAGATAAGATGCACGCTCGTAGCATTGGTCCGTACTCTCTTATCACTCAGCAGCCTCTCGGTGGTAAAGCTCAGTTTGGTGGTCAGCGTTTTGGTGAAATGGAAGTTTGGGCGCTCGAAGCTTTCGGCGCATCTCATATCCTCCAGGAAATACTCACCATCAAGAGTGACGACGTCACCGGACGTAGCAAAGCTTACGAAGCTATTGTTAAGGGTGAACCTATGCCTAATCCTGGTATCCCGGAATCTCTCAATGTGCTTTTGCATGAGCTTAGAGGTCTTGGTTTGAGCATCAACTTAGAATAATAACTCTTTATATAAGGAACTATAAATATGGCTTTTAGAAAAGATAATAAAATAAAGAGTAACTTTTCAAAGATATCTATCGGTCTTGCATCTCCTAATGAAATCCTTTCGCTTTCAAGTGGAGAGGTGCTCAAGCCCGAAACTATCAACTACCGCACTTATAAGCCGGAACGCGACGGATTGTTCTGCGAACATATCTTTGGTCCAGTTAAAGACTATGAGTGTCATTGCGGTAAATACAAACGCATTCGCTACAAGGGTATCACTTGTGAGCGTTGCGACGTTGAAGTGACTGAGAAAAAAGTGCGCCGCGAACGTATGGGACACATCAAACTCGTTGTTCCCGTGGCTCATATCTGGTATTTCCGTTCGCTTCCTAACAAAATCGGTTATCTTCTTGGATTGCCTTCTAAGAAACTCGATTCTGTAATTTATTACGAACGTTATATCGTTACTCAACCGGGTATTGCTGAAGAATTCGGTGTCCAGAAAATGGACCTCCTCAGCGAAGACGAATATCTTGAACTTTTAGAAAAAATTTCGGAAGAAAATCAAGCTCTTCTTGATACCGATCCTAATAAATTCATCGCCAAAATGGGTGCCGAAGCAATCAACGATTTGCTTTCTACTCTCGATCTCGATGAATTGAGCTACGAATTGCGTCACCGCGCAAGCACAGATGGCTCACAACAGCGTAAAACTGAGGCGCTAAAACGTCTGCAGGTTGTTGAATCATTCCGTGCTTCTCGTCAGCGAAACCGCCCGGAATGGATGATTTTGCAAGTTGTGCCGGTTATTCCGCCCGATTTGCGTCCGCTCGTGCCTCTCGATGGCGGTCGTTTTGCTACAAGCGACCTCAACGATTTATATCGTCGCGTGATTATCAGAAATAATCGTCTCAAAAAACTTATCGAAATCAAAGCTCCGGAAGTTATCCTGCGTAATGAAAAGCGCATGCTTCAGGAAGCTGTTGATTCTTTGCTCGATAACTCTCGTAAGTCAAGCGCCGTTAAGACCGATGCCAACCGTCCGCTTAAATCTCTTTCCGATAGCTTGAAAGGTAAGCAAGGACGTTTCCGTCAAAACTTGCTTGGTAAACGTGTCGATTATTCTGCTCGTTCTGTTATCGTTGTTGGTCCTGAGTTGAAAATGCACGAATGTGGTATCCCTAAATATATGGCAGCTGAACTTTACAAACCATTCGTTATCCGCAAACTCATTGAGCGTGGTATCGTTAAGACTGTAAAGAGTGCCAAAAAAATTGTCGATAGAAAAGAACCTGTTGTTTGGGATATCCTCGAATACGTGATGAAAGGTCATCCCGTATTGCTTAACCGTGCCCCGACTCTTCACCGTCTCGGTATCCAGGCATTCCAACCTAAAATGATTGAAGGTAAAGCTATCCAGTTGCATCCGTTGGCTTGTACTGCGTTCAACGCCGACTTCGACGGTGACCAGATGGCTGTGCACTTGCCTCTTGGCAATGAAGCCGTGCTCGAGGCTCAAATGCTTATGCTCGGTGCCCATAATATCCTCAATCCTGCCAACGGCGCCCCTATCACTGTCCCTTCTCAGGATATGGTTTTAGGTCTTTATTACATCACTAAACTCCGCAAAGGCGACAAGGGCGAAGGTCTTGTTTTCTATGGCGAAGAAGAAGCGGAAATTGCTTACAATGAAGGTAAAGTTTCTCTTCACGCTCCGATTTCTGTTATTGTTAAAGACCTCGATGATAGTGGAAATATAGTTGATAAAATGGTTCACGACACTTCTGTTGGTCGTATCCTTGTTAATCAATATGTTCCTACCGAAATCGGTTATGTTAACGAGATTATTTCTAAAAAATCTCTCCGTACCATCATCGGTAAAGTTATCAAAACTTGTGGTGTCACTCGTTCTGCTCAGTTCCTCGACGATATAAAGAATCTCGGTTATAAGATGGCATTCAAAGGCGGTCTTTCATTTAACCTTGGTGATATTATTGTTCCGGCTGAGAAAGAAAGCCTCGTGCAAGAGGGATATGCGCAGGTTGAGGAGGTAATGAATAACTACGCTATGGGTTTCATTACCAATAACGAACGCTACAATCAAATTATCGATATCTGGACTCACGTCAATGCCGAGCTTACAAAAACTTTGATGAAACAGATTTCTGCCGACCAGCAAGGTTTCAACTCAGTTTACATGATGCTCGATTCTGGTGCTCGTGGTTCTAAAGACCAGATTCGTCAGCTCTCTGGTATGCGTGGTCTTATGGCTAAGCCGCAAAAGAGTGGTGCCGAAGGTGGACAGATTATCGAAAACCCGATTCTTGCTAACTTCAAGGAAGGGCTTTCCGTGCTTGAGTACTTTATCTCTACTCACGGTGCTCGTAAAGGTCTTGCCGATACTGCTCTTAAAACGGCGGATGCTGGTTATCTTACTCGTCGTCTTGTCGATGTCGCTCACGATGTCATTATCACTGAAGACGATTGTGGCACACTTCGTGGTCTCGTTTGCACTGAAGTTAAAAACAATGAAGACGTAGTTGCTTCTCTTGGCGAACGTATTCTTGGTCGAGTTTCTGTGCACGATGTGTTCGACCCGATTACTGGCGAATTGATTGTTTCTGCCGGTGAAGAAATCAATGAAGTCGCTGCCGATAAAATTGATGCATCGCCTATCGAACAAGTTGAGATTCGTTCCGTTCTCACCTGTGAATCCAAAAAAGGTGTATGTGCTAAATGTTATGGTCGCAACCTCTCCAACAATAGAATGGTACAAAAAGGTGAAGCTGTTGGCGTTATCGCTGCTCAGTCTATCGGTGAGCCGGGTACTCAGCTTACACTTCGTACATTCCACGTCGGTGGTGTTGC
>JAFLTZ010000066.1 GCA_022509045.1 Muribaculaceae bacterium | reverse complement strand
CAGGCAACGCCAACCTCGAGATTGTGATCGAAGGACTAAATTATCAAGGCGAAGTTTTCTCAAAAATAATAAAAAAATAGTAATTAAAAGACACCGACATTTAAGGTGTCTTTTGGTTTTATTACACCCACAAGTGTATTCATCCGGATTTTTAAGAAAAAAGATTGGAGGAGGAAAATAGAATTATTTTAAGAGAGAAGGTAGGTGTGATTTTTTTGTGTAATTTAGAATGTTTATATCTAAATGCAAACAATTGTAATCTTTTTTGTAACTTTGCATTTCGTGAGATTTAAGCCGTATGGCGAATAAATAATAAACAAAATAATCACCACATAATATGGGATTTACAGAAATATTAGGCTCTTTGTTCGGGAATAAGTCGAAACGCGACTTGAAAAAAATTATGCCGTTGGTAGAGCAAATCAAGGCGGTGTCGCCGTCACTGGAAAATATATCTAATGATGAATTGCGCGCCAAAGTGGCAGAGGCGAGAGCCAGAATAGAGAATTCAGTATCGGAGCGCCGAAATAGAATTAAAGAGCTAAAAGCAGAGGTTGAAACCCTCGATTTTGAAAAACGTGAAGCGGTTTGGGAAGAAATTGACCATATTGAAAAAGAAATACTCGAGGAATTAGAGCACCGTCTTAATGAGGAATTGCCTTCAGTGTTTGCCGCTGTAAAAGAGACCGCTCGCAGATTCAAGGATAATGAGTTGATAGAAGTTACGGCAACTGATTTTGATAGAAAATTGGCAGGAAATGGAGCTGATTTCTTGACAATTGATGGTGACAAAGCAGTTTATCGCAACCATTGGATGGCAGGTGGAAATGAAATTACGTGGGACATGGTACATTACGATGTTCAGCTCATAGGAGGTATCGTTTTGCACCAAGGAAAAATTGCAGAAATGGCAACAGGTGAGGGAAAGACGCTTGTAGCAACTCTTCCGGTATTCCTTAATGCATTGACGGGTAATGGTGTGCATGTTGTAACTGTGAATGATTATCTTGCTAAGCGCGACTCCGAATGGATGGGGCCGTTGTATATGTTCCACGGAATATCTGTAGCATGTATCGACAAAACGCAACCAAACACACAAGAACGTCGCGAAGCGTATAATGCAGATATTACATTCGGTACAAATAATGAGTTTGGTTTTGACTACCTTCGCGATAATATGGCACACACGCCCTCAGAATTGGTGCAGCGTGCGCATAATTTTGCAATTGTCGATGAGGTGGATTCTGTGCTTATTGATGATGCTCGTACACCGCTTATTATATCCGGACCAACGGAAAAGAGCGATGACCAGATGTTTATGGAATATAAACCTAATGTGGTAAAAGTGTATGATGCCCAGCGTAAGCTCGTTACTCAAATACTTGCCGATGCAAAAACAAAGGTGAATAGCGACGACAAAAAAGAAAGAGAAGAAGGTGCTTTGCTTTTGTATCGGGCGTATAAAGGATTGCCAAAGTATGGTCCGCTCATTAAATTCCTTAGTCAGGACGGTATGCGCCCGCTTATGCTCGAAGCCGAGGCAAAATATATGCAGGACAATGCAAAAGAAATGTATATAGTAACCGACCCGTTATACTTCATCATAGATGAAAAGAATAACAGCGTTGAGCTAACTGATAAAGGAAATGATGTTTTAGCACAAAATACAGGTGATCCGCAGTTCTTCGTATTGCCGGATATCACTGCTCAAATGTCGGAAATTGCGGCTTTGCCATTGTCGGCAGAGGAAATTGAAGCAAAAAAAGATGAAGCATTGCAAGATTATTCAATCAAGTCGGAGCGCGTTCACACGGTAATACAGTTGTTGAAAGCATATACTTTGTTTGAAAACGATATTCAATATGTAGTTATCAACAACGAAGTGAAAATCGTTGATGAAGGAACCGGGCGTATTATGGAGGGGCGCCGTTATAGCGACGGACTTCATCAGGCTATAGAAGCAAAAGAAAATGTGAAAGTTCAGGGGGCAACACAGACTTTTGCTACTATTACTCTTCAGAATTACTTCAGAATGTACCATAAGTTATCCGGTATGACCGGTACCGCTGAAACGGAAGCCGGAGAGTTCTGGGATATATATAAATTAGATGTGGTGACCATACCTACTAATCGCCCGATAGCACGTGTGGATATGAATGACCGCCTGTATAAAACAGCAAAAGAGAAATATGCGGCCGTTATACAGGAAATAGAGGAAACTGTGGCAAAAGGACGACCTGTGCTCGTGGGTACTACATCAGTGGAAATCTCTCAACTTTTGAGCCGTATGCTCACCATGCGTAACATACCGCATAATGTGCTCAATGCGAAGCGTCACCAACAGGAGGCCGAAATTGTAGCACAGGCAGGTCGTCGTGGGCAGGTGACTATTGCTACCAATATGGCAGGTCGCGGTACGGATATTAAACTGACACCTGAAGTGAGAGAAGCCGGAGGTTTGGCTATTATTGGTACTGCACGTCACGATTCCCGTCGTGTCGATCGCCAGTTGCGTGGGCGTTCCGGTCGTCAGGGCGACCCGGGCAGTTCTGTCTTCTATGTGTCGTTTGAAGATGATGTGATGCGTATGTTTGCCGGTGATAGAACTGTGAAACTACTTGACAGAATGGGGCTCAAAGAGGGCGAACGTATTGAGTCAAATTTGATGTCAAAATCAGTAGAAACAGCTCAGAAACGTGTGGAAGAAAATAATTTCGGTATTCGCAAGCGTTTGCTTGAATACGATGATGTAATGAATGCACAGCGAAATGTGATATATACAAAACGCCATCATGCACTCATGGGAGAGCGAATCGGTGTTGATATCATGAATATGTTCTACGATACCATTGAAAATCTTGCCGATGTATATAGCTCGGCAGACGATTACAATGATTTCACTATTGCCGTGCTCCGTATATTTGCCATCGGAATGCCATTTACCGAAGATGAATTCCGTGCAATGAATAGGGCAGATGTTGTGGATAGTTTATACCAAGCCGTGGTAGCTACATTCAAGACTCGCGGTGATAAAATGGCGGAAACAACGTTTGAAGTTGTGAATAAAATTCATACGGACCAACCGGAGGCGAAAGGTTTGATGCAGGTGCCTATTATAATAGGTCAGAAACGGCGTATAGGTATCTCTGTTGATTTTGTTGAGGCTTATAATACTCAGTGTCGTTCGATTGTAAAAATGTGGCACAAGGCTGCTCTGTTGATGTCGATTGACAATGCATGGCAAGAGCATTTGCGAGATTTGGACCAACTTAAACAATCTGTGCAAAATGCAAGTTATGAGCAAAAAGACCCGCTGTTAATATATAAATTGGAATCATTTGAACTGTTTAAGGCAATGGTTAACAAACTCAACGAGAAAGCAATTTCGATGTTGATGCGCGGTCAGGTGCCGGTTATAAGTGAGGAAGAACAAGCAAAGGCACAGCAAGTACGCGAAGAACAGATGCAACGACGCCCGGATGTGAATCGTTATAAAGCTCAAAAAGAAGAATACCCCGGGCAAGATGCACAGAGAGCTGCTGCTGCGGCACCTCAAGGACCAAGAGGTCCGGTAGCGCCGATTATTGCAGGTCCGAGAGTGGGAAGAAATGATCCGTGTCCGTGTGGTAGCGGTAAAAAATTTAAAAACTGTCACGGTCAAGGACAATAAAATATTATAATGAATATGGCAACATTAACAGGAAAGACGGTTGGACTTTGTTGCGACCATGCGGGATTTGAAACGAAACAGGCTGTAATAGAATATTTGAAATCTATTGATGTCAAATATGAAGATTTCGGGACATATTCTACTGACAGTTGTGACTATCCTGATTTTGCACATCCTTGTGCTGAAGCTATCGAAAATGGCTCATGTGGGCTTGGTATTGCTATTTGCGGCACGGGGAATGGTATTAATATGACTCTTAATAAACATCAAGGTATTCGTGCAGCATTGTGTTGGCAACCGGAGTTGGCTGCACTTGCCCGACAGCATAATGATGCAAATGTTTTGGTTATGCCCGGACGTTTTATTTCTAATGCTGAAGCGATTGAAATAGTTAAAACGTTTCTGTCATCTGATTTTGAAGGAGGACGGCATGAACGCCGGGTTGCAAAAATCCCGTTGAAATAACAGCCAAATAAAAGCGCTCTCCGATACAAAAGAGCGCTTTTTTATTGTCTTTAAGTTTAGTGTTCAAGTTGATATAAATAAGAAATGGTTGTCTCCCGACAACCAATCTCAATTAACCTTAAATTTAATACCATGAAAAACACGATACAAAGTTAGTGATAGTTTTTTAATCTGCAAACAAAAAGATAAAAAAATATTCATTTTTAACATTATTTTAGAAAAGACTTTTATTTGAAGTTGTTTTTATTCTACATTTTGTAAATAAATCGCTAACTGAAAATGAAAAATAAAAAAATAGCTGTTTGTATTTGATACTCCGTGCTTTTGCAGTAAATTTGTGCTTGAATGAAAAAGATACTGATATCGGCTATAAAAATTTTGCGTAAAAGTAAAGTATATAAATTTTTACGCGTGAGTATGTTCTCTCTGTTTTTAGCAGGGATAGGATTATATGCTTTTTTATATCTGATAATTAGTTTGCCGATAGTGCAAAATTCACTCCGTGACATTGCTGAATCAGAGCTTTCTAATTTGCTTGGTGCAAAAGTTGAAATTGGTAAATTATACATAAAGCCATTTAAACAATTTGTTGCACAGAATGTTGATTTGATAATAGAAAATGCGGATTCTATTAAGCCTAAGAAAGCATTAAGTGTAAGAGAAATAGGTGCCGGACTTAGTTTATATCAATTAGCTGTGAATCGTAAAATGGTTTTTACTTATGCTGAATTATTAGGAACTAAAGTTCATTTATGGCGTGATAGCGCGGGAGCACAGTTAAACATTGAGCCGATTATAGCAAATTTGAGAAAGCCTAAATCTGATAATAAGACCAAGTTTGATTTTAAAATATACAATGTGGTTATTCGTCAAGGCGTACTTACTTATGACGTGCTTAATAAAGCAAAAAAAGAAAATCGTTTTGATGTTAATCACGTGTATGTAGGGAACTTTACGGCCGACGTAATAATTCCTCGTCTCAGTGATAAAGAACTTAAGGTATGGGTGAAAAGGCTGATGATGAAAGAGCACTCGGGAATGTTTCTCAAAGATTTTACCGCTCAAATTTCGCTGTGCGATTCTCTGATATCGGTGCGGGGTTTGCAGTTAGATTTTCCGAATTCGCACTTGGAATTTGATGATTTTGAGGAACGAATAGAGTCGCTTGATGGAATAAAAAACAATCTGGATAGTGTTGCGGTAAATATTAACACGCGAAATAGTTATGTGGGTGTCTCTGATTTTTCACCATTCCTGCCGGTGCTGTCTAACTTTAACAATAAATTTGATTTTAATTTACACACTTCCGGGTCAGTAAACAATTTGCGAATCGACAGATTTGAAATTGGTGAGCGCAGTGGCGATTTTGATTTACAGATTACGGCTGATGTGAAGAATGTTACAAAGGCAAATGATGCAGAAGTGCTGGTTGAAAAAGTAAATATGAGAATTCGACAAGGTCTTTTGAGCAATATACTGAATGCCTTTGAAAAGGTATCACACGAAACAAAATCCGGAATATTGTCGCTTGGCGATGTGTCGTTGAATGCCTCAGGAAAAATATCGGCTATACATAACGTTGTAAAAGGGAATGTAAAAAGTGATGTCGGGAATTTAAACTTTGATGGTATTATAAATCGTGATACCACTTCTCAAGTGTTGCGATTGACAGCAAATATCAACACGAATGGAATAAATACATCAGAATTACTGCCAAGAGGGAAATATAATCTCGACTATATAGGTATGGACATGAAAGCTAAAGTTTCAGTTAAAAATCAAAAACTGTTGGGATTTGATGTGAAGGCTTTAGTAACCGATGCCACTGTAAATGGGTACAAGTATCAGGATTTGACATTAAATGCTTTTGGTCAAAGTGATAAAAAGTATGAGGCAAGCATAGTACTTAACGATAAAAATGCTGTAATAGACTTTATAGGGGGATTTGATATTGATAATAAAAAGGATTATACGGCGAGTGCAAGACTTAAGGTAGAGAATCTGAATTTTAATGCTCTTGCTCTCACAGATAAGTATCGGGGATATTCTCTTTCGTTTGATATGCACACCGATGTGAGTGGAGCGAGTATTGATGATATTACCGGAAATTTTGTGGTGGATAATATCCGGTTTGTTGATAAGAAGGGAAAAGGTATTTATAGTGACCACTTTAGTATTTACGCATTTGGTGATAACCTGCCAAAGAGCATAATTGTGGATTCTGATATGTTGCAGGCCAACATTTCCGGTGATTATCATTTTAAATCAATTCCGTGGACTATTAAAAATTCGATTGCGGAGGTGTTCCCGTCGTTGACACCTTTGATACTGAATAATAAAGAACGCCCCAAAACAATAGAAAACAATGCGTTTACCTACGAAATAGCACTTAATCCTGATAAAGAAGTTTATGATGTGTTCAACATTCCGGTACGCTTGATGCAGCCGGTGCGCTTGTCGGGAAATGTGGATGGAAACTCTTCGTTTTATTCATTATATACGGAAATCCCATATTTGCTTCAAAAGAATAAATTGATAGAAAATTCGCGTTTGTCATTTGTGATAAATGGCGCTAAACATTATGCAGACTTGTCGTTGAATACCTCATTCCCTGCAAAGCGAGGGATGGTGGATCTGAGTATGTCATTAAATGGAGTGAAAGATGCCTTGTATTCCAATGTGGGTTGGAAGGTAAATGTAGCTAAAGACTTTTATGGTAATGTGGAGGCTAAAACTTCATTTGATGTTGTCGATGATATTTTGACAGCATCGGTGAATGTTATGAAATCGGATTTGATATTTAACGACACTACCTGGTTACTAAAACCGGCAAAAATAGATGTTGTGGGAAAATCGTTGATGATTGATGGTTTTGAAGCGAGATGCGACAAGCAGTTTGTTAAGATTGATGGTAACATTTCTCCCGACCCGGATGATCAGTTGTTTGTCAATTTGCATGATATCAATCTTGATTTTGTGTTTGAAACACTTGAAATTCCAAATGTGACATTCGGCGGAAAAGGAACCGGTGAATTTTGGGCATCGAATTTGTTCGGTAAAATTCCGACGCTTGCCACGGAACGGTTTTATGTAGAAGACCTTTCATATAACGGATGCGTATTGGGAAACACAAATATTGCAAGCCGGTGGAACAATGAAACAATGGGTATAGAACTTAATGCAAAGATAGCACAGCACAATGGCGAAAATTCATACGTTGATGGTTCAATATTCCCGTCGAAGGATTCTCTGTATCTCGAATTTAAGGTTAAGCATACTCCTGTGGAGTTCTTGTTGCCATATATGGAGGCTTTTACAAGTTATGTGTCGGGAACGGCAAGTGGCAATGGTACTCTTTTCGGTAATTTTAAAACTATAAATTTTAAGGGAGATTTAATGGCAGAGGATTTCAAACTGAAAATTGATTATTTAAATACTATATATAGTTGTACCGATTCTGTACACATATTGCCGGATTATATCTCTTTGGATGGAATAACAATAAACGACAAATTTGGTAACACAGCCCGGCTTGCAGGGTGTGTACGCCATAATGCATTTCACGATGCGTCGATTGATATTGGAATATTGCAGGCTAATAATTTGTTGTGCTATGATATTACATCTGCGATGAGTCCGCAGTGGTATGGTACAATATTTGGTAGTGGTAATGCATTTGTGAAAGGGGAACCGGGTGTGGTTAACATAGATGTGAATATGACATCGGCGTATGGCTCATCGTTTACGTATGTGATGAAGGGAAATGAAGCTGCAAATGATTTTAATTTTATTACTTTTACCGATAGAAATCGCAGTTTGATTATTGAGGGAATCGACTCGGTGCCGGAATCTGTCAAGGCTATCAAACGCGGACAGAAAAAGGAGGAAGACGGGACTTCCGTTCTCAATGTAAATGTGCAGGCCGAGATTAATCCGGATATGAATATTACGTTGGTAATGGATCCTGCAGGTGGCGATAAAATACGTGCTACCGGTCGAGGAAATATGAGTATGGGATATAATTCAACCGATAATGATTTTTATATGCGTGGGAAATATACATTGAATAAAGGTGCATATAATTTTACACTCCAAGATATTATAATCAAAGATTTTACCATAAACGAGGGGAGTTCCATTACGTTTCAGGGCAGCCCGGGCGATGCTGTTATGGATATAACAGCAGTGTATCAACTGAATGCAAGTCTTACAGACTTAGATGATTCTTTCGCATTGGATAAGGATTTGAATCGCACCAATGTCCCGGTTCAAGCCGTGCTTCAGGCAAAAGGGGATATAGAGCAACCGTCAATTAAATTTGATTTGAATTTCCCGACACTTTCGGAAGAAGCCTATAGAAAAGTGAAAAGTATTGTGAGCACAGATGATATGATGAATCGCCAGATTTTGTATCTTGTTGCCCTAAATCGCTTTTACACACCTGAATATATGAGTGCTACAACAAATAGCAATGAGTTCGCCAATGTGGCATCGTCCACCATTTCATCGCAGTTAAGCAATATCTTGGGTCAGATAAGTGACAATTGGTCAATTGCTCCGAATTTTCGAACAAACAAAGGCGATTTTTCTGATATGGAAGTTGATGTGGCACTGTCAAGTCAGTTGTTAAACAATAGATTGCTGCTGAATGGCAACTTTGGCTATCGTGATAACTCGATGAATAATTCAAGCACGAATTTTATCGGAGATTTCGATATAGAATATCTGCTTACCCGAGGGGGAAATGTCCGGCTTAAAGCCTATAACTATTACAATGACCAGAATTATTATATCAAGAGTGCGCTTACTACTCAAGGTGTAGGGATTGTGTTTAAATTTGATTTCGATAATCCTTTTGATGTTATACGCGACATCAAACTACCGAAAATCTTCAAATCGAGGTTCGACAAATAATTGCTTCTGAGCCTTGGAACGGATCTGTCCAACAATTACTGTCCCGGGGGATGTTTAAATAATCAAAGGAATATATATTCAGAGTGGCGGTGGCGGCAAGGGATGCCGCCACGAGCAATAATGCTGAGATTAGTATTTTGATGTGCTGTGATAGAGTCATGATTATTCTGCTTTCTGTTGATAAAATTTTGTTGTTTGTGTGGCTGTCCCACGTGGGGTGATAAAATCCTGTGCTAATTAATAAAATATGAAATTATAATTTTACTGTCCTACATTGTTACCATAATCTTTGTAAGTTATATTACCGGTTTCATCATAAAATTTCCATATCCCTACATTATAAGAATCTACAATAAAACTATCTTCATCAAAAATAATCCATCCTTCACTTATTATTCTGCCTGTATTTTCATAAATATATAAATATCCTTGCTTCGTGTTTGGACCATAGTATTTAACCTTTTCTTGTTGAATTTTAAAATTTATATTTGGAGAAATACACGTTACTATAAAAGAAACTTCATTATAGGAATTATCCATTGACATACCATAACTCCCTGGTCTAACTGGAATTTCATATGAATCTAAAATATATCTATCATCAACTTTCTTAAAAAAACGAGTAATACCACACACTTCTCCATTTAAATAATATGACATCACGAGATAGCTCTCGGTATTACTTAATTTAGTAAACCAACATCCTTTTTTTTTACCTTCAGAATCGAAACGATTAATACTATCTCTATCAATATGGTAAAGTTTCAAAATCTCATCAAATTCATGAGTAACAGCAAAAAGATTTTGCAAATTACATATGAATATAAGCACAATTAATATTATTTTCCACATTCCTAATTATCGATTTATTATTATACCAACAATGTCACTTTTATTCTTAAAAATATCAATAAATTTATCCCATTGCGTAATATCAATTAATATACATCCTTCGGAAACTGCTCTTATTTCACCTGTTATTTTATCTTTAAATGTACCAGTTTTGTTATTTATCCATCCTTGAACTGAATAGTTCCCTGCAAATCCTATTTCATCAGGAT
>JAFLTZ010000065.1 GCA_022509045.1 Muribaculaceae bacterium | reverse complement strand
CCATGAAGGCCCTGTTGGCAAACACATAGTTTTGCGGTGCGCTGAACGTTTCCACACCGAATGGCATACGGAATTGCCCTATTTGAAATTGAAATCCTTTAGCAAATGAATATCTGCCATACACATCAAGAATCTTAAATTGTCCCTGATCACAAAGGTCGGTTTGCACAAAGTAATCAATCTTAGGGGCAATATTACCTTCCATCGTCAAGCGAGCATATCGCATCTGGAAACGGCTTTCGCCACTTTCTGTTTCAAGTTCCCAACGACCTCTGATGGCACCGTGAAATTTAGGACGATAATCAATAGAATCGTTAGCAACTATGACCGGAATTATAGCGAGTATATATATAACAAAAGTAAATAGTTTCTTAGCCATTGTATTAAGAATTAACAGTACGTATTGAGTTTACTATACATTGAAGCGGAAGTGCATAATATCACCATCCTGCACAACATATTCCTTACCTTCAACATTCATTTTCCCGGCTTCTTTCACGGCAGTCTCACCACCGAGGTTTACATAATCATCGTACTTGATAACTTCTGCACGAATAAAACCTTTTTCAAAATCAGTGTGTATAATTCCTGCACATTGCGGGGCTTTGCTACCACGCATAAACGTCCACGCACGAACTTCATCAGGTCCTGCAGTGAAGTATGTCTGAAGATTCAAAAGAGCATAGGCAGCTCTGATAAGGCGGCTAACTCCCGATTCTTGAAGACCTATTTCGTTCAGAAATTCCTGTCGTTCTTCCCAAGTATCAAGTTCTGCAATATCGGCCTCGGTTTGAGCCGCAACAATGAGAATCTGGGCGTCTTCACCTTCCGTGGCTTTACGGACAGCATCAACATAAGCATTACCGTTCACAGCCGAAGCATCATCGACATTGCAAACATAAAGAACAGGTTTTGATGTGAGCAAAAACAGGTCGTGCGCAAAACGCTGTTCATCTACCGTGTCGAAGTGCACAGAACGCGCCGGGAGACCTTGTTCAAGGGCTTCTTTAAATTTTGTAAGCACCTCTGCTTGCATTTTTGCCTGCTTATCTCCTCCTGTTTGCGCCTGTTTTATTGTACGAGCCAAACGAGATTCTATAGTTTCGAGGTCCTTAATCTGTAATTCATAATCAATAATTTCTTTATCGCGCACGGGATCAACCGAACCATCGACATGAGTAATATTGTCGTTGTCAAAGCAACGGAGCACATGAAGTATGGCATCTGTTTCGCGAATGTTTGCGAGGAATTTATTACCCAGACCTTCGCCCTTGCTCGCTCCCTTTACCAGACCCGCAATATCAACAATTTCAACTGTGGCCGGTACGACACTTTTCGGATTGCACATTTCCACGAGTTTATTGAGCCTTTCATCGGGCACGGTAATAACACCCACATTAGGTTCGATAGTACAAAACGGGAAGTTTGCAGATTGCGCTTTTGCATTCGACAAACAATTGAAAAGAGTGGATTTACCCACATTAGGGAGTCCAACAATACCGCACTGTAATGCCATAATAGAAATATTTTTGATGATTAGGGATGCAAAATTACTGCAATACGCCTGCAAATGCAAATAAAACAGCACCTAATTTGATTTATATTCCAAAGATTTAATATATCTATCGCATAAATTGCAGAACTATATCAGAAATCATAGAGTGTTGCAAATCTGTGCCTTGCAGACCAAAGTCGCTATGCCGCACATCCGGCATGGAAATAATTTTTATACCATACTCTTTTTGTTCCATAAGGTTGGGAAGGACTCCTGCGTCGGCAGGATAATCGCAACCGCGCAATGAAAGAATATTCGGATGAATTGTGCGAGGGATAGGCATGCGACGATGATCGAGCGACACGACTTTAAACGCCAAATCGGGATGATTCGTAATTGTGAGCATAACCATATCCCCTCCGTTGGAATGCCCGATAAGAGCGAGTTTTTCCCAATTGAAATGCGGATATAGTTTCTTGAGTGAATCTATTACGAACAGTATGTTTTGTTCTCCTTTTTCCCAATAAGACATGCGATTAATCTTATATGGTTTCTCCATCGACAACAGCGGATCGGAATCCAAATCGTGACGAATACTAATCACATAATAGCCTGCATCAGCGAGGGTCCGGCATAGATAACCATAATCAAGGTACGAATGGGCATTAATCTCGCGATGCTTATCATATCCATGATTGAAAATCACAGGAGTCGGTACTACCGACAAATCTGACGGCCGATAGATTGCCAGCGGAATTTCACGCGCACGAGCATCATCGAAAAGGGTTGTTAAAGAATCGGGAGAAAAATCAACAGTCGTTGCCATAACATTAAAACAAATTTTGCCCTCAACACGTTTTACATGTAAAATAACGTGGCAAAATTAGTAAATAAAACGCTGCAAACAGTAATTATTATCCTATTTAAGTCAAGTGGCCGTGTAAATAATATTTGTCTAATTGCTCTGATTTAACTAATTTTGCAACCGGAAAAATAAATACGAATTATGTCGATAGATAACATCATATCAGCATCGGTGGCAGAAGCTGTAAACAAGCTATACAATGCTTCCATAACAGCCGATAGTGTAGTGCCAACAGCTACTAAGAAAGAATTTGAAGGGAATCTCACCGTAGTAGTGTTTCCGTTTTTGAAAATGTCGAAAAAGAATCCGGAAACTACTGCTGAAGAGATTGGCAGATATATACAGGAGAATTGCGATGCCGTTAAATCATTCAATGTGATAAAAGGATTTCTGAACATCGTAATTGAGCCTGCTTTTTGGTCGAATGTATTACAACATATCGATGAAACACCCGACTATGGATTTACGCCGGTAACACCTGATAGCAAACTTGTAATGGTGGAGTATTCATCACCGAATACGAACAAGCCGCTACACCTCGGACACGTGCGTAACAACCTACTTGGCTACTCGTTATCGAAAATACTCGAAGCTAACGGGAACAAGGTGGTTAAAACTAATATTGTTAATGACCGCGGTATTCATATCTGCAAATCAATGCTTGCATGGCAGAAATGGGGAAATGGCGCCACTCCGGAGTCAACCGGTAAAAAAGGCGACCACTTGATTGGCGACTTCTATGTGCTTTTTGACAAACATTACAAGGCGGAACTTGAAGAACTTGTCAAGACAGGTATGACAAAAGAAGAGGCAGAAGCCGCAAGCCCATTGATGCTTGAAGCCCGCGCAATGCTTCAGAAATGGGAAGCAGGAGATGAGTCGGTTCGCTCAGTATGGAAAATGATGAATGACTGGGTATATGCCGGTTTTGACGAGACATACAAGCGCTTAGGAGTGAGTTTCGATAAAATTTATTACGAAAGCGAAACATATCTCGAAGGGAAAGAGAAGGTACTCGAAGGTCTTGAAAAAGGGCATATGTATCGGAAAGATGATGGCTCGGTATGGGCTGACCTTACAGGCGAGGGTCTCGACCACAAACTATTGCTCCGCAGCGACGGCACATCGGTGTATATGACACAAGATATAGGCACAGCGAAGCTTCGCTACATAGACTATCCAATAGATAAGATGATATATGTGGTTGGAAATGAGCAAAATTATCATTTCCAAGTGCTATCAATACTGCTTGACCGACTTGGATTTGAATGGGGAAAAGACCTTGTGCATTTTTCATACGGCATGGTAGAACTGCCGGAAGGAAAAATGAAATCGCGAGAGGGAACTGTAGTGGATGCCGATGACCTCATGGACAAGATGGTTGCTGATGCAAAAGATGCAATGAGTGAGAGAGCTACACTCGACGGCTGCGACAGCGATGAAGCCAACGACATAGCGCGGATGATAGGACTTGGTGCATTGAAATACTTTATACTTAAAGTGGATCCGCGCAAAAACATGACTTTCAATCCAAAAGAATCAATAGATTTCAATGGAAATACGGGGCCATTTATACAATATACCTATGCACGTATCCAGTCATTGCTACGTAAGGCTAAGGATTCAGGCATTTCGTTGGATGTGAATCTTAATACCGTACAACCGAATGAGAAGGAAGTTTCATTAATACAATTATTAGCTGATTTCCCATCGGTAGTAAAATCGGCAGGCAACGATTATTCACCGGCTCAGATAGCGAACTACACATACGACCTGGTGAAAGAATATAACCAGTATTACCACGACTACCCTATGCTCAAGGAATCGGATGCCAATGTGAAGGCATTTCGTATAATTTTATCGCGTAACGTGGCAAATATTGTGAGCCGTGCCATGGAATTGCTGGGAATCGAAGTTCCACCACGCATGTAAATCAGGAATTAAACAATATTAAAAACAATATTAAAATCTGAAAATTATGGAATCGTATAACAACAATAATAGTTCCAGTATCTCGGCATTGGATGCATACGTATCAGCTGTGATGCGAGTAGTATATACTAAAATGTTTTTAGCATTATTAGTGACGGCAGCCACTTCTTGGTTTGTAGTCAGCAACAGTGCAATAACACAAATGATATTTAGCGGTAATTTTTCATTCTTTGCACTTATAATCGTTGAATTGGGACTTGTAATAGCAATCACATCGGCAATCAACAAGATTTCTCAAACGGTAGCCACGCTTTTGTTCTACTTGTTTGCAGTAGTAAACGGATTAACGATTTCGGTGATATTCTTTGCCTATACACTCCAATCAATAGCATTTACATTTTTAATAGCAGCCGGTGTTTTTGCAGCTATGAGCATATACGGATATTTTACAAAGAACGACCTTACCAAAGTGGGTACATTCCTGTATATGGGTGTTATAGGATTGATAATAGCAGGTGTTGTGAATCTGTTTTTACACAATTCGACATTACACTATGTGGTTAGTTTTATAGGTGTAGCAATATTTGTCGGCATAACTGCATGGGACACACAGAAAATCAAACGTATGGCAGCGATGACTCCGGGAGAGTCGGTTGGCAAACTTGCAACAATCGGAGCATTGAATTTATATCTTGATTTTATCAACTTATTCTTGTATTTGCTACGTTTCTTTGGAAATAACAGAAATTGATAGCAGCAAAAAAATGACCGGAAAAATATCTATATTTATAAAATAAATACGCACTATCATTCGTTGATAGAATAAGATGAAAAATATAGTTCAAGGTAGTTTAATTACAACATTCAGATGTAATGCCAAGTGCAATATGTGTAACATTTGGCAGTATCCTACTAAGCAGACTGAGGAAATTGACTCGGAGTACTACAAAAGGCTTCCGAGCGGTTTGCGTATAAATATAACCGGAGGAGAAGCCACCCTTCGCAAAGATATCGATAAAATATTTGAGATACTCTATCCTAAGTCATCACTGTTGGAACTGAGTACAAATGGATATAATACTGAGAAAATCGTAGAATTGGCAAACAAATATCCCAATATACTTATACGAGTAAGTGTGGAAGGATTGCCGAAAATTAACGATGAAAAACGGGGGTTGGTGAATGGATTTGACCATGCATTGCGAACTATACTTGAACTAAAAAAAACCAAATGCAAGAATATCGGATTTTCGGTGGTGATATCGCCTGACAATTATAAAGATCTAATACATCTTTATGAGCTATGTGTTGCCTTAGATGTGGAACTTGGAAATTCCACAGTGCACAACTCGTGGTATTTTCACAAGAATGACAACCAGATAGAAAGTCAGGAAGCACTAAAGCAGCATGAATTGTTTGTAAAAGCACTTCTGACATCAAAACGACGCGGATTAAAGAACCGATTGAAAGATTATGGGCGAGCTTTCTTTAATCGATCAATACACCGCCGATTGAGAGGCGACAGTGGCACATATCGTCCCGCATGCGGTGCTCTGACCGACTTCTTTTTTATAGATCCATGGGGAAATGTGAGTCCGTGCAATGGCTCGGGAGAAGAATGGATTATAGGAAATATAAAAGAGCAATCGTTTGAAGAAATCATGAACAGTGAAAAAGCCAAGGATGCGATGGAACTGGTGAAGAACTGCAAACGAAATTGTGCATTCATAGTAACCGAACGTCATGACATGAAGCGGAGACCCTGGATTCCAATAATGTGGATTCTTAAAAATAAGATACGAATTGCACGTGGCAAAGATATATGCTGGGAATAACATGCGTATTCACAGGTAATAGTAATTTAATCTTTGCTAAGAAATGGGGAAAGAGGGTACAGTGAATTTGGCTATCATAGGAATTAGAGGTTTCCCCTATGTACAAGGCGGTGTAGAAAGTCATTGCGAGCAATTGATACCACGGTTTGCGCAAAAAGGCATCACAACGAGAGTTTATAGACGTAAACCATATCTTACAAGCTTATCGTACACCAAAAAATATAATAGTGTCAAGTTTGTTGATTTACCTTCGACTAAAATAAAAGGTGTAGAAGCATTATTTCACACCATTTTATGTACATTTCATTTATTAATGCACCGTGTGGACGTGGTAAATATCCATAATATAGGCCCCGGTATGATGGCACCAATTTTCCGACTTGCCGGAATAAAAGTAGTGCTTACGTATCATAGTCCAAATTATGAACACAGTAAATGGGGGTGCATAGCCAAAGTAATGTTAAGGTTGTGTGAAAAGATATCGTTAAAAGCATCGAATCACATAATTTTTGTAAACAAATTTCAACGAGCCAAATATAGCACACCTATTGCGTTGAAGTCGTCAGTTATACCAAACGGGATTAATATCACCGAAAAACCATCGAGCATAAATTTCCTCACAAAATGGGATATTACCCCAAATGGATATATTCTGGCTGTTGGTCGCCTGACTCCGGAAAAGGGATTTGAAACTTTAATTAAGGCAATACAGGCGATGGATAACGAAATAACGTTGGTTATAGCAGGTAGTCAAGACCATAATACCGGCTATCTCGATTATCTTAAATCTCTTGACACAAAAAACCGTACGATATTTACAGGATATACGACAGGCACTGATCTGGCAGAGTTGTACGCCAATGCCAAGATGTATGTGCTATCATCAACACACGAAGGCTTCCCAATGGTTTTGCTTGAAGCGATGAGTTATCACCTTCCAATTGTTGCTTCAGATATCCCCGCGACGCATATCATAGAACTATCAAAAGACAACTATGCCAATGCAGGAGATTTCGAATCGTTTAAACGAGCAATAGAGCGTGTGCTTGATACGCAAAAGAAACCATGCAATTATGATTTGGGGAAATATAATTGGGATAATATTGCAGAGCAAACGGTGGAGGTGTATAAAAATGTATTAAATGCCAAATGACAAGACGACGATTCACATATCGATGCTATCGTGTACTGCAATTTGTGATGTTGTGGACATTGATATGTGTGTCGTTAAATAGTTGCAGCACAAACAAGAACACGGCATATTCCAGGTTTTACCAAGCATTTACGACGCGCTATAATGTGTACTTCAACGGGTCGGAGCATTATAAGGAACAGAGAAAAGCCGTTGAGGACAATTATGCCGATGATTATACTCAACTAACACTATATACTCATCCGGCACAGTCATACGCAAATAATTCGGCCCCACACCCATCGGCAAACTTTGACCGTACGGTGGAGAAGATGCAGAAGGCGATACAACTGCACTCGATAAAGAAACGCCCGAAACGAAACCCGAGCAAGATGCGAGATCCTCGATATCGTGAGTATCTGAAACGAGATGAATATAATCCGTTTATCCATAATGCGTGGTATCTTATGGGTAAGGCACAGTTTATGGATGGGAAATTTACGGAAGCAGCAGCAACGTTTCATTATATATCACGTCATTTTACATGGATGCCAGAACTGGTGCTGGAGACAAAGATATGGGAGGCCCGCAGCTATATTTCGGAAGGTTGGCTAATGGAAGCCGACAACTTACTGATGCATATTAAGGAGAAAGATTTGACGACAAAGTCGCTGAAGGAAATCTACAATATCACCATGGGCGACTATATGATTCGAAGCAAACGTAATGCAGAAGCGATACCATACATATCGAAAGCGGCATCAATGGCATCCGGAGGGCAGAAACCACGTCTGTATTTTCTATTGGGTCAGCTCTACGCTTCAATGGATGAAAAGGGGTCGGCATATTCGGCATTTAAAAAGGCGGGAAGCGGCACAAACACCCCATATCGAACAAAATTTAATGCCCGCATAAAACAGAGCGAAGTATATATCGGCGCCAATATCCAAAAAGAAGTGAATTCTTTGAAGTCGATGACCAAATATGACAAAAATAAAGAGTATCTCGACCAGATATATTATGCAATAGGAAATCTGTATCTGTCGCGCAATGACACAGTCAAAGCTATTGAAAATTACAGGCTTGCCGTGACAAAAAGCACACGTAACGGAGTGGAGAAAGCGATGGCAAACCTCACCTTGGGAGGTTTATATTTTGACCAACGCAGATTTGACCTTGCACAACCGTGCTATGCCGAAGCGATAACGTTTTTAAGTAGTGATTATCCAAACTACAACACTCTGAAATTGCGGTCGGATAAACTTGACGAGCTTGCCGTGTATTCACAAAATGTTCAATTGCAGGACTCACTGCTTGCCCTATCCAAACTTTCGGATGAGGATCGTATGAAAGTAGCACAACGTCTTGCCGACGAATATGTAAAACAACAGCGGGAAGCAGAAGAAGAGGCGAGACGAGAAGAATATCTTGCGGAACAGGCGGCAAAAGGGAATGTGTTTGGCAATAATACCAACGCACCTACAAACTACACATTGAATACTGATAATTCGTGGTATTTTTACAATACCGCGACCAAGAATGCGGGAAAGACAGCATTTCAAAGACAATGGGGTAATCGCAAATTGGAAGATGACTGGCGGCGTCGCAATAAAGCTACATTTTCCACATCGGATTTTGAGGACGGATATGACGAAGATAACGATTCTATCACAGGCATAGAAAATTCCGATTCTACAAATACGAAGCTCAAAGGGATTGAAAATCCGGGAGAAGCGCAGTATTATCTTGCACAGATTCCGACGACAGAGGATGAAATTGCAGTATGCCACAATATTATACAGGAAGGATTGTATAATATGGGACTTATTCTCAAGGATAAACTTGAAGATTTCCCAGCATCAATAAGTCAGTTTGACCGTCTTCTAAGAGAGTATCCGGATACTGAATACCGCCTTGAAACGTATTACAATTTGTATCTCATATATATGCGTACAGGCAACAGCGGACTTGCCGAACAATACCGACAACTTATATTACATCATTTTCCAGAGACGAATTATGGACTTGCCATGCGCGATCCCAACTATTTGGATAAGTTGCGCCACATGGAAGATGATCAGGAAGAAATGTATGACAAAGCATATCGTAATTATTTAGATAACAATAATGCCGCTGTACATGAAGCATACACAGAGATAATGGATAAATATCCGCTTTCAAAAATTGTGCCTAAGTTTATGTTTATAGATGCATTATCGTATCTGACCGATAAGAATTATGATAAATTCAAAGAAGTGCTCCGTGAAATGCTCGCACGTTATCCGGATACGGATATAACACCCACAGCATCGAGCATTCTAACACAAATAGCACGAGGGAGGAAGTTGGAAGGCGGCAGTTCGAACGTGAGAGGAATGATATGGGATATGCGCCTAAGCAATGATTCACTTTCCGCGCTGAACGACTCTACCGGACTTACTCCGTTTGAAGCGGCAAAGGACACCCCTCAATACTTTGTAATAGCATTTGATGCGGACAGCACATCGGTGAATGAACTACTCTTCCAGGTTGCACGCCACAATTTCACAAGTTTTGTAGTTCGTGATTTCGACATTGAACCTATGACATTCGGCAGATTAGGTCTTATTGTAGTGAAAGGATTTGCAAACTACGAAGAATTGGGACATTACCGCAAGGTGTTTGAAGCAGATGCAACACTAACAATGCCGTCCGATGCAAAAATTATAATGATAAGTGAGCACAATTTTAATATATTGCTACGAGAAGGTCGCTCACTTGAAGAGTACTTCCAATTTGAGGAAGAATCGAAGGCAGATGAAGTGGAGGAAAATGCCCTTGAAATCACCTACGACGATAATGGTCAAGTGCCAGAAACGGAATAACAACAACATCGTGCTGTATCGTGTGTTTTGCGCGGGGTGATGAGGGATATCCGTCGGGCGCCAACCTGCGGCTATCGCGGCTTCACCGGCAAAACTTTTTTAAACATGTCAAAGATCGTGGTGTGAGGAGTGTGTGTTTTTTTTAATCTAAATCTAATATGAATATGGCCCTATGGTTGTGGCGGCTTTACTTCAGCAGCAGAAGAGCCTC
>JAFLTZ010000064.1 GCA_022509045.1 Muribaculaceae bacterium | reverse complement strand
CGCGAGGAGATGCTATATTCACATATCCGCGTGAGGCTCTAACTGCTCGTTTCATCCTGAAAGGCAATCCAGAGCCTCTGAATGTGTGACGAGTAGAGATACAGACTCTCACGCTTTTTTGTAACAGCTCGAATCAGGAGTAGTCTATAGAGCCATAATTGAAATACCAACAGGAAAATAGACATATCCATATTATACAGTGCCTTATGTGCAGTAACTGTTATATGTTTTTTAAAACTATGTCAAAAATCCGGCATCATTCGACAACCATTTAATCATTAAAATATGAAAAAAGTAACTTTATTATTAGTTCTCCTTGCCATTAGCATAGGACAGCTTTTTGCGAGCGAAAGGCTTAATTTATTGAACGAGACGTTTAAAAACGTTGACGGCTCAATGGAAGCGACTGACGCTATCGACCAATCCAAATTCGACAATCCGTCGGGCTGGACATTTACAAACGCTTTCGCAGGACCACAATGTGTCATAATAAAAAAAGGCGGAAGCATAACTACACCACCTATCCCCGAACTCACCGGCAACGCTGCATTCTGGTTTGATGCCGGATGGTGGGAAGACCCTACCGGTCAGACTTTTCCGGACTGGGATGACATGAAGCCTCACTCGTTGTCGCTCGTAGGAAACGGTGAACTCTCGACCAATGAATATGACACCATGGCATCGCGCATGGAAGCCGATGTGATTTACGATGCAGATGCGAGCACTCGTATTACACTCACTGCAAAATACGATATTGTAATGACTAATGTTTGCATATATTATGCCGGTAATTCAAATCCCGGTATGTATGGTAATGAATACACCAAATTCTCTCGCGAGAGCGGCATGTTCTTCAACCCATTCAACCTCACCCTAACAAAATCTACCGCCAAGCTTGCCCATGATGATGGATTGCATAATATTTTGGTATATACAACCGATGGCACGGATCCCGTAAGAACTTCCACTCGTTATGAGGGCACTCCCATTCTTATTTCATC
This sequence comes from Muribaculaceae bacterium, assembly GCA_022509045.1. GTDB lineage: Bacteria > Bacteroidota > Bacteroidia > Bacteroidales > Muribaculaceae > JAFLTZ01. The sequence goes on along the minus strand of JAFLTZ010000064.1, from coordinate 9,527 downwards.
CAACACAACTGTAAAAACCGCCACAATTTTCGGCGACGGATATATGCACCAAGATAAGCCCCGCACTTATACATTCCCTTCAACGGAAGCTCCTGAAATTGAGATTCCTGCAAATACTTTTGAGGTCACGGTCAGCAAGCCTGGAAATCTTAAGGCTCAGCTCCTCGATGTCGATGCCGATAAAATAGAAGGTCTTGTGCTTAAAGGCAAAATCAACGGTGTTGACTTGAAATATCTAATCGGCGAAGAAGGACGCACCGCATCGTTATCATATCTTGATATGTCCGACCTGACTTTCGAGTACGACAACACGTCATATCGCACTGTCGTATATGCGCCCGAAGCGGGTATGGGAACAACAACTGTACTACATTATTATTTGAGTTCGGAAAACAAGTCTGATTTTGTCGGTGGTACTCCTACATCAGGTACATATAATGTGTACAGGAACGATCTTGCTGTTGCCTTTAGAGGCAATAATACTCTCAAATCTGTGGTTTTACCCAAAATCTTAACCACTGTGGGAGTACAAATGTTTGAAAACTGTAAAGAACTTACTTTTGCACAACTTCCCGATGAAACGACATCTGTCGGTGCTTCAGCATTTTATGGTTGCGAAAAACTTTCATATGTGAAACTCCCTGAAAGTTTGACATCTGTTGAAGTTGATGCATTTCAACACTGCTTTAATCTTATAATCCCGGTTTTCCCTACTATTTTTGAGAAGATCGGTGACGGCGCTTTTATTGGTACAAAAATAGGAACTGTGAAGATCGGTCCGCAAGTAAAGATTGGAGAATCGGCTTTCTCCAAATCTTCTATTGAAAAACTTGAGATACCTTACCCGACAGATACTATTCCTGCCAATGCATTTGCTTATTGCGAACACCTGGAAGAAATTGCCATTGGAGAAGGTTTGAAATTTATCGGAAGTAATGCGTTCTATTATGCAAATATAATGACTGCTCAAATCCCTGAGTCCATACTGGAAATTTCAGAAAAAGCTTTTTATGGATGTCCATATTTCATGAACATAGAACCTGAAGACGGAATTCGTTATATTGGCAAAGTAGCATACGAAGTTACTGATACAAAGCGTCAGGAATACACCGTAAAACCAGGAACTGTGTCACTGACACCAGATTTGTTCTATGCATCTTCCGCCACTACGTTCAATCTCCCTGAATCATTGGAAATAATAGGAGCAGGTGCATTTACCGGGACTCAGCTAACGAGTATCCCATCATTGCCGGCTCTAAGAGTGATTGGGGTAAATGCATTTACAGGTTCTCAGCTAACGAGCATCCCCGAATTGCCTTCTCTCAAAGTGATAAGCGCAGGCGCGTTCAGCTATTGTTACAATTTTGCCCGAATAACCATTCCCGAATCAGTAGAATACATTGGTTCCGGTGCATTCGAGGGGTGCAACGCGCTTTGGAGCGTAACTTACAATGCTATCAATGCAGAATGCGAAGGACGCTTGAGTCCTCGCGACCTTGAACGCATCGTAATCGGTGATAAGGTACGTCGTCTGCCTGCCGGGCTTTATACGGGCAACACAAACGTTACCGAATTAATCCTGCCAAAGAGTGTCGAGATTCTTGACCCGGAAGTATTCTCGGACTGCGTAAACCTCGAATATATACGCCTCTCCGACAATATCAGCACTATCTCTGATAATGCGTTCAGAAATTGCTACTCATTGTCCGACATTCACTGGTCTGCAAACCTTAAAACAATCGGAGAGTCTGCTTTTAGAAGCTGTACTTCGCTCAAAACAATTTCTCTGCCGGAAGGCGTGGAAAGTATTGGGTATTACGCATTCGGAGAGTGTGCCAGCGTTGACAATATATACATAGCATCAACTATTACTGAGTTCGGTTCAGGGTGCTTCAACTCTTACGTCTATGGTAATACACCAACCACTCCGATAACCATCACCGCCACCGCTCAAACCCCGCAGGATTACGAATGGAATTGGATTTATTTTGGTCCGGTGACAATCAAAGTTCCGTCAGCAAGCCTTGCCGCATATCAGAATGATGCCACCTGGAATGGCTCGAAAAATGGTAAAAACAATACGATTATACCCATTGAGGGTATATCCGCACCGGGCGGAAAGGTAGAAACGTCATTCAATTCCGGTATTGACGGAAACACCGACCTTGGCGATACAGTTATCGGGGATGTATATGTTACAATTGGAAAAGAAGATGGATATGATGGAACTGACGGCTCAATAGTATTAAATTCTTCTATGGATGAAGAATATGTCGATGCAATTGGCGGAATGGCGCCTGGTAAATCCGACCTTGTTAACCGTTTCAACGGTCTTGTGATTCAAGTTCCGGCAGGCACCGGCACAGTTACAATAAACTGTCTTACAATCGGCACAAAACATGTATCCGTAAAAATTGGTGATGAAAAACCTCTTTATTACACAAAAGACTCAAAAGGCGAAATTACAGTTGACTACAGTGTCACCGAAGATACTTATGTATATATCTACGCAAATGAAACCGAGACTGAACAGCAACCTTTGGTTAGTACACGGACCTCAGCCACCGGCAGCAGCGTTAAAATATACTCAATTGGAATTAATCCTATAACCATTACGGGAATGGTAGATGAAATTGATGCAGATAATGAAATGCTATCACCAATTACCGAATACTATCGTATAGACGGTACCAGAATTGGAATTCCCACTACACCGGGAATTTACATAGTTCGCCGCGCCAACGGCAAATCTTCCAAAATTCTGATTAAATAGTACACTTTACATTAATAATTACCCCACCATCGATGGACATATCCCATCAGTGGTGGGGTAATTCGTTTTACCATGAAGTCGAGCTCCACCAACTAAAGAACACACACTTCAGTACTACGACACACCATTCTCCAACGCAATATGTTTAATTTATTGACAAACAAATTCAGTGATTCGCTACTATATTTCACTGAATTATTGTAATTTTGTGCTCTGATATTTCGAAAACCCAAAATATAATACATAATATGGCTAAAGAGTTGAAAGACTTAACAAAAAGAGCAGAAAACTACTCTCAATGGTACAATGAACTTGTAGTTAAAGCGGACCTCGCTGAGCAATCTGCTGTACGTGGGTGCATGGTTATCAAACCGTATGGATATGCTATTTGGGAAAAAATGCAACAGACTCTTGATAAAATGTTTAAACAAACAGGTGTACAAAATGCATATTTCCCTTTACTGATTCCCAAATCTTTCCTTTGCCGCGAAGCTGAACACGTAGAAGGTTTCGCAAAGGAATGTGCGGTTGTTACGCATTATCGGCTTAAAAATGATCCAAATGGTAATGGCGTTGTGGTGGACCCTGCAGCTCGTTTGGAAGAGGAGCTTATTATTCGTCCAACATCTGAAACTATTATATGGGGTACATATAAGAATTGGATTCACTCTTATCGTGACCTCCCGTTATTATGTAATCAATGGGCTAATGTTATGCGTTGGGAAATGAGAACGAGAATGTTCCTCAGAACGGCTGAATTTTTGTGGCAAGAAGGTCATTGCGCTCATGCTACTGCAGAAGAATCAGAAGCTCGTACAGTTCAGATGATTAACCTCTATGCTGAATTTGCTGAAAAATACATGGCAATGCCCGTTATTAAAGGTGTAAAAACTGCGAATGAGCGATTTGCCGGGGCATTGAATACTTACACAATTGAAGCGATGATGCAGGATGGTAAAGCTCTTCAATCTGGTACGTCTCATAATCTTGGACAAAATTTCGCCAAAGCATTTGACGTTACATTTGTAAATAAAGATAACCAACAGGAATATGTCTGGGCTAATTCATGGGGCGTTTCAACTCGTTTAATGGGTGCTTTGATTATGACCCACTCCGATGATAATGGGCTTGTGCTCCCTCCATATTTAGCACCAATTCAGGTAGTTATCGTTCCTATATATAAGAACGAAGAACAATTAAATGCTATTAATGAAAAGGTACAACCCATTGTTGAAAGATTTAATGAAATGGGTATAAGTGTGAAATATGACAATGCTGATAATAAACGCCCGGGCTTTAAATTTGCAGATTATGAGTTGAAAGGAATCCCGGTTCGTTTAGTTATTGGAGCAAGAGATATTGAAAATGGCACTGTAGAAGTGATGCGCCGCGATACACTTGAGAAAGAAACTCTCCCGCTTGACAATATTGAAAATACGGTAAATAAACTGCTCGGAGATATTCAAAATAATATTTTCCAAAAGGCACTTAAATTACGCGAATCTAAAACTTATATAGTTGATTCATACGATGAGTTTAAACAGAGGATTGAAGATGGTGGATTCGTGTTGGCCCATTGGGATGGTACAACAGAAACAGAAGAACGCATTAAAGAAGAAACAAAAGCAACTATCAGGTGTATTCCTTTAGATGGTGATTCAACACCCGGAACGTGTATCTTCACAGGCAAGCCATCAAAACAAAGAGTGATTTTTGCTCGAAATTATTAATAATTAATATATTGCATCTATCAATATAAAGCTTGAATTCAATGTGTGGAGTTCAAGCTTTATTCATATCTAATAGTTGTTGATATTTTAATTCTTGAAATTATTGATGATGCAATTATAAGCGTTATAAATGCAAATGCTATTACTGCCACATCCAAAATCAAGATATCAGTAAAATTAATTTTAATAGGCACCCATTGCATATAGTATGATGCCGGGTCAAGTTTTATAATGTGAAATTCATATTGTATCCATGCTAATATAAGTCCCAACAGATTGCCAATTATAATTCCTCTTAACACTAAAAATTGTGTTAGATACACAAACACAAATCGTATGTTCGAATTAGATGCGCCAAGCGATTTTAAAACTCCTATCGTGCGTACTCTATCAAATACTATAACCAGCATTGCTGCTACTATCGTAAAACCAACCACGAATGCCATTAATGTAAGTATCAGCAATATATTTGAATCTAATAAATCAAGCCAAGCAAAATAGGCCATATTATTATCATATAAGTTTTCAATAGAATACCCATTACTTACACCATCACTAATAATTTTTTCATATATTTGTGAATATATCATGTAACTATCCTCCCGAATGTCATCAGTCTCAGCCATATTAATTCCAATATATGAACACTCATCATCATTCCATCCATTAAGCTGTCGTAGTACATCTATATTTCCGAATACTATAAAATTATCAAAATCCTCAAAATTAGTGTTATATATTCCCACTACATTGAAATTTCGCATTCTCACTTTATCATCTATAAAATATGCCGAAACTTTTTGATTTAGATTAAGTCCTAATTTATTCTTTATTGTTTCTGATATTACAATCTCGTATAACGTGCTATCAGATGAAATAGGAGTTCGACCTTCTACTAAATAATTTTTCAGCAGAAATTCATTATTGGAATAGTTATAGCCCCTTAATTTTATTCCTTGAAAATCTGAATCTGTTTTAAGAATCGAGTATTTTTCAATTATTGGGACAATTGATGTTATATTATCGTAATTACCTATACAATTTTCTATATAACTGTATGAAACAGCCGCGTGTTCACCGGTATTATAATCAGCTATAGTTGTTACTTTTACATGATTATCAATTGAATATATTGTTGATATTATTTGTGTCCGAAACCCATTTACAATAGCAATGGAAAGCATCATCACTACTATTGCCAGTGCGATACCTGACACGGCAAATCTCAGTATATATGAATTATTTCCCGCGGATTCTGAAAAACTTAATCGCTTTGCTATGTATATCGGATATCCCAAAACATCTTAAATTATATATGCAAATTTAATCAAGAATTATTAATAGCATGACATCTGTTGCAATATTTATTGTTATTATTATTTCAAAATTGTAATTTTGTACTCATATTGTTTTTATTATGAATATTTGGACAAACCTCATACTATTGCTCACTTCTCCGGTTAATGGTTGGAAACAAATCGGAAAGTATAATATTCCTAAAGATTATTTACTTTCTAAATTATTCGCTCCATTGATTGGCTTAGTTGGTATTTCGGCTTTTGCTTTGTTTTTTTATGAACAAGGTGTCGGAATAGTATCTATATTACAAAGAGCGATTATCCAGATTGGAGGATATTATTTTGGTTACAATATTAGTAGCTACATTTTAATTGCTTACAGTCAGAATGATAATAAGGCGGAAACAAATAGAATCTTCGTTTTTTGTATGTATTGTTATTCCTTGTTAATGATATTTTCTATTATTGAGAATCTAATCCCGCCCAATATGGTAATTATATTTAAGATTTTACCCCTTTATGTGGCATTTATAATATGGAAAGCTGCTGAATATATTAATATTGAAATGTCAGAATCTCGATTTGTATTGGTATTTGTTTTATCTGTAATGCTTCCATATTACATTCTCAGCATTCTTCTTAATTCATTATTGTAGAATATATGGCACATAATAATGTAAACATTAAGAATAAACGTGCAACGTTTGATTTTGAAATTTTAGACAAATATATAGCTGGAATAGTATTGACTGGCACAGAAATTAAATCTATAAGAACTGGTAAAGCAAGTCTAACAGATTCTTTCTGTTTTGAGACAAATGGGGAAATATGGATTAAGAATATGTATGTTGCGGAATACTTTTATGGCTCGTATAATAATCACAATGTCCGTCGTGACCGCAAACTATTACTCAATAAAAAGGAGATTTTGAAACTGCAAAAATCGGGGAAAGAAACTGGTTTTTCCATCATTCCGTTGCGTGTGTTCATCAATGACAGAGGGCTTGCAAAAGTAGAAATAGCAGTAGGAAGAGGGAAGAAAGCATTTGATAAGCGTCAATCTATTAAGGAGCGAGAAGATAAAAGAAATATGGCGCGTATGTTTAAAAAATAATTAACATGTCAATAGGCGTAATTAAGTACAATGCCGGTAATTTATATTCCGTTAAATGCGCACTCAACAGACTTAATGTAGAACCTCTGATTATAACGCATGAGAATATTTCATTATTGGATTCATGTGATAAAGTAATTTTTCCGGGAGTCGGAGAAGCTTCATCTGCAATGGCATTTTTAAGAGAACACGGACTTGATACAATAATCAAAAATATAACTATTCCACTATTAGGAATATGTATCGGACAACAATTGATGTGTAAGCATTCTGAAGAAGGCGATGTGGATTGTATTGGTATATTTGATGTGAATGTTATGAGATTTGTATCAGACAGATACACGATTCCTCATGTGGGGTGGAATTCATTGAGTCTCAAATCCGGTAGTGAATCATTGTTTAACTCTTTAGAAAACAACGAGTATGTATATTATGTACATAGTTACTATGTGCCGGAATGTGCATATACAATAGCTGTTACAGATTACATTAATCCATTTAGTGCTGCGCTACACAAAGATAATTTCTTTTCCACGCAGTTCCATCCTGAAAAAAGTGGGAAAATAGGAGATGTTATATTGAAAAATTTTCTTGCGCTATGATAAGAATTGTTCCGGCTATAGATATAATTGGTGGCAAATGTGTAAGATTGTCACAAGGAGATTATTCTAAACGAATGAATTATTCATCAGCTCCGCTTGATTTGGCAAAGAGTATTCAAGATGCCGGTTGCACACGATTACATTTGGTCGACTTAGATGGTGCTGTATCGAATCATATTATTAATTATAAAGTGCTTGAACAGATAGCAACCAAAACTTCGCTGATAATTGATTTTGGTGGCGGAATTAAAAGTGATGAAGATGTGCATATCGCATTTGAATCGGGTGCCGATATGATTACCGGTGGAAGCATTGCTGTTAAAAATCCGGAATTGTTCCAATCGTGGATTCTAAAATACGGTAGTGGTAAAATAATACTTGGTGCCGATTGTAACAATGGGAAAATAGCTATAGACGGATGGACTAATGAGAGTGAACATGATGTACTCACATTTATTGATAGCTATCATGCCAAAGGTATTGAAACAGTTATTTGCACGGATATACAATGTGATGGAATGCTTAACGGCCCGTCTTTCGATTTATATCAGCGGTTCTTAACAAAAACTAATGGAATACGGTTAATCGCGAGTGGAGGCATAAGCACAATGGATGATATAGAAAAATTAAACATTATTGGTGCCGGTATTAAACAAAACGGCATAGAAAATGATAACAAGTCAACAATGCCGGAAGTGATAGTGGGCAAAGCATTGCTTGATGGACATATTACATACGACCAAATAGTTAAATACAACACAAACGTCGATAAATAATGTTGGCTAAAAGAATAATACCTTGTCTCGATGTGAAAGACGGTCAAACTGTTAAAGGCATAAACTTCGTTAATCTAACTTATGCTGGCGACCCGGTTGAATTGGGAATGAAATATAGCGAAGCCGGTGCCGATGAACTCGTATTTCTCGATATTACTGCTTCTCACGAAAAACGTAGTACATTTGTAGATGTTGTTAAACGTATTGCTTTGAATATTAACATTCCATTCACTGTCGGCGGTGGGATATCATCAGTGGACCATGTTGAACAATTGCTAAATGCTGGCGCTGATAAAATTTCCATAAATTCGTCAGCTTTAAAAAATCCACAATTAATAACAGATATTGCCAATAGATTTGGTAATCAAGTATGTGTTGTGGCAATTGATGCTAAATTTGAAGATACAAAGTGGCAATGTTATATAAATGGAGGTAGAAAAGCGATAGATAAAACGTTATTTGAATGGGCAAAAGAAGCTCAAGATAGGGGAGCTGGCGAAATTTTGTTTACCAGTATGAATCATGATGGCGTGAAAAGCGGATATGCAATTGAACCGCTTCGTTGTTTACATGACTATTTGTCCATTCCAATTATTGCTTCAGGTGGTGCTGGTTCTGTTAATGATTTTGTAGAGGTCTTTCAGATGGCAAAGATAGACGCAGCATTGGCTGCGAGTTTATTCCATTACGGAGAAATAGAAATACCAATATTAAAACAGGAACTCCACAAAAATGGAATCCCTGTAAGATTAACTTAGAAAGCAAATTTATTTTTGTTTTAAAATGGTTTTGATCCAACAAATATTTTAGTGTCATCATATTTGCTCAATGCTCCATACATAGTTAGGTCTCGGCGAAAACTTGGATTAATCTGCACAATCGCTTGAGTACCATTTTTTGGTAACGATATATTTACAAATGCCGATAAAGCCGGTCCGCTGACATTAAATACTAATATCATGTTCCCATTTTTATCTGTTTTTAAATCACTCTTCGTAATTCTACCTTCGAGCGTGACTCCACCAAGCCCGTTATATCCTGTCCTTCCTCGCATTGATGCAAGTTGCAACATTGCTTTACCATTGTGTACAGAAACAAAATTTGTTGTCTGGTCGTCGCAATTAAATGTAGCTCCGTTGCCAATCGTTACTCGACTTCCATTTACCACAAAATCTAAATTCTGCATTGCTTCTGCGGCTCTTACAGCTGAGATTGAATCCAACATTTTGTATAC
>JAFLTZ010000063.1 GCA_022509045.1 Muribaculaceae bacterium | reverse complement strand
GATGGTGGAATGGTAGACACGAAGGACTTAAAATCCTTTGGCTATTGCAGCTGTGTGGGTTCAAGTCCCACTTCGGGTACTATTCTTAGTGAGATAGTTTCTATCTCACTTTTTATTATTATATAATGACGTAAAAATGAAGAAGATTATTACATTCACTGTGGTCGTATTTGCAATGATGCAGACCGCTGTTGGCGCTAATTCCGCATTGGATTTAAAAATTTATCGAGGTGAAACAGATACAGTGTATTCGTCTAAACACATTGTGATTGGAGTTACCGAACCGGGTAGTACGGCAACGATTCAAGGCAAAGATGTACACGTGTATCGCACCGGTTCTTTTGGCACGGAAATTAAACTGAAAGAAGGTAAAAACAGTATTGAGGTTAAAGTTAATAGAGGAAAACAGAAAGCTTCGAAAAAGTTTAATGTATATTATTCCACAGTTAAAAAGGTTTCTAAAGATGCAGACACACAGTTGGAATTGCTGCCATTAGATTTCTATGCAACTACGCTTAATGGCGCATATATGCAGTTTGGTGATGGAAATGACCGTCTCGGCGGCTCGAAAATGGGCTTCCTGTCACCTGATATAGTAATGCATGTTGTTGGTGAAATTGGCGATTTGTATAAAGTGCAATTATCACAGAATAGGTTTGCATATATTGAGAAAATGTATCTCAGTCGCACGGAAGAATTACGCACACGGCAGGTAAATACCGGTTCGTGGTCGATATACGATGCAGGTGATTTTGACCGTGTGAGAATTGCTTTGCCCACTCGATTGCCATACAATTCATATACGATACCGGAACCAAACACAATTTGTGTAGAGCTGTTTGGAGCTACAAATAATAGCAATTGGATAACACAACATGGCAAACTCGGAATGATTGATTATGTAGATTTTCGTCATGATGAGAGTGATGTGTTTAAGATGATTATAAAACTCAAAGAGAGATATTGTTGGGGTTATTCGGTTGATTATGACGGAACGAGTCTTGTTATTGATGTGCGCCATTGCCCATCGTTGGTTTTAAAAGATATGGTTATAGGGTTGGATGCCGGTCATGGTGGTCAATATTCGGGCGCAATTAGCCCCAGTGGAATGAAAGAAAAAGATGTTAATCTTGATATAGTAAAAAGAATGACAGAAATATTGTCGGCAAAAGGAGCAACGGTGGTGCTTTCACGGGATAGCGATATAGAGGTGTCAATGTCGGATCGCAAGAAAATATTTAAAGATGCTAATGTGGATTTAATGATATCTGTTCATAATAATGCATCCGGGTCACCTCTTACTAAAATGGGAACAAGTGTGTATTACCGACAAATAGCATATCGCCCGCTTGCAATTGTGATGCACGACGCACTTCGTGAACTCGGATTGGAAGATTTCGGTCTGACCGGTAATTTTAATTTCTCATTAAACGGTCCTACAGACTATCCTACAGTGCTGCTTGAAGTGCTATTTATGAGTAGTTTGCCCGAAGAAGAAATGCTTGCCGATTCGGATTTTCGTCAGAAAGTGGCTGAAAAAGCAGTTGAAGGACTTGAAAGATATTTGCTCCAGGTTCAGCAATCAAAATAAGTGCCATTAAATAAACCGTTTTCCGGCAACTTGTGTGCCTCTAAGAAACTCATCTCCGGAGATACGCTTTTTGCCGGAAACTTGTATGGATAAAAGTTCAAGCATACATCCGTCGCCGCACACAGCAAACACATGGTGCTTGTCGGCAACAATGGAGCCGGGCAGAATTTCTGTGGAAGTTTTTTGTGGCAATGAAGTTTTATATATTTTCAACTGTATTCCACTATCTGAGTTTTCGCTGTTGGCAAGAGTAGTCCAAGCTGCCGGATATGGTGACAACCCGCGAATATGATTATATACTTCCATAGCCGGACGTTTCCAATCAATATTACAGTCCTCTTTAAATATCTTTGGTGCACCGCAAGTTTCGATACCTTGAGCTATCAGACTTTTCTGTGGAACAACTGTATGATTCCCTGCAATTATGGAATCAACCGTTTCAATTACTGTGTCGGCCCCGAGATACATCAGTTTGTCGTGAACGGTTTCAACGTCATCGTATATGTCAATCGGTATTTTTACTTGTTTGAGAATATCACCTGTGTCAAGTTCATGTTTGAGCATAAATGTAGTGACCCCTGTTTCTTGTTCTCCATTCATTACAGCGCGATTGATAGGCGCGGCTCCTCTATATTTTGGCAACAGAGAAGCGTGAAGGTTGAAAGTCCCCAAACGTGGCATGCTCCATACAATCTCCGGTAACATTCGGAATGCAATTACAATCTGTAAGTCGGCTTTTAGTTCACGAAGAGTATTAATGAAACCTTCATCTTTCAATTTCTCGGGTTGAAGTAATGGCAAGGAATTGGCAAGCGCGTATTCCTTCACTGCCGATTGAATAACCTTGTTACCCCTACCGCCAACTTTGTCGGGCATAGTAACTACACTTACTATATTATATCCTCCTTCATGAAGTCGCTTCAAACTCTCAACGGCAAATTCAGGAGTGCCTAAAAATATTATTCGTAAATCTTCTTTATTCATCTGTATAATGCTTTAGCACACGGCGATATGAATTAAATATCTTTGATTTGGAAACGAACCCCATGTATTTACCATCTTCGACCACGGGGAGATTCCATGCTCCGGTGTCATCAAAAATTTTCATTACAGTTTCCATGTTCATCCCTATTTCAATAATTGCGGGCGGTGCACTCATAAATTTACGTACATACATGCGACGATACAGTTCCGGTCGGAACATAATGTTGCGGATATCATCGAGCAACACGACTCCTAAAAATTCATTTTGTACACCAACTACAGGAAACAAATTTCTGTGTGATTGTGATATTACATGAACCATGTCTTTGAGCGACATTTCGGGGCGTACCTGTACGAAATCAGTTTCGATTACACTATCCATTTTCAACAATGTTAACACAGTATGGTCTTTTTGATGCGTAAGTAATTTGCCGGCCTGCGCCAAACGCATTGTGTAAATGCTGTAAGGAGAAAAAATCCTGATAGTGCCGTATGATAATGTTGATACAATGAGAAGCGGCAAAAAAAGTTGATATCCACCTGTCATCTCTGCCGTAAGGAATATTGCCATTAGTGGAGCATGCATTACTCCCGACATGACGCCCGCCATACCCATAAGTGCAAAGTTTTTTGTGGATAATGGAATATCAAATGCTCCGACATAGTTTATGAGATAAGCGAAAAAGAATCCGGCAACACACCCAACATATAGCGATGGAGCGAATGTACCACCCACACCTCCAGCCCCGTTGGTCGCGCTGGTGGCAAATACTTTTGACAATATTATCAGCCCCAACATCAATAAAACCACCCAAGTTTGATTTCGATATTCAAAGAAAAGAGTGCTATCGAACAACTCTTGCGGATTTCCGTCAAGCAACCAATTTATTGATGAGTAACCTTCTCCATACAATGGGGGAAAGATAAATATCAAACTACTTAAAATCAATGAACCGATGCCAAATTTAATCCATCTGTTTGGTATTTTACGGAATAAATTTTCCATCATATTCATGACTTTTGTGAAATATAGCGACACAAATCCGCAAAACACTCCTAAAAGGATTACGTATGGGATTCTGCGAGTAACGAATGGTTCACTTTGTGTAAAGAAAAACTCCAAATCATATCCGGTGAATACATAAGCTACAGTAGCTGCCGAAACTGATGCAATCAGCAATGGCATAATCGACGTGGCGGTCAAATCGAGCATCAATACTTCTATAGTAAAAAGCATTCCGGCGATTGGCGCCTTGAAAATACCGGCTATACCACCAGCCGCACCACATCCTACAAGCATCATCAAAAGTTTTGGTGATAATCGGAAAAGGCTTCCTAAATTTGAACCGATAGCAGCTCCGGTGAATACTATAGGACCTTCTGCCCCCACAGAGCCTCCAAAGCCAATTGTTACGGAACTTGCTATCATTGATGAATACATATTGTGTGGTTTTAACCGGCTTTTTTTCTGAGATATGGCATATAATACTCGTGTTACACCATGTGATATGTTGTCGCGCACGATATATACAACGTATAGCATTGTAATCAATACACCTACTGCCGGGAATATCAAATAGATAGCACTACTTTTATCTGATAGAATATGCGAGGTCACTATTGTAGATATCCATCCGATTAGTGACTTTAGTAAAATAGCGGCAAATCCTGAAAGGATTCCTGTAGCAAGTGCAAGAATCAACAGGAATGTACGCTCTTTTATGTACTTTTCCCTTAACGTAATAACTTTTAATAATATGTTTTGTAGCACCTTAGCCTATTTTATGTTACATATTAAATTCCTTTTCCTTTTATCACCGTAAAGACAGTGGAAAATATAATCCTCATGTCGGTGACATACGACATATTTTGAATGTATAAAATGTCGTATTTCATGCGTTTTACCATTTGTTCTATGGTTGACGCATAACCATATTTAACCATACCAAGCGAGGTAATTCCTGGTCGTATGGAATGAAGAAGTGCATAATTCGCATCTTCTTGCATAATCTTATCAATGTAATATTGTCTTTCCGGACGAGGACCAACAAGTGACATTTCACCTTTCAACACATTGATAAATTGAGGAAGTTCATCAATTCTGTATTTACGGAGAACATTGCCTACGCGAGTCACCCTTGGATCTTCGTTGTGGGATAATTGTGGACCATTTGATTCGGCATCTTCTCGCATCGTACGCAATTTATATATCTTGAAAGGCTTATTTCGGTAGCCAACACGATCCTGGGTATAGAATGCAGAACCTTTCGAGTCACATTTTATTGCAATGATTGATATCAGTATTACCGGGGCCGTTACTATCAATGCCAAACATGCCACCACGATATCGGTAATCCGTTTCAGCATTATCTCAAAATTGGAGATAGAAAAACGTCCTACATTCACAAGCGGCTCATCTATAAATGGTGATAATCTAAGTTTTCCTGTAAAATTTTCAAGATTGTCAACAGGAAATTTGATATTGATTCCCAGATATAAAAGTGAGTTGATGAATGCAAGCAGTTGATTGTCGGTAGAATTCTCCGGTATGATTATGATTTCCTTTATTTCTTGTGATTGACAAAATGATTCCACTTCGTTGATTTCAATAACCGGATAATCTACTCTATTGGGATAGTCAGGTTCAGTAGGAATCTTCAATATTCCTTTAACTCGATATCCCCATAATTCTCCGGATGCTATTTTGTTGTTAATAAAACTATATGATTTTGCATTATTTCCCGCTATTAGAGTGTTAAAAGCCCATTTACCTTTTTTTATACGTTTTTTTGTGTACTCCGACAAGGTGAGTCGCGTGAAATAAACAGGAATAAAGAGAGAACACCACATTATCATCATAATCTCGTAGCTCTGGGTGCGGTCGGATGTAAGATCGTTTACCATCACAGTAAAAAATGCGATTAACATGATTACTGCAGTGGATAGAAATGTCGATATAAATTCTCCAGTTCGGGTTTTTCTGAAAATCTCCAAATAAAAACCTGATAAATAAAATATGAGCAATGCTACTATGGGAATTACAATTTGCCCTAAGATTACGTATGGTGCATGAAGAAAACTTTCAAGGCTGTTAAACCCTGTTTTCATAATAAATTCTTTGCAAAACTCGTATCTCTGACATGTAAATGCAAACCATCCTACATTGGTGGCAATGTAGTCGGCTGTTACATATTTCAGGAAATGTTTTACTTCGGAATCCATATATCTGAAAAAAATCTATTTATCGGATGATAGAAATTTCACCATTAACCTTAAGTCTTATTATATTAGATGGCTTACAGTTGATCGTTTCATCTTGGCGGTATGTTACTACATAATCTACTTTTTCTTTTATTTCATTGGCAATCTCGGCAAACGACTTTGGTGCGGGTTTGCCGCTTATATTTGCTGATGTAGATACTATAGGACGTCGGAATTGACGGCACAATTGTTTGGAAAACGGTTCGTCAGTCACTCTCAATCCTACACTGCCATCGTTAGCAATTAAATTGGGAGCTAAATTAATTGCGTGGTCATATATTATTGTAATTGGAGTGGTTGCGGCCTCAATCAGTTGATATGCCACATCGGGCATCTCATATACATAACGTTCAAGCATCGATATGTCATCCACGAGTGCAAGCATAGATTTACTGTCGGCTCTCTGTTTTATTTCAAATATTTTTTTAACAGCCTCTGCATTAGTGGCGTCACAACCTATGCCCCAAATTGTGTCGGTGGGATATAGGATAACTCCTCCTGCTTTAAGCGCATTTAGTGCATTGGTTATATCATCTTGATTTATCATCTCAATCATTGTGTATCGCACTTTATTTTATACAAAAATAGCTAATACGACCGAATCTCACAAATATTTTGTAAATTTGCGATACAAATCTAAAAGTATTATGGCAGAATTTACAACTCAGGAGCAGTTTAATTGCATGATAAGTATGTGTCGTGAAATGTTTGAAAAAAAACTATACGACTATGGTCCATCATGGCGCATTATGCGTTGCACTTCTATTACCGACCAAATTTTTATTAAGGCAAGTCGAATACGTACTCTTGAAGTTAAGAAAGAGTCGAAAGTGGGTGAAGGCATTTTGCCTGAATTCATTGCCATAGTCAATTACGGTATAGTGGGTCTTATCCAGTTGGAGTTGGGAAACACACTATTGCTTGATATAACCAACGAACAGGCTCTTGCGTTGTATGACAAGTATGCCGAAGCCACGACTTCGTTGATGCTCAAAAAAAATCATGATTATGGAGAGGCATGGCGACTGATGCGTGTGGATTCTTATACCGACCTTATTCTGACTAAAATATATCGAACCAAGCAGATTGAGGACCATTGTGGCGCTACTCTTGTGTCGGAGGGTGTTGACGCCAATTATATGGATATGATTAACTATGCATTGTTTGGATTGATTAAATTGCATTATGGAGAATAATATCCCCGATGATGTAAATACCAATGCAATCTCTGAAAGGAAATATTCAACATTGCTCAAGGTCGTTGTAGTATTGTTGAGATTGTTTGTCGGAGGTGTATTTATTTTCTCAGGATTCTTAAAAGCCATCGACCCATGGGGTACTATTTACAAGTTCAATGAATATCTCATCGTGTTTGGCTTGAGTGATTATCTCGATTTGTCGTCGTTTCTTGCCACGGTAGTAGCAATATCGGAGTTTGTTCTGGGTATTATGACATTTACAGGTATATATCGCAGGCTTGCACCGCTTGGGATATTAATAATGATGCTCGTAATGCTCCCGCTTACTTTATATCTTGCTATAACAAATGTGGTTTCCGATTGCGGATGTTTTGGCGATTTTATTCAATTGTCGAATACTGCAACGTTTGTTAAAAATATATTTATCACCACCGGTGCAATACTATTGTTGATATACAATTGCCGATTAGTGAACTATTTTGGTGTTGCTGTGCAGTGGCTTATTGTTGTTGCATCAACGATATATGTGGGAACTATTACATTTATTGGGCTATATTATCAGCCGATGCTTGATTTTCGGGATTTTAAGGTTGGCACGGCAATTGTAGAACAAGCCTCTGATGATGAAAAGTCAGATATACAATTTATATATTCCAATGGTATAGAACAACGTGTGTTTACAATTGATAATTTGCCGGAAGCCGGCTCCGAATGGCAGTTCATAGATAGAGTAGTGTCGGAAAATCCGGAAAAAGACCGTGCATTTTTATCAATCATTAGTGATGGCGATGATATTACCGAAAAAGTAATTGATTCTGAGGATAAGATGTTATTACTATTATTCCCTGATATCGATAAAGTTGAGATTTCGTACACGTTTGCTATAAATGAATTGTATGATTTTGCATCGCGCAAAAATATCAAATTTGTGGCACTTACTGCAGGTAATGACAGCATAGTGGGACGTTGGCGCGATTTGTCGATGGCTGCATATGAAATTTATAATATTGATGATTCCATACTAAAACAAATAGCACGCGGTAATCCTGCTATCGTATATGTAGAAAATGGTAAAATTGTGTGGAAAACATCAATGCAGTCAATCCCGCTCGAACGATTTGAAGAGTCAATAGCTTCGCTATCAGATTTAAGTACACAGATAAACGAAACGTCACTGTTGCGATACTCCCTTTTTTATGTAGGTTTTTTGTTTTTGCTGTTAATTATCAATAGAACACATCGCCTGCCAAAAATAAACCGTTTTCTTGAAGCACGCTACAAATCTCTCATCGGCGAACAATAATTAACGACTTAAAATAATGTTGCTAATTGGCGGTGTCGGGAAAATGTAGTAATTTTGTATAAAATTTATTTTGAACTATTATGAGAAAGAATATTGTTGCCGGTAACTGGAAAATGAATACTACTGTGCCGGAAGGCGTTCAACTCGCTACTGAAGTTAATGCGGCTCTTGCCGGTAAAAAAGTTAATTGCGATGTGGTTATCTGTGTTCCGTTTACACATCTTACATCGGTGAATCAAGTAATCAATCAAAACAAGCTCGGACTTGGTGCTGAAAATTGTGCCGATCACAAGTCGGGTGCTTATACCGGTGAGGTCTCTGCCTCTATGGTAGCTTCTACAGGTGCTACTTATGTTATACTTGGGCACTCAGAACGTCGCCAATATTATGGAGAAACTTCAGAAACCCTTAAGGAAAAAGTTGCTCTTGCTTTTGAAAATAATCTTACACCTATTTTCTGTATTGGCGAAGTGCTTGAACAACGCGAAAATGGCACTTATTTCGATGTTGTAAAATCCCAGATAGAAGAAGCTCTCTTCAACCTTTCTGCAGAAGATTTTGGCAAAGTTATTCTCGCGTATGAACCGGTTTGGGCTATTGGTACGGGTAAAACTGCTACTGATGACCAGGCCGAGGAAATGCATGCCTACATTCGTAATCTAATTGTAGAAAAATATGGTAAAGAAGTGGCTGAAAATACTTCGATTCTTTATGGTGGCAGTTGTAAACCTTCTAACGCGAAGGCTTTGTTTGCCAAACCGAATGTAGATGGTGGTCTTATCGGTGGCGCATCATTGAAATGTGCTGACTTCATGGGTATTGTTGAAGCTTTTGATTGATACGTTTAACGATATAAATTGAATAATATGACTTGGGGCGTGACAATATATACATATTGTGTCGCTCCGAGTCTGTATAAATTTAACGTATTTATTTTGACCTTATGTGCACTAAACTATATACAGTTATCGTATTATCATTTGTGATGTTGTCTGTTGCTAATGCTGCAAATCCGGTTGGTGGTACTGTGGAAATTATTGACAGGATACAGTCGGATGGTAATATCGTAATAAATCAGCCGGACGCACTGACCGAGCGCTTGAAGATGCATAAATCTGATCTCGACGATGATGACAACGAATCGTCAGCAGCAAAAACAACAGTTGGATATCGTATACAGGTTTTCTCTGATGCTAATTCTGCAACTGCAAAAAATGAGGCTCAAGATAAAGAACGTAACATATTATCACGTTTTCCGTCACTCAACACCTATATTACATATAACGCTCCATCGTGGCGTCTCAGGGTTGGAGACTTTAGAAACAGAGAGGAGGCCGAGGAAATGATGAAAGAACTGAAAAATGCCTTCCCTTCATTTTCAAGAGAACTTATTATTGTGCGTGACAGAATTAACCTCGGATTATGATAAACGACATGAGCGCAATAGATTCTGAAAAGTCGGATTCTATTATTAAGCAGATTGCTGCACACTACAAAGAAATATTGCGTCTGATAGGCGAAAACCCGGAACGGGAAGGGTTAAAAAAAACTCCCATGCGTGCAGCAAAAGCGCTATACGATGTTACATCAGGATATCGCAGAAGTGCGGAATCAGTAGTAAATTCAGCTGTGTTTGAATATGCCGGTTCAAATATAATAGTAGTCAAGGATATTGAATTTTATTCGTTGTGTGAGCACCATATATTGCCATTCTTTGGAGTCGTTACTATTGGTTACGTGCCCGATGGCTCAATGATAGGTCTTAGCAAATTGGCACGGCTTGTAGAGGTGTTTGCTCGCCGATTGCAAGTGCAAGAAAGACTCACCCAGCAAATCTGTGACACGCTGTCATCTATATTGTCGCAAAAAGGCGTCATAGTAGTGTGCGAGGCAGGACATTTATGCATGAAAATGCGAGGAGTGGAAAAACAACAAAGTGTTACAACCACAATGGCATACAGCGGAGTATTTGAAGATTCTGATACACGACGTGCATTTTTTGACATGATAAAATAATATTTTTAGAAAAATATTGTTCGGATATTTGCACGTTAAAAAAAAACACCCTAAATTTGCAGTCGCAAATGAGGAACGTGAGGTTCTGATGCAGAAATTATGCGAAAATAGCTCAGTTGGTAGAGCATAACCTTGCCAAGGTTAGGGTCGCGGGTTCGAGTCCCGTTTTTCGCTCAAAGAGGAACTTGAAAATATTTTTCACTGAATCATATGCCTTTATGCGAAAATAGCTCAGTTGGTAGAGCATAACCTTGCCAAGGTTAGGGTCGCGGG
>JAFLTZ010000062.1 GCA_022509045.1 Muribaculaceae bacterium | reverse complement strand
TCGAATTACTCACACATCATGCCACTATATCCGATTCTATGGTATTGTCTCGTTGCGGATGGACTCCGCTACAAGGATTAAGCTCTAATTACCGCGTGGCGGCCACCATAGTTAACGGCAACTTAATTTATAACGATGGTGTTTTTGCTCCTATAAATAACTCTTATGCAAAATCAATCTGTTTCAAGCATTAACGAGATTTCTATCTCAGATTTCAATATAAAAACAGGCCTCACTGATGCTCAAGTAATCGAAAGCAGGAATATTTATGGCGATAATCTTTTTACTCCTCCTGCAAAACAACCAATTTGGAAACTTTATTTAGAAAAATATAACGACCCTCTGATTAAGATCCTTTTGGTGGCATTATGCTTCTCCATGGCGGTTTCCTGTTATGAAACGTTTGGGAACTCCTTCGGAATTAAAACTTTTCTTGAACCGCTTGGAATTGCTGTCGCCGTAATTTTAGCTACTACTGTAGGCTTTATTCTCGAATTATCCGCCAATCGCAAATTTGATGTTCTAAATAAGTTGAGCGACGACACTCTTGTAAATGTCCGCCGCAATGGTAATATCACAACAGTACCACGACGAGATATCGTTGTTGGCGATATCATTATTCTCGATACCGGAGAAAAAATACCGGCTGACGGATTTCTTCTGAGTTCTGCTAATCTTATTCTAAATGAAAGTTCTCTCACCGGTGAGCCTCAAGTAGCAAAATCACATGACCCTGCCAATGCCGATGCAAACGCCACCTATCCCTCCGATATGCTCCTTCGCAGTTCTAATATCTTGGAAGGAAATGGCTCCATGGTCGTTACTGCAGTTGGCGACGCTACTGAATATGGAAAAGTGTTTAAAGCTGTTCACATCGATGCCAATGTCGAAACACCTCTGACACGACAATTATCACGGCTTGGCACTCTAATTTCTTATATGAGCTATACTATTGGAGCTATTATACTGATTGCACGTACTTTAATCTACGATTATCCGTATCTGACCCTCGATTTCCTGCAATATTCCCTCACCACCGTAATGCTTGCCGTTTCACTCATTGTGGTAAGTGTTCCGGAAGGATTGCCTATGAGTGTTTCGTTAAGTTTAGCTCTTAGCATGCGTCGCATGCTTGCTTCTAACAACCTTGTTCGAAAAATGCATGCTTGCGAAACAATGGGAGCCACCTCCGTGATTTGTACCGACAAGACTGGCACTCTCACTCAAAATCAAATGAAAGTCCACGATGTTGATTTTGTAAATTCTTCATCACAACCCACTTTAGATATTGCCAATGCCATCGCCACCAATACAACGGCTCATATCGACCGGTCCAAGGACACTCCGAAGCCTATCGGAAATCCTACTGAAGCATCTTTACTTCTTTGGCTCAACTCCTATGGATACAATTACGAATCCATTCGTAACCAATTCACAGTAGTCTCCCAAGTACCATTTTCTACTGAAAGAAAATTTATGGCTACCGAAGTTATTCATAATGATAGCATGCAACGCTATCTTTTCATAAAAGGTGCTCCGGAAATAGTTATGACTCTGTGCAAAATATCCGATGAGCAGCACTTTTCCGCCAAACTTGCTCAATATCAAAAGCAGGCTATGCGTACTCTCGCTTTCGCTTATGCTAATATAGATGGCAACGCCAATGGTATCATCTCCGGCAATATTTCACCCGGACTCGATATCAGATTTATGGGTATTGTAGCCATCGCCGATCCTCTTCGCGAGGATGTTCCCGATGCTATCGCACAATGCACTCAAGCGGGGATAAAAGTCATTATGGTCACAGGTGACACTCCCGGAACTGCAAAAGAAATTGCACACGAAGCAGGACTGATTTCCGATGATTATCCGGAGAATTCAGTTATTTCCGGACCTGACTTCGCTGCACTTAATGATGAGGATGCGCTACAACGTGCCGGAGAGCTTCGCATTATTAGCCGTGCTCGCCCTGCCGATAAAGCTCGGTTGGTAAGTCTTTTACAAAAACGTGGTGAAGTGGTTGCTGTTACCGGCGATGGCACTAACGATGCTCCTGCTCTTAATGCGGCACATGTCGGACTCGCAATGGGCAGTGGAACTGCCGTGGCAAAAGAAGCCG
The DNA here is from genome assembly GCA_022509045.1 of Muribaculaceae bacterium. Taxonomy (GTDB): domain Bacteria; phylum Bacteroidota; class Bacteroidia; order Bacteroidales; family Muribaculaceae; genus JAFLTZ01. The sequence continues at coordinate 8,759 of JAFLTZ010000062.1, read as the reverse complement.
GCGATATCGTTATTCTCGACAACTCTTTTGCCGGAATTTCTCGTGCCGTGATGTGGGGACGGTCGCTTTATCGCAATATTCAGCGGTTCATTCTTTTCCAACTCACTGTTAATGTTGTGGCCTGCATTATTGTTGCAATCGGAGCTTTCACCAGTTTCCAATCACCGCTCACCGTCACACAAATGCTTTGGGTAAACCTCATAATGGACACATTTGCGGCTTTAGCTCTTGCGTCTTTGCCTCCGAGCAAATCTGTACTATACGACAAGCCTCGAAAATCAAGCAGTTTTATCATCAATCGTAAAATGGCAGTATTTATCATTGGTACTGGAATTCTACTTTCCGCCATCCTTTTCGGATTACTCCAATATATGCACCATTTTGCGCTTCCGAGGCTATCCGAATTCTCTTTGAAAGACTTCTTTAACGTATATTTCGATTTCAATTACGACCGTCACGATATAATTGATGCCTACGAACGCACCATCTTCTTCACGATATTCATTGCCCTACAATTTTGGAATTTATTCAACGCCAAAGTCTTCATGACTGCACATTCGTCACTCAATATTTTCCACAATTTTAAGCATTGCGCTGCATTCTATGCCACTGTGGCTATGATTCTCGGAGGTCAAATTTTGATTGTCGCTTTTGGTGGCGATATGTTTAGTGTCGTTCCCATTACTCCAAGCGACTTTCTGTTGGCATTTGTAGTCACAACACCGGTCCTTCTTTTGAGTATTCCGTTTATCAACAAACGGAAATCCAACATCTAAGAAAGTTAAATTCCGATAGTTAACCCGGCAAATATCACATCTGCAAAATCTAAAAAACAGGTAATTTTTCATCATATCTCTATAAAATAAGAAATGGTTGTCTCCCGACAACCAACCTCAAATTAACCTTAAATCTAATACCATGAAAAACACAGTACAAATTTAGATATTCTTTTGCTTTTCGCAATAGAATTTACGAAAAAAATTCACCGCCTTTACAATATTTAACATTTAGTGTAATACCCTTGCCCATAAAGACGAGCAAAAAAATCCCAATTTTCGAGTAAAACTCTATCATCACTACCTTCCCACACAAACTTAGCATCCGGAACTAATCCGTTTTTGAAGATATGCCGTACCTCTTCCGGTTTATATCGCTCTATTTTTGTCAGCAATTCATATCTTTTTTCTGGTAACACTATCGATGCTGCACTCACACTCTTTGATTCGGGTTTTCTTGGTATTTTATTGTCAACTATTGCCAATAGCCAATCTTTGGTATGCAACGAAAGTGGTCCCGTTGGCGATTCCTTCATGATTGTGTGGTTATACTCCAACAATTCTTCCCGGGCATCATCACGATTCTCATATCTCTGCGCTATTTTCCGCCCTTCTTCAAGACTGTGCCGCATCACTTCCACTGCTGCCGGACGCAATAAATAGCTATTCCAAAACAACCAGTACGAAAAATCATACACCTGTTGAGCATGTTCGGGATTATATATCTCCATTTCACGAATAAATGAAAAGCCCTCTGACTCCGGTGCAAAATCATAATACTCTTCAAGCGGACTGTGCAGCACTTCCGCCAACTCCATTATTTCCTCATCAAATGGTGAAATTATTCCTCTTTCTACCGACTTGCATTCAAGCAAATACCATATCAACAATCGTATATCTGTCAAATTTAGTTCACTTTCCACATATTCTTCGCCCAAGTCATATATCGGCAACCATTTTCCATACCAATGTTTGTGTATCGTACACATGGTGCGCCATAGTCCGACATCACTCACAACATCCTGATAATAACACACCGTCGAGAGGACTATCTCTTTTACAACCTCCGGCCCATAGTGCTTGGCAAGCCGTGTGGAAGCGACCTTCATTAGCAATTCCTGCGACAATCCATAATAAAATTTGTCGCTTGCATATTGCTCCGGATAACCCGGCTGCATTCGCATATATTCCAACGATGTTATCTTATCCGGTTGCATATCCTGTGTCTCTTAATTCATTTTTTTGTGTTTTTATATTTCGATACAACCCATGGCTGTGCCCAGAAACTGGTTGGCAAATATTGTGCCACAGGTGAATCCGGGGCGTAATAGTACAGATATCCCTGATACAAATTACCGCAGTTATACACATACAACCCGCCGTTTCCGCTCTCAGGATAAAACACCGGTTGGTTATTATTCACAACATAGTTGCATGTTTTATGACCCAACTGCAAATAGCATTGGAGAACTTCGCGAGTGTAACCTGGCTTAGGCTTACCAATCAACGGTGTAAGCACTCCTGCCGTAGAACCGATTCCGGTAATCGTTTTTCCGCCAAATTCATCGTTATTCCAATACCACCACCAATCAAAATCTGCATCATCTGAGTGATATGCCTTAAAACTAGGCGAAACCTTTCCATCATATTTCCCATAGAGATTAAATGTGGGTGGCACGTATGCATCTGTATATGGGTCATTATAGAAATCATACTCCCCGTATTTTTGATTTATCACTTCTTTGAAATCATACAGCAACTCGAATTTGCCATATTTCCCTTCTGCATACAACACCGTCTTATCGCTGTTATACACTATTTTCCCCACTATCACCGAGTCACAATATAAATCCAGGACATCACCGGCGGCTGATTCCATCACCGTATCTCCTACCTCATAGTGATATAGTGTATATTGCGACGGGTCAGCTGTCACATATTCCACTTCATCCCAGCGGGCTCCCATATTAAAGATGCCTCTGCCTATGCGTTCTTCCATCGGCGTTGGAACAACTTTATCTAAGTTGCTAACATCATTCACTTTATCACATGAAATAAACGACACAACGGTTAATGATAATGCTGCAACTAAAATTATTCTTTCCCTCATCTTTTTATTGATTTATTTGATTTATTCATAAACATTGTCATTAATAATATGCAAATTTAAAACAATTTTTATTTGCAATTGCTCACTTCATGCACTAACTTTGCAATAATAATAAAATTACATTCAATGGATTCTCCTCAGGCTCTAACTCTTTTGCAATATAACAGGCTCATTTCCGATGCACTGCGATGCAGTGCTCTCAACGGTGTTTGGGTTATTGCCGAGTTGAGCGATGTTTCCGTTAGAAACCATTGTTACCTTGAACTAATTGAAAAAGACTCCGCATCAGGAATCACTGTGGCTAAAATAAGAGGTATTATTTGGGCTACCGTATTCGCTCAGTTAAGTCACCGTTTCGAGATGGAAACCGGGCAAAAATTTACATCCGGAATCAAAGTTATGGTAAAGGTTAATCTGAATTTCCACGAGCAATATGGCATATCTGTCGTAATTTCAGACATCAACCCCTCCTTTACCATTGGCGACATGGCTCGGAAGCGGATAGAAATTCTTAATCGCCTCGAAAAAGAAGGTATCATCAACGATAACAAAAATCTCGTTATGCCGTTAGCCCCTCAGCGCATCGCTGTTATTTCAAGTGCCGATGCTGCCGGTTACGGTGACTTTATCAACCAATTGCGCAATAATTCCGCCGGTATCGTTTTTTACACAGTCCTTTATCCGGCTATGATGCAAGGCCTCGAAACACCTTCCAGCATCATACATTCTTTGAATAATATCGCCCAAAACCTCCACCTGTTTGATTGTGTACTTATCACTCGCGGTGGTGGCTCCTCAAGTGATTTAAACTGGTTCGATGACTATAATCTGGCAGCTAACGTTGCACAATTCCCAATCCCGATAATTACCGCCATCGGACACGAACGCGACAACACTGTTCTCGACTACATATCCAATTTGCGTGTCAAAACTCCCACTGCTGCTGCCGAATGGTTTATCGAGCAAGCCGAATCTGTGCTCAAAGCCGTAACCGATATGGGTGCTCGTATTTCCGAGGCTGCAAAAACTCTGATTTCCGAGTCTAAGGAGGCTCTCACCAAAATCGGATTTCAGATTCCGTCTATTGCTATGGAGCTTATTTCTTCCAACAGCATCCGGCTGCATCATATTGCTGCTCATATCCCTGTTGTGTCGCAATCAAAGATTTCCCAACAGTCCGTCTGGCTCAAAAACATGGCTCTGCAAATCTCCTCCGCTGCCAATCAGTCCGTAAAAATGGAATCCTTAAAGTTATCACATATTTCCGACACTATACAGGCGTATTCACCGCAAAACACTTTGCGAAGAGGTTATTCAATCACACGAACTTTAGATGGAAAAATCATACAGTCTGCTCAATCAATCCCGAAAGGAACTACTATTGTAACAACTTTGCTCAATGGAAATATAACATCCGAAACAATTTAATCATCATTATATGGAACAAGATAATATTTCATACTCCAAAGCGATAGAAGAACTCGAAAACATTCTTCGGCTCATGCAAAATGACCAATGCGGAATCGACAACCTCAGTCAATATACAGCTCGGGCTCTTGAACTGCTGAAAATTTGCAAAGCCAAATTGCTTTCAACCGATGAAGAATTGAAAAAAATTCTTTCCGAACTCGAAAAATAACATACAACATATTATTAAAATGGATAAACAACTATATGATATGCGTGGCGTGAGCGCATCAAAGGAGGATGTGCACAATGCCATTAAAAATGTAGATAAAGGGCTGTTTCCTAAAGCATTTTGTAAAATTATCCCCGATATTTTGGGCGGTGATAACGATTGGTGCAACATCATGCATGCCGATGGTGCCGGCACCAAATCTTCCTTGGCATACATCTATTGGAAAGAAACCGGCGATTTAAGCGTGTGGAAAGGCATTGCCCAGGATGCTCTTATCATGAATATTGACGATTTGCTATGCGTCGGTGCCACCGACAATATTTTGCTTTCTTCCACTATCGGCAGAAACAAAAAACTCATTCCCGGAGAAGTTATCGCTGCAATCATTAACGGCACCGAACAACTCCTCGCCGAGCTTCGGGAACTTGGTGTTAATATTTATAGCACCGGTGGCGAAACTGCCGACGTGGGCGACCTCGTCAGAACAATAATTGTTGATAGCACCGTTACTTGCCGCATGCCACGCGCACATGTTATCGACAACGCCAACATTGCCGGGGGCGACGTTATTGTAGGGCTCTCTTCTTCTGGCATTGCTTCTTACGAAAAGCACTACAACGGTGGCATGGGTAGCAATGGCCTCACTTCTGCTCGTCACGATGTTTTTGCCAAATACCTCGCATCTAAATATCCCGAAAGTTTCGATCCGAATCTCCCTGAAGAACTCATCTATTCTGGGAATAAACGGCTCACCGACCCTGTCGAGGGAACACCTGTCGATGCAGGTCACCTCGTGCTGTCACCTACTCGCACCTATGCGCCCGTAATTAAAAAATTACTTGACATCATGCGACCCAAAATTCATGGTATGGTTCACTGCTCTGGCGGTGCTCAAACCAAAATCATGCATTTCGTGGAAAACAAACATGTCATCAAAGATAATTTGTTCCCTGTTCCTCCTCTGTTTGCTCTCATTCAGCAGCAATCCGGATGCGATTGGAAAGAAATGTACAAAGTTTTCAATATGGGACACCGCATGGAAATTTATGTAAAGCCCGAAGACGCTCATACTGTCATTGAAATAAGCAAACAATTCGGAATTGATGCCCAAGTAGTTGGACGGGTGGAAGATGCTCCGGTGAACAAACTCACTATCATTTCCGAAAAAGGTGTTTTTGAATATTAATTTTATGTAATTATATAATTTTATCCCTTTTAGTTATGAAAAGAAAATATCTTATCTCTGCCATTGCCCTCATTGTTGCTTCATCCATGATGATGACTTCTTGCATTGGTAGTTTCACTCTCACCAACAAATTATTATCCTGGAACAAACAAGTGGGTGATAAATTTGTAAACGAACTCGTTTTTTTCGCATTCTGGATTCTTCCTGTTTATGAAATATCAACTCTTGCCGATATTATCGTTCTTAATTCTATTGAGTTTTGGTCAGGTTCTAATCCAATGGAAGCAAGCACAAAAACCATTGAAACTGAACATGGAAAATATCTTGTGGAATGTGATGGCCACGGATACGATATCACAAATCAAAACGATGGCTCCACTGTGCGTCTCTCGTTCGACGTTGAAGAACAAACTTGGTCTATCGACAACAATGGTCAGTTGCTCCCTTTCATGACTTTTATCGACAATTCTCACGTGCGCATGATTACCCCAGACGGCAGTTTTACTCAAGTGGAACTTTCTGCCAAAGGTGTCTATGCTTATCGCGATATCGCATCTCCTCGCTACTTCGCACTGCGCTGATAGCAAGTTAATTCCCCATATGAAAGGTGTATATCCACCCCGATATACGCCTTTCATTTTGACCTTACTTAATTTTACGCCAACCAACGGTGGTGAAAAAAAACTTAGTCTTGGGACACGCTATGGGACACACCGTTTTTTAGCACATATTACACTTGCCTTTCTACTCTTCAATCAATTTTTTTTGAGTTTTCCTCAAAATTATTTGGTGCACAATTGAAAATGTTCTAACTTTGCGCTCGCAATCCAAATAGGCGCTGCAAAGTGGGTGTCGCTATGGCACTCCGCCTCATGGTTTTAACTCTTGTAATACATTTATATGTACGCAATCGTAGAAATTCAAGGACAGCAATTTAAAGCCGAAGCCGGCAAATATTTGTATGTTCATTATCTCGGCGAAGCAGTCAAAGAAGGCGATACAGTTGACTTCGACAAAGTGCTTCTTATTGATGCCGACGGTGCTGTTAAAGTTGGTGCACCTACCGTTGAAGGTGCAAAAGTTGTTTGCGAGGTAAAACGTCCCCTCGTAAAAGGTGATAAGGTGCTTGTCTTCAAAAAGAAGAGAAGAAAAGGATACCGTAAACTAAACGGTCATCGCCAGTATTTCACCCAAATAGTGATTAAAGACGTAGTTGCATAACCACTTAAAATTAAGAAAACATGGCACATAAAAAAGGTGTAGGTAGTTCTAAGAACGGTCGTGAATCCGAAAGCAAACGATTGGGCGTGAAAATTTTCGGTGGTCAGTTTGCAAAAGCAGGTAACATTCTCAAACGCCAACGTGGCACTGTTCACCACCCCGGCAAAAATGTGGGGCTTGGGCGCGACCACACTCTTTATGCTTTGGTTGACGGTACTGTTACATTCACTTACGGCAAAAATGGTCGTGCTTATATGAATGTAATTCCTGTTGAAGGTGTTGCTGAAAACTAAACGAATCCATTAAATAAAGCACTCTCGTGCTTTATTTTGTTCGTAAAAACTAAACCACGATGTTTCCTCTCTGAGCGAACATCGTGGTTTTCTTTGTGCCAACCTCTCCTTTTCTACCCAAATAGCTGCGCCAACACATCAGGCGACTTAAGCTCACCACTTATGGCTCCATGCAACCTATAATATTGAAGCATCAGTTCCAACAGTTCTCCGCGTTGAGTCCTGTTATATTTAAAATGATGCATATTGGCAAACGACATCCGTGACATCCTGTATATTTCACGCGCAGCCAATGCATTGAGCACCATCGGACGCGACACATCATATCTTACAAATTGCGCCTCCTGCATATCAAAGCCATAGCCTTCAGTATATCCGCCAAGGTCCGGATATATACCCAAAAACATGGCAAGTTTCATCATATAACATATATGGAAATTACCCAATCCCCTACGCTGGTATTCGAGCAAGCTCACCGCACGACTCGCAAAATCAAACAATTCGCCGCTATCTTCCCTGTCTATCACAACCTTGCCCAGCAACTCCGCCACAAACAGTGCTATTGCATTTTTCATAGGGTCGGAATGTATCTCATGGCCAAGTTCGAGAGCATTAACCTCCTTCAGGCGATAAATATCATTGCCGGGGCTCCGCATAGCCTCGATTTCCAACACCGACAACGGCATAAACAGCGCATTTCGTCTTCGGGCCGCAGCTGTCATTCCTTGTGGCAACAGCATCGCCACTCTACCCGACTCTCGCGTAAACAAGTGCGCTATCGTATTTTTGTCGCTATACCTGATTGTATAAAGCGTTATCGCTGTCATCTTCTCTCTCATCACCTGCGAAGTTAGCAACATTACTTCATTTCTCAGCATTATACACTCATATTTTGATACCAAAACAAGCAAAAACACGCTTTCATTTATTTTTTTTACATAATTATTCACATTCCGCTTGCGTATTCCAAAAATAGTATCTAACTTTGCAATCGCTTTATAGGAATCGCTCCTTTGAGTGCTGCGATGGCCCATTCGTCTATCGGTTAGGACGCAAGATTTTCATTCTTGAAAGAGCAGTTCGATTCTGCTATGGGCTACTATTTTAAACAGATATTTTAAAGATAACGATTTTTAAAGATGGCAAATCATAAATCATCAATCAAAAGAATTCGTCAATCTGAAGCTCGACGTCTCCGCAATCGCTATTATGCTAAAACAGCTCGTAACGCTGTGCGTCGTCTTCGTAATATGACTGATAAAGCTCAAGCTGCTGAAGCTTACATTAAAGTAAGTTCTATGCTCGACCGCCTTGCCGGTAAGAAGGTTATTTCTAAAAATAAAGCTTCTAACCTTAAGAGCAAGCTCGCACGTCGCATTAACAAACTCGCTGCTTAATTCCGTGCGAATTTCCAGTGGCTCTCTTCCTTGACAGCCACCCACGACATTTCCGACGGTATTTCGTCGATGTAATATAATCTTTGGCCCATTCGTCTATCGGTTAGGACGCAAGATTTTCATTCTTGAAAGAGCAG
>JAFLTZ010000061.1 GCA_022509045.1 Muribaculaceae bacterium | reverse complement strand
GTTCAATGGATAGAATATCGGATTCCGGTTCCGACGATTGGGGTTCGACTCCCCATGGGCATACTAACTCTCTAATTACATTAACTATTCATAATCAAAAAATCATATACTCATTATGAAAAATTTGAAATTTCGCCTTATAGCAATGAATTTCCTTGAATTTGCTATTTGGGGAGCTTATTTGACATGTTTAGGACAATACCTCGGACCTTCTGGGCTTGGCGATAAAATCGCATGGTTTTATTCTGTTCAAGGCGTTGTGTCCATTTTTATGCCTGCTGTAGTAGGTATTATCGCCGATAAATATATTCAGCCGCAAAAAATGCTTGGTATATGCCATCTTTTAGCTGGTGTATTTATGCTTGCCACTTGGTATTATGGTTACACGCATCCTACTCTTCAATTTGCCCCGTTTTTCGCACTATATACGCTAAGTGTGGCATTTTATATGCCCACTATAGCATTGTCAAATACTGTTGCTTTTTCTCTCTTAAAACGTGGAGGCTATGATACAGTCAAAGATTTTCCGCCTATTCGCGTGCTTGGCACAGTAGGTTTTATCGTAGCTATGTGGTTCGTTAATAGTTTCTATTTTGTTGACGGCAACTTCGGATTCACGCTTACCGATGCCAATCCGTATGCTTCTATGCGTTTTCAATACACTGTGCAACAGTTGCTTACATGTGGTGCTCTTGGAATTCTTTTGGGTTTGTATAGCTTTACGTTGCCAAAATGCCCTATTACTACCGGAGGACAGTCATCTAAAGGTCTTGTGCAAACGCTCGGTCTTGATGCATTCAAGTTATTCCGTCAAAAGAAAATGGCTATATTCTTCATTTTCTCCATGCTTCTTGGTGTATCGTTGCAAATCACAAATGGGTTTGCCACTCCGTTTATTTCAAGTTTTAAGGGTATTGCTGAGTATGCCGACACATTTGGCGCAAATAATGCCACATTACTTACTTCTCTTTCACAGATATCAGAGGCATGTTGCATTTTATTGATACCATTCTTCCTCAAGCGATATGGGATTAAGAAAGTGATGATGATTGCAATGTTTGCCTGGGTCCTTCGTTTCGGATTCTTTGGTGTAGGAAATCCGGGTAACGGTGTATGGTTATTTGTTTTTTCTATGTTGGTTTATGGCGTGGCTTTTGATTTCTTCAATGTTTCAGGCGCGTTGTTTGTTGAGCAAGAAACGGACAATTCCATTAAAGCTTCGGCACAAGGTCTGTTTATGTTGATGACAAATGGTATTGGCGCTACTTTTGGCACTCTAATTGCCGGTAAGATTGTTAATCACTATTGCGCATGGCAAAGTGTTGGTGAACAGTCATATATGATTGGCGACTGGCAGACACCATGGTTCATTTTTGCCGGGTATGCATTGGCTGTGTTCATTTTGTTCACTATACTGTTTAAGTACAAACACACACGGGCTAAATAGGATATGCACCGCTTTTATGCTCCTGATATAGCTTCTGAGAATGTGTTGCCGGAGGATGAATCACGGCATGCTTTGCGTGTGCTCAGACTCCCTGTGGGGGAACGGATTGAGGTGGTTGATGGAGCAGGAAATATATATCACTGCACAATTGCAGATACCGATTACAAACACTGTGCATTGAATGTTATTGATATTATACCGCAACCCCCGCATTGGGGGTGCAATATTTCAATTGCCATTGCTCCGACAAAAAATATTGAGAGAATCGAATGGATGCTCGAAAAATGTACGGAAATAGGCATTAATAAAGTGATACCTCTCAAATGCAGATATTCCGAACGGAAAGAGATTAAGCGCGAGCGCCTCGAAAAAATACTTGTCTCTGCAATGAAACAATCGCTTAAGGCATCTGTTCCGGAACTTTGTGATATTATGCCGATTGAAAAATTCTTAACGATGCCTATATCCGGGCTGAAGTATATCGCCTATTGTGGTGATGATGTTGTGCGGAAAGATTTCGCACAAGAATATGTACCTGGTTCCGACGTCACAATATTGATTGGTCCTGAGGGCGATTTTTCTCCGCAAGAGGTGGATGCCGCTTTCAATAATGGGTTCGTGCCTGTATCTCTTGGAAATAGCCGTCTTCGCACCGAAACAGCAGCTGTCTTTTCGTGTATGGCTATTCATGCTATAAATCAAAGATTATTATAACTCATAATATTATGACTATTTCAGAATATTTCAAATCTTCTCCATCTGGAAATTTCTTCCTGCTTGCTGGTCCATGTGTGATTGAAGGGGAAGATATGGCTCTTGATATTGCTGAAAAGGCCTCTAAGATCACATCTCAGCTCCAGATTCCCTATGTATTCAAAGGGTCTTTCAAAAAAGCTAATCGCTCGAGTATCACATCTTTTACCGGTATCGGTGATATTAAAGCGCTTGAGATACTAAAAAAGGTTAAAGATACATTTGGTATTCCGGTGGTTACGGATATACATTGTGTCGAAGATGCTGCTGTGGCAGCTGAGTATGTGGATATTCTACAAATTCCGGCTTTCTTATGCCGGCAAACCGACCTCCTCGTTGCTGCGGCTAAAACGGATAAGTACATAAACATAAAGAAGGGTCAATTCCTTTCGCCCGGTGCAATGAAACATGCCGTTAATAAGGTGATTGCAGCCGGCAATGAACAAGTCGCTGTTACCGAACGTGGCACTTCATTCGGTTATCATGATTTAATGGTAGATTATCGTGCTATTCCGGAAATGCAAAGTTTTGGCGTTCCTGTGATTCTTGATGTCACTCATTCTCTACAACAGCCGAATCAAGAGGCAGGCGTAACCGGAGGACTCCCTCATCTTATTGAAACAATAGCTCGTGCCGGTATTGCGGTTGGAACCGATGGGCTTTTTATCGAAACTCATCAAAATCCGGCTGTGGCTAAATCTGATGGTGCCAATATGTTGCCACTCGATAAATTGCAGCCATTACTCGAAAAGCTCACGAAAATAAAAATGGCAGTCAATAATATCTGATATTATTGTTCCCCATTTTTCATATTGCGCATACAGCGTTTATAAAAATATCCATATAGGATTGAAGCAAAAACCAATCCTACTGAAAATGAATAGATAATGCCGGTGGAACCCCATCCGAATGTAAATCCGAACAGGTAGGCCACCGGCAAATTTATTATGCAGTATGATAAAATTGCTATGTATGCCATTGGTTTTACGTATGCAATACCTCTCAACGCATTGCACATCGTTATTTGCGTTGCATCTGCAAACTGATATACCACCAATGGCGCTATCATGGCTATCGCCACACTCATCACTGCACTATCCGACGTAAAACAATAGATTATAGGCCTTCCCATGAATATAAACACCATTGAAGATATAACGGCGATACAAAGAACTATCCGCAAGCCACATCGAGTCGATTCCTCCATATCCTTAATATTGTTGAGTCCCATTGCTTGCGATATTCGTATTGACATTCCTGCTGCATAGCTCAGGTATATGGTAAATCCCAATTGGCTGAGTATTATTAATATTTGATATGCTGCCATTTCAATTTTACCCAGCCACCCCATCATTATGCCACAGAACGAAAAAAACAGCATCTCAAACCCCGATTGTATGGCAAGTGGGGCAGAGGTGTTAAATATCACGCGTAAATGTGCCTTATTGATGTTAGAATTGAAAGCTGCTTTTGTATGGATTGAATAAGGGCTTTTGCATGTCATTATGATAAAAAATCCTGTCATCACCACCACGCGAGAGCCAATTGTGCTTATCCCGGCACCGGTCAATCCAAGCTCCGGAAATCCGAATTTCCCGAATATTAATAAATAGTTGAACACAATGTTTAGTAGATTTCCCGTTGTCATCATCCACATTGATATCTTCACTTTACCGATGCTGTCAAAAAATTGTCGTTGCACATTGGTGATTGCCACAATCGGAAGACCAATCATATTTATGAAAAAGTAATCACGGGTGATATTAAGAATATCTTCCGGTTGTCCCATCAAGTGCAGATTGGCATATACAATATAAGCACACGCTGTCAGTAACAATCCGATTGACAGATTCAATATGCCCGCATTATATAAATTTGCGCTCATTTTATCATGTTCGCCTCGGGCATATAACGATGCTATAATAGGCGTAAGCCCATTGGAAAACCCTATCATGATTAATATTGGCAGGGCTATGACATTGTTAACGAACGATGCTGAGGCAAGGGCATCCGTAGAATAATGTCCAACCATCATCGTGTCGGCAAAACCGAGCACTATCATCCCCAATTGTCCTATCATTATGGGGAATCCAAGGCGAATGATTGAGGTATAATAGGAATTTATACGTGGCATAATATATTATGCAGATAATGCCTGCATGCGCACTTTTATCTTCATTAATTCACGTTTTACCAATATTATTGTGGTGATTAATGTGCACAAGTCAGATAAAGGAAACGACAGCCACACTCCATCTAACCCTATAAATCGTGGCAATATCAGCATTATTGGGATTATATATATCACCTGGCGGGTCAAACTGAGAAATATCGACTTCCATGCATCGCCTACCGATTGAAATAAGGTTGTGGACACTATTGATACACCCACAGTCCAGAACGTAAAGGTTGCCATTCTCAACGCATGTGTCGAGGCGGAGATTAGTTTAGGGTCAACAGTAAATGCTCTTACTACATACTCGGTGCCAAACATACTTCCCATTGCTCCGATTATAAATATAATTGACGACACTCTGATTGCAAGAAAATATGCCGACCGCAATCGTTCGTATTTATGTGCCCCATAATTATATCCTATAATTGGTTGTAATCCCTGACATATACCAAGTACAATCATAACCACCATCTGTGTATATGTGTTGAATATCCCGGCAGCGCCTATTGCCACGTCTCCACCATATTTATATAATGTGTTGTTGATTAGAATATTTATGCAGCATCCTGCCAAGTTTATTAAAAATGGTGATGCTCCGATTGTCATTATGTTCCACACCAAACGTATATTTGGACGGTAGATGCCGCGAGTAAAATGTAGCACACTCGATTTATTGCAGAAGTGCCACATTACAAATATGGCAGTTATCAACATTGATATTACTGTCGCTATTGCCGCACCTCTTATCCCCATATCAAGCACAAGAATAAATATAGGGTCTAATGCAACATTTATCACGGCTCCTAATATCATTGTTATCATGGCTTTTTTAGGATAGCCCGAGGCTCGCATGATATTATTAAATGAGTAACTCAAGTTCGTGAGTATAAAGCCGGGCAAAAGGTAGAACATATAGTCGTACGCATAAGGCAACGTCACGTCGCTCGCACCGAAAAAACGCAATATCGGCTCTAAAAAAATATAAAATACGGTAGTATATGCTATCGCTATTATTAGCGTCATCGTAAGGCTGTTACCTAATATTTTTTTTGCCAACTGTTGGTCATCCTTTCCATATTCTATTGATACTCTCGCTGCTGCTCCCACACCGATTAATGTGCCGAGTGCCGCGCTGATATTCATCAGCGGAAAAGTGATTGCTAATCCCGATATCGCATCGGCTCCGACGCCTTGTCCTATGAAGATTCGGTCAACAATATTATACAAACTCATCACCACCATGCCTATTACGGCCGGAACACTGTATTTCCATAGCAGTTTGCCCACTGGCATGGTGCCGAGTTCTAATATTTTTGAATTATCCATTGCAATGTGTCGGTTTCTGTTTTCCGCTGCAAAGTTACTCAAATTTGTTGCAACTTATGCATATTAAAAATAGAAACCGGCTCATATTGTTGAACCGGTTTCTCGTTTTGCGTTATTTTATTTGGAATTATAATTCTATTGTTTCCAATGGAAGGCCCCATGCTTCTGCCACACCTGGGAATACAACTTTTCCTTCTACAACGTTAAGACCTTGGCGAAGTGCTTCGTCTTCCTTGCATGCTTTACGCCAGCCCTTATTTGCCAATTGGATTGCATAAGGAAGTGTTGCGTTAGAAAGTGCAAGTGTTGATGTTTGTGCAACTGCACCTGGTATGTTTGCCACTGCATAGTGGATTACACCGTCAACCTCATATACCGGGTCGGTGTGTGTGGTTGGGTGTGAAGTTTCAAAGCATCCGCCTTGGTCAATAGCTACATCGACCATCACTGCGCCTTTCGGAAGTAGTTTCACCATGTCTGCTGTTACCAAGTGTGGTGCTTTTGCTCCTGGGATAAGTACTGAACCAATTACCAAGTCGGTAGTTGGAAGCTCTTGACGGATATTGTAGTCGCTTGAATACAATGTCTTAACATTTGCTGGGAGAATTTCTGCCAACTGACGTAAGCGTGGAAGTGATATATCCATGATTGTTACATCTGCTCCAAGACCGGCTGCCATATATGCTGCGTTTGTTCCTACGATACCGGCTCCAAGAATAAGAACCTTCGCTGGTTTTACGCCCGGTACACCTCCGAGCAATTTGCCCATACCTCCGTGGGGTTTTTCAAGGAAATATGCTCCTTCTTGAATCGACATTCTTCCGGCAACCTCGCTCATCGGAATCAACAATGGGAGTGAACGGTTGGCCAAACGAACTGTTTCGTATGCCAAGCACACTGCGCCGCTCTTTATCATTGCTTTTGTCAATTCTTCATCACTTGCAAAGTGGAAATAAGTGAATAGGAGTTGGTCTTTCTTGATTAGTGAATATTCTGGTTTGATTGGCTCTTTTACCTTGATAATCATTTCAGCGATTGCGTATGTTTCTTCTATTGTTGGAAGAATCTTTGCTCCTGCTTTTTCATACGCTTCGTCACTAAATCCGCTTCCCAAGCCGGCTGTATGTTGTACATACACTTCATGACCGTTCTTCACTAATTCAGCTACGCCTGCCGGTGTTACTGAAACTCGATTCTCATTGTTTTTAATCTCTTTTGGAATACCAATTTTCATTTTTCTATGTCGTTTTAAATGGTTATTTAATTTGGGGGCGAAAGTTACAAAAAAATTCTATTGTAGCAACCGATTTACAAAAAAAATCGCAAAATTATTTTTCTCGAGTTGAGTCTCATATTTTATGGAATATCTTTTATACTCGACATTGAAGTAATCTCCATTCTTAAAAGTCGGAAAACAATTTCGGCTTAATTACTATCCCCACCCTCAGCCTTGAGTGGAATCGGTTGTAATCCAGCAAATTCTCCCCGTAACCATTATAATATTGCAGGAAAAATGACTGGTTGTCCTTTTTGAATATTCGATAGCTCAACTCTATTACGGTGTTAAAATTCAGATTCCAGCCACGGCGTTTGGTCAGTATTACAGAGGCTTGAAATCTGCGGTTCTGACTCGTCACCGACACCCCGGTTTGATATATTCCGCAATAGTCGAGTATATCTTTGTTATTTTCACCGTCAATTATCGGTATCCAGGTCTTACCATGAATCATCACATTCGGCTCGATGAATATACTTGCGCCTAACGATACCCTGTTCCAGCTCCTCGAAGCCAAGCCGTCTCGCCCGTTCGATTCATGCTCCACCAGGAGTGTGGCTTTCCCTACAAGCGTTCCTTTTACTATCAGGAGTTTGGTCAGACCGATGCCCGGATTGAAATTCAAATCGCGCATTGGCAGCGATTCTTCAAACACATTCCACATGCATTTCTGAGTGTACATCAAAAACAAATATGAGTTAAACGGCAACACACTCTTTGTGATACGCTGCGCTATGCTTATCTGAAATTTAACATCACTGTTGGTCTTATTTGGACGTCCGCCTAATGTCGTTCCCGCTATAAAATAATTATCCTTGTATAGTGTGAAATATGGTCCGTTGTCAAATTCGGCTCGAACACTGTCGGTATCAAATGTCGTAGTTCCGGGTTGGGTAATTATTTGCGCTTGCACAAAATTTACTTTTAGTGCAAATGCAACTGTTATAGCAACAACAATACCCCGAAATATACGCATAGCTGAAATTTTTTATTTCCTTTTGCAAAGGTAATAAAATTTTTGGTACCTGCTATATTCAGATTACACGTAGAACCGATAAACACACCACCACGATTGCTATCGGTGCAATATATTTAATCAGAAATATTATTATTTTGGAAGATTTCCGTGCTATTTGTCCGTTATTGGTAAGTTGCTCCTGCACAAATCGTTTGTTGATAATCCACCCCACAAATATGGTAAATATAAGGCCTCCGAGCGGCAGCAATATATTAGATGAAATATAGTCAAATAGGCTGAACAGACTCATTCCAAATATGGTGAAATCATTCAGTATCCCGAACGATAAGCTGCATAATGCTCCGAAAATCATCCCTATCGCTGTGCTGATGCGCGTACTCGTTTTGCGCGATATGTTATACTCCTCCGAAAAATATGCCACCGATATTTCAGTCATTGATATCGACGATGTGATTGAAGCAAACACTAACAGCAAAAAAAATAGCACTGCCCAAAAATATCCGCCTGGCATAGAGTTGAATATCCCTGGCAGAATTTCAAACACCAGTTTGGGGCCTGCTGCTGGTTCTCCGTCAAATGAAAACAGTGCGCAAAAAATAATTATTCCCGATATAATTGCCACTATGGTGTCGAGTGTCGCTATCATTGTAGCATTCTTTACCAACGGAGTCCTGTCGTTGAAATAACTGGAGTATGTGAGAAGGCAGCTGAGACCGAGACTCAATGAAAAAAAGGCCTGACCAAGTGCGCTTAGCACCACTGAGGGTGTTATTTTGGTAAAATCGGGGTAAAACAAAAAGCGCAAACCTTCGGTCGCTTTAGGTAATAACAACGAATTTGCCATCAACACAATAAGTATCACGCCAAGTATTGGCATCACAGTGTTTGATATGCGCTCAATGCCTTTCTTAATCCCACGCGCCACTATCACATGGTTAAACATCAGAAATATTATCGTAAACACTGTTGGTTGCCATGGCGATGCGACAAAGTTCCCGAACTCCGCTGAAAAATCGTGTTCTCCGGTCATTGTCATTTTCCCTGTTACTGCCTCGCTGAGATAATTTAATGTCCATCCGGCCACTACCGAATAGAAACTCAGAATCATCAGCGATGCCAGAATGTTCAGATACGAGGCATATTTCCATAGCGATGATGCGTGGAGTGCGTTAAATGCTCCATGCACATTCTTATGGGTCCCCCTGCCCATTATAAACTCACAACATATCACCGGAATGCCAATCACACACACGCTGATGATATAGATAAAAATAAAAGCCGCACCACCGTTGCTCCCTGCTTCATATGGAAATCTCCATATATTACCCAATCCAACGGCTGAACCAACCGTCGCGGCCAATATCCCTATTTTTGTAGTAAATTGCGCTCTCTGTTTCATTTACATTAATTGCGATAATAGTATTATTACTATAAGCGCCGGAGCTATATAGCGAACTGCCACAGTTATCGGGGTAATAAATGGATTTCTCAATGAACCGTAATTCGACAGTTCCGAATGTAAAAACGTCTTTGGCATCTTCCACCCGACAAATATGCATCCGAAAAATGCACATGTGGGCAACATATAGTTGGTGGTTATGTTGTCGAGAAAATCAAATAGCGTTTTCCCGAATATCGTGTATTCCGACCACGGCCCTAACGACATTGAGCAACACGCACTCAGCACAAACAATGGCGCCATAACTGTCATGCACGATTTGTTTCTGCTTAATTGAAACTTCGACTGTATCAATTTTGTATGAACCTCGCATAGCGATATCGTCGATGTAAATGCCGCAACCCCAAGTAGCAAGAAAAATAATGCCGACCAGAATCGCGTCAACGGAATATTTGCAAATATTTCAGGGAGGGTTACAAACACAAGCGTTGTGCCTCGTAATGCCTCCGGGTTTTCTGTCAATCCGAATGCCGTTGCTGCCGGAAAAATTATCACGCCCATGAGCAACGCTACTATAAACCCTAAAATTGATACTATCACCGATGTCCTCGTAAGATTCGTCTTCGCCGGATAATACGACGAATATGTGATGAGAATCCCCATTCCAAGACTCAATGAAAAAAATGCTTGCCCTAACGCACTTATTATATTCGATTGGGTGATTTTTGAAAAATCAGGCTTAAAGAAAAACTCCACGCCCCTCTGTGCGTTAGGCAAACTGAGTGATACACACGCAAATGCCACAAGCATTACAAACAATAGAGGCATAAGCACATTAGATATTCTTTCTATCCCTTTGTTTACACCTCTCACCAGCACCACTATATTCAAACCAAGCATTATCCACGTCCACATTACCGGACGCCACGACGATGTGATAAACGATTCCATATGGTCCACATATTGTGCTCCTGTCATCAGCTCATTGGTATATAGTTCACCGGTTATCGAACTCCATAAATATTCAAGTGTCCAACCCGCTACCACCATATAATATCCGGCTATCAGATACGATGCCACCACGGCAAGCCAGCCGTTTAGATACCATTTGCTGTGCGGTGATAAGTTTGAATAACTTGTTATCGAGTCCGAATTACCACCGCGACCTATGGCAAATTCTGATAACATCACCGGTATCCCAAGTATCAGCACACACCCGATGTATAATAGTAAAAATGCTGCCCCTCCGTTTTGCTGCACTTCGCTGGGAAATCGCCAGATGTTGCCCAACCCGACTGCTGACCCAACTGTAGCCGCTATCAATCCTAAACGTGTCCGAAATTTTATATTTTGTGCCATTATCGCTCTAAATCGTTTATATTTTCTGCAAAGTTACGATAATTTATTGTGTATTTCCTATATTTTATTCCAAATTATTACATTTCTTGCTAAAATGACTCCATTTTAGCAACCATCCGTATCTACGCGAAGAATTTATTGAAATAAAAAATACGAACTTTCTATTTTTTCACCAAAACACTTGACATTTTCAAAAAATCACTATCTTTGTCTGTGCAAACCCATTGAGGGTGAGCAGACATATTGA
>JAFLTZ010000060.1 GCA_022509045.1 Muribaculaceae bacterium | reverse complement strand
GAATACCTGCCTGTCACGCAGGGGGTCGCGGGTTCGAGTCCCGTCCATACCGCCAACAAGCCTGTCGAGCGATTTTTCGACAGGTTTTTTTGTGTAAATTACCCGAATATACAATTTTTATTCGTAACTTTGCACGATTTTAAGCGTATAATAACTAAATATGAATCCTATTAAAAAAACCATCGAGTTGGGCGACGGTCGCACAATTACCCTCGAAACAGGGAAGCTTGCCAAGCAAGCCGATGGAGCCGTAGAACTTAGAATGGGCAACACAATGTTGCTCGCCACTGTGGTTTCTGCAAAAGAAGCCGGCGAAGGCGTCGATTTTATGCCTTTGCAAGTCGAATACAAAGAGAAATATTCAGCATTCGGAAGATTCCCGGGTGGTTTTACTCGTCGCGAAGGTCGTGCAAGCGATTATGAAATTCTCACTTCTCGCCTTGTCGATCGCGTATTGCGTCCTCTATTCCCCGAAAATTATCATGCCGATACTTTTGTTAACATCCTGTTGTTTTCATCGGATGGCGTAGATATGCCCGACGCGCTTGCCGGGCTTGCTGCCTCTGCAGCGCTTGCCGTGAGCGACATCCCTTTCAACGGACCTATTTCCGAAGTACGTGTTGCTCGCATTGACGGTCAATTTGTTATTAACCCAACATTCGCTCAGCTTGAGAACGCCGACATGGAACTTATGGTAGGTGCCACCTACGACAATATCATGATGGTGGAGGGCGAAATGGATGAAGTGAGCGAAGCCGACCTCCTCGATGCGTTAAAGGCTGCTCACGAAGCTATCAAAGTTCAGTGTAAAGCTCAAATGGAGTTTGCCGAAGCTGTCGGCAGCACTGTAAAACGTGAATATTGCCACGAAACAAACGACGAAGACCTCCGCAAGGATGTTTGGGAAAAAACATACGATAAAGCATATAAAATTGCTCAAGCCGGGAGCGCTGACAAACATTGGCGCCAGCAAAGCTTCGATGCCATTTGCGAAGAATATCTTGCAACTGTCCCCGAAGAAGAACTCGAGGAAAAGACTCCGCTGGTTAAACGTTATTACCACGATGTTGAAAAAGAAGCGGTTCGCCGTTGCATCCTCGACGAGGGAATCCGTCTTGACGGTCGTAAAACCAACGAAATACGCCCTATTTGGGTTGAAACCGACTATTTGCCGGGGCCTCACGGGTCGGCTGTGTTTACTCGTGGCGAAACTCAATCACTTGCCACTGTTACACTTGGCACTAAGTTAGATGAGAAAATTGTGGATGATGTGCTCAATAAAGGCACTGAAAAATTCCTCCTTCACTATAATTTCCCGCCATTCTCTACCGGCGAAGCTAAAGCACAACGCGGTGTAGGTCGTCGCGAAATTGGCCACGGAAATCTTGCTCATCGCGCACTGAAACGCATGTTCCCGGAAGACTTCCCATATACTTGCCGTGTGGTGAGCGATATTCTCGAAAGCAACGGTTCTTCTTCTATGGCTACCGTTTGTGCCGGAACGCTTGCACTCCTCGATGCGGGTGTAAAAATGCGCCGTCCGGTTGCAGGTATTGCCATGGGACTTATCACCGATAAAGGCAATGTGAAGCATGCCGTGCTTTCCGATATCCTTGGCGACGAAGACCACCTTGGCGACATGGATTTCAAGGTTACCGGTACTAAAGATGGTATCACCGCCACTCAGATGGACATCAAGTGCGACGGTCTTTCTTATGAAATACTTGCCCAGGCATTGGAACAGGCTCGCGAAGGAAGAATGCATATCCTCGGTATTATCAACGAAGCTATTCCGGAACCGCGTGCCGACTACAAACCACATGTGCCGCGCATCGTCACCATGACTGTCGATAAAGACTTCATCGGTGCAATTATCGGCAAAGGCGGTGAAACAATACAAGGCATCCAGGAAGAAACCGGCGCCACTATTTCTATTGAAGAAATCGACAACAAAGGCATCGTTGAAATCGCCGGCACCAACAAAGAATCAATTGAGGCTGCCGTGGCTCGCATTCAGCAGATTATTGCTGTGCCCGAGGAAGGAGTCATCTACACCGGTCCTGTTAAAAGCATCCTCGATTTTGGCGCTTTTGTAGAATTTATGCCCGGCAAAGATGGGTTGCTCCATATTTCTGAAATTTCTTGGGACAGAATCGACAACATGGAATCAACCGGCATCAAGGAAGGTGATGTTGTCACTGTGAAATTAATTGAAATAGACAAGAAAACCGGAAAGTTCCGCCTGTCGATGAAAGCTCTTCAGGAAAAACCGGAAGGTTACATAGAGCGTGCTCCGCGCAACAACGACCGTCGTCGTAACAACAATGATCGTCGCAATGCCGGAGGCGACCGCCGCAACAACAATAGTCGTCGCGCTCCACGCAACGATAACAATGATTAAAAGTGGAATTAAGTTTTTTTCATTATTATTTGATATAAGTAGGGAAGAGTAAGTCGTGAGACTTGCTCTTTTTTTAAAAGAATTTTCGATATGGATTGTGAAGTTGAAAATATCAAGCCTTATAATGGCGATGAGCATAAAAGCAGCCAGATAGAGCGCATGTTTAATTCTATCGCTCCGGCCTACGATGTGATGAATTTTGCTATGACCCTCGGTCTCGACCGGTGTTGGCGACGCAAAGCCGTAAAACTTCTCGGGCATGCACATCATGTGCTCGACATAGCCTGTGGCACCGGCGACATGGCTATGGAACTTTGTCGCGGTTTGCACCCGGCATCGCTCACTGCCATTGATTTATCCGACGGAATGTTGGCGCGTGCACGGCAAAAGTTTTCATCCGGCAAATATGCCGATATTGTAAAGTTTGAAAAATGCGATTGCAGCTCAATGCCTTATGCCGATGCTTCGTTCGACACCATCACCGCTTCATTCGGAGTGCGGAATTTTGAAAACCTCCTCGAATGTTATCGCGAAATGTATCGTGTAATCACTCCCGGTGGCAAATTATGCATTATCGAACTTTCAGAGCCTGTAAATCGTGTCGTGCTACCGCTTTTCAAATTTTATACCCGTTGCATCATACCCTTGACAGGCAGAATCGTCAGTTCCGACAAACGAGCGTATTCATACCTCCCGGAAAGCATTGCGGCTGTGCCTCAACGCAGCGACATGATTGATATAATTGAAAAAGCCGGATTCCGGAATGGTGTCTTCTATCCGCTCACATTCGGAGTTTGCACAATTTATATAGCCGAAAAATGACAAAAGAGCTGCACCAATCCCGGCACAGCTCCTTTAAATCATTTACAATAATTCTATTCCCACTCGATTGTTGCAGGCGGTTTTGAAGATATATCGTAGCATACACGATTCACTCCCTTCACCTTATTTATTATTTCGTTGCTCACATACGCCATAAATTCGTATGGCAGGTGTGCCCAGTCGGCCGTCATGGCATCGGTGCTCGTCACCGCACGCAGTGCCACTGCACGTTCATAGGTTCTTTCGTCACCCATCACCCCTACACTCTGCACCGGAAGCAGTATCGCACCCGCCTGCCACACCTTGTCATATAGTTTCCAGTCGCGGAGTCCTTGTATAAAAATATGGTCTGCCTCTTGCAGCACTGCCACTTTCTCACGCGTAATATCGCCAAGTATTCTCACGGCGAGTCCCGGCCCCGGGAACGGATGGCGGGTTATCAAGTGTTCAGGCATTCCAAGCTGGCGACCCACCCTGCGCACTTCATCCTTAAAGAGCAACCGAAGAGGTTCACACAGTTTCAGATTCATTTTTTCAGGCAACCCGCCCACATTGTGGTGGCTCTTGATTACAGTGCCGGTTATCGACAGCGATTCTATGCAGTCGGGATATATTGTCCCTTGTGCCAACCATTTCACGTCGGTTATTTTGTGCGCTTCCGCGTCAAACACATCTATAAAGCCCTTGCCTATGATTTTACGCTTCCTTTCCGGCTCGGTCACTCCCGCAAGCTCGGTAAAGAATTTTTCGCTCGCATCCACTCCTATCACATTGAGTCCAAGCGACTCATAGTCGCGAAGCACATCCGCAAACTCATTTTTCCGGAGCATTCCGTGGTCAACGAATATACATGTCAGATTTTTGCCTATTGCGCGGTTGAGCAACACTGCCGCCACCGACGAATCCACGCCTCCGCTCAAGCCAAGCACCACTTTATCGTTGCCAAGCTGTTCTTTGAGCTGCGCCACTGTTGTGTCGATGAACGATGCCGCGTTCCAGTCACACTTACATCCGCATATATCGGCGGCAAAGTTTTTCAGTATCTGTGTCCCCTCTGTTGAGTGATACACTTCCGGATGGAATTGCACGCCCCACACCGGCGCATTTGTCGATTGATAGGCTGCCACTTTCACCGTTTCTGTCGATGCTATCACTTTGAAGCTGTCGGGTATCGCAGTGATGGTGTCGCCATGGCTCATCCACACCTGCGAATTATCACTTATATTGCTTAACAGCGGATTGCTGTGGTCAAATTCCACTAAGTGAGCACGACCATATTCTCGAGTGCCCGCCGGCTCCACTTTCCCGCCGTTGACATACGACATATACTGCGCACCGTAGCAGATGCCGAGTATCGGCAATTTACCTTCTATTGCCGACAAATCCACTTTGAACGCATTTTCATCATACACCGAAAAAGGGCTGCCGGACAGTATCACGCCTTTCACCGACGCATCGCCATGAGGATATTTATTATATGGCAATATTTCACAATACACGTTGATATCGCGCAAGCGTCGTGCTATCAACTGTGTGGTTTGCGAACCGAAATCTAATATTATTATCTTTTCCTGCATTGAATTATGGTTTCTTTATTATACTACAAAATTATAACTTTTTATTGAGATTATTGCCCATATCCCCACTTTTTCGATATTTCATTTTCGGGCACGCCTATCTTCGATTGTCGAATAAGAGCAACGGTAGCCCCGATTTCCCCCGTTTTCAAGCAAAATTCAGGTTTTACCGCAACCCTAAACCATTAATTTATGTTAAATATTCAACTCATTTGTTAAATTATATTAACGCAGTTTATTCCGTTAATATAGCTTTTTAATAAATCATCCCTATTTTTTTAAATATTTACACTTTGTCACTATAACCCTATAAATTAGTAATTTTGCACCACATCACACCCCTATTCCTAACAATCTTTCAAATTTTGCGGGCGAAAACCTATTTAAAAAGTATGTTTTACAACATATTTTTGCCCGATTTTCGCTGCTTTTTACCTCCTTATCATATTTTCACATTTGTTTTTGATATTTTCACAATTAAAAATCTATTACTACTTTTGGCTCACGTTATCTGCGTAGGCGGATAGTTGTTGCTTTTATATACATTATTAATAATAACAAACAACCCTCGGTAACGGGGAAAAAATTATAAAACTATTTTTTACAATTCAAAAAATAATTAACAACAAATCAAAACAAGCTTATGAAAAGACAATTGTCACTAATCGTAGCGCTTTCTTTGGCATGTGGCATGCCGGTGTTGTTTAATTCAACCGCTCAGGTTGGATTTGCTGCCGTTGCTCAGACTCAGAAAGCTACCGGTACAGTTACCGACCCAAGCGGTGAACCGCTTATCGGTGCAACAGTGATGGTGAAAGGTACCACTACCGGTACTACAACCGACCTCGATGGCAAATTCTCTCTGAATGCCAAACCGGGTTCTACTCTCTCAATTTCTTATGTGGGTTATGCCGCTAAAGAAGTTAAATACAACGGTCAGCCGTTGAATGTGGAGCTTAGCAGCAACAATGCCGAACTCGATGAAGTTGTTGTAACAGCTCTTGGTATCAAAAAAGACAAAAAATCTCTCGGTTACGCTATCGACGATATCGGTGCCGAAGAACTTATGAAGAACAAAACATCAAATGCTATCAGTTCACTTTCCGGTAAAGTAGCAGGTGTTAATATCACTCAATCATCAGGTGCTGCCGGTTCAGGCGCTCAGATTATCCTTCGTGGTGCTACTTCTGCAGCAGAAACAAAGGATAGCCAACCTCTTTTCGTTGTTGACGGTATCATTTATGATAACTCTTCAAGCGTTGGTGGTAACTCTGGTTTCGACGGCTCTACCAATTCTTCTACTACATCTTCAAACCGTGTGATGGATATCAACCCTGAAGATATCGAATCAATGTCAGTCCTCAAAGGTCCGGCTGCTTCCGCTCTTTACGGTTCTCGCGCAGCAAACGGTGTTGTGCTCATCACTACTAAGAAAGGTAAAGCAGGTGCTGTAGAAGTTAACCTCTCTGCTCGCTATATCTCTTCTTGGGTAACTCGCGTGCCGAAAGCTCAGACTGAGTTCAGACGCGGTTATATGGAAGACCAATATAACGATGATGGCAGTTACAAAGGTACTGTTTACAACGATTACGCCTACACTTCTTGGGGAGACAAATATGGCGCCAACGACAGAATCTATGACAACATCGGCGAGTTCTTCCAGACAGGTGGTATCTGGGATACTAACCTCAGTGTAGCAGGTGGTAACGAAAACGGAAACTTCTATCTCTCTGGTTCTTTCTACGACCAAGATGGTGTTGTTCCTCAAACAGGTTACACAAAATCCACTTTCCGTTTCAACGGTGAACAAAAATGGAGAATGCTTACTTTCGGTGCTAATGCTGCTTATTCTCAAGCTCGCACTGACAAAACACTTACTTCCGGAGGTCTTTACAACTCAAGCGGTGACGGTGCTCTTGCTCGTCTTTTCAACTTCGGTACTTCTGACGATATGAGTCATTATCTTAATGAAGACGGCACTCGCTACCGTATGTTCGGCAATCGCTTAGATCCTTGGAATGAAAGTGATAACCCATATTGGATTATCAACAAAAATAAAGTTTGGGACAGCACAGACCGCTTCACCGGTAACTTCAGCATCAAAGCCGACATTACTGATTGGTGGTGGGTAAGCTATCGCATGGGTATTGATACATATACTCAAGACAACAACAAAATCCTTTCTGCAGGTGGTGTTGTTAAGGAAGAATGGCAGGATGGTATGATGAGTAACAATACCAAGACTTACCAATACCTCAACAATAGCGTTATGACCAACTTTAACAAACAATTCGGTGACTTCAACCTTAACCTTCTTGCAGGTCTTTCTACCGATGATACAAAGACCACTTCAAACTACCGTATGGCTTATGGTTTCCAAGTTCCGGATTTCTTCTCTTACAGTAACGCACCGGAATCAAGCAAGAGATTCCAATTCCAACGTACACGCAAACGCCTTGTTGGTGTATTCGGCGAATTCCGTGCTGACTGGAAGAACACTATCTTCTTGACTGTTACAGGTCGTAACGACTGGACTTCTACTCTTCCTATCGAAAACCGTTCTTACTTCTATCCTTCTGTAAGTGGTAGCGTTGTTTTCACAGAATTTATCCCTGCTAACGATGTTCTTACATTTGGTAAGGTTCGCGCTTCTTGGGCTCGCGTAGGTAAAGATACAGGTGTTTACGAAACAAATACTAATCTCTGGCCTGTTGGTACATACGCCGGTGGTTTGGTTTCTCTTGGTAATGAATGGACTCGCGGTAACCCGTATCTCAAACCGGAAATGACTGAATCTACTGAACTTGGTCTTGAATTGCGCATGTTCAACAACCGTTTGAAATTAGACTACGCATTCTACACCAACAACTCTTACAACCAGATTCTTTCTCCACGTGGTCCGCAATCCACAGGTTATATCTTCTGCTCTTTCAACGCAGGTAATGTATATAACAAAGGTATGGAATTGTTGATTAGCGGTACTCCGGTTCAAACTAAAGACTGGACTTGGGAAACTTCTATCAATATGGCAGGTAACCGCGGTCGTCTTGACGGACTTATGAAAGGTATGGACATTATGTATGTAACCGATGTACAGTTTGGTACTGCACAGGCTGCTTCTTTCTCAGGTGGTCACTTCATGGCTATCTCAGGTACTAAATGGCAGCGTGTGGCTGAACCGGAAGAAGGTGCTGCCAACTACGAAAACAACATGCAGCATGCCGGCAAGGTTATCCTTAATGCAAACGGTATGCCTCTCACAAATGCTACTAAAGTTGAAGTCGGTAACCGTGAATCTACTTTCACAGGTGGTTGGAACAACTCACTACGTTTCAAAAACTTCACTCTCGATATGCTTTGGGAATTCCGCGTTGGCGGCGACGTATATAACGCTACTAAGTGGACTATGACTAATGCAGGTACCAGCCTCTTCTCTGCTGATGTTCGTAACAAAACTCTTGTTATCGACGGTGTTGTTAACGTAGGTACTGATAGTGCTCCATTATACGAAGAACGTCACTTTGAATATGAACCTGATAAGGTTTACACTATCAACGGCCAGACTCAACTTGGCTACAACATCATAAAGAGTTATTACACAAGCAATTATGCTGCTGAAACTGCTAACTATATCACTAAGGTTAACAGCCTCCGCCTTCGTACTATCTCTTTGAGCTACGAACTTCCGAAATCACTTCTTGCTAAGACTAAAGCAATTAAGCGTGCAAGTGTAACTGCTACAGCAAGCAACCTCCTCCTCTTCACCAACTATGACGGTGACCCGGAAACTGTTGCTGCTGGTGCCGGCGTTGGTGGTTCTTCTTCAGTAGGTTTCGACTACTGCGGTATACCATCAATGGCAAGCTTTGCTTTTGGTGTTAACTTAACTTTCTAATCATATAACACTTAATAAAGTATATAACAATGAAACTATATAAAAGCTTATTGATTGGTCTTGCAGCCGTAGCAAGTATGTCGTCTTGCAACGATTGGCTCGATGTAAACACCAATCCGAATGTGCCGACTAACGAATCGGCGCCATATTACAAGCGACTTGCTCATATTCAGTTCTATACAAACCATGCTATGAACATTGCCGGTCGCCCGTCTGAAGCAATCACAGGCGATATCACATTCAACAATAGAGTGGGTACATATGGATTGCTTAACCAATGGCAAATGACATCTACTACCGGTGCACAATACTTCCCCGGTACTACTACATATCAATGGTGGTATGTGGGTGCTGCTTGTAACCTTGGCGATATGATTTCGTCTGCTCGAAAGGATGAAGCTTGGCACTATATAGGTGTGGCTTATATTATCAAAGCTTTCGGCTTCTCTATGATGAATGACCTTCATGGTGAGCTTCCTTATTCTGACGCTCTCGGTGAAAATGTTACTCCGGTTTATGACACAGGTAAAGAAATGTTTGAGCATATCTTGGCTGATATCGATGAAGGTCTCAAATATCTTGAAATGACTCAAGGTCCTAATGCTGTGGCTCTTTCTGCAAACGATGCATGGGGTAATGGCGATGTTAACAAATGGATCAAATACGGACACCTCCTCAAGGCTCGTCAGCTCAACAAACTTTACAAAAAAGGCGCTGGTAGTGCTGCCGACTTCAAATATGATGCTGCTGCTATCATTGCCGAACTCGACAAAGCTGAGTTGAGCAACTCTGATAACCTTACTTACAAACCGAACGACTCAGGTAGCACTCCTAACGATAACTTAGGATGGGCAGAACCTACCGACTGGAGCGGTCTTTTCTCTTGTATCGGTATGAACAGTGGCTATTTCTTCCCTCGTAATGTATTCGAAAACCTTACCAACTTCGGTGGTTATGGCGTTGAAGACCCACGCGCTGATAAAATCCTTCCTTGGGCTCGTGTAACCGGCAAAGGTATTACTGAAGCTTATGGTCAAGCTGTAAAATACAGCGATAACGGTATGTGGCGTCGTACTGTTGGTATAGATATGCAGACAAATATTCGTACAAACGGTACTATTCAACAGCCTGACGGTTATAGAAATGGTGGATACTATGTAGTACTTGCCGATCATGAAGGCGACACCGTATTCGTTGACCAACGCAGTCGCTCAACAGGTGGACAAGCTGCACCAAATATGTTCCGCTATATCGAAGCAGGTAATGATTTATCAGTTCTTTCAGGTACATTCTACACCCGTGCAACTTCTCCTAACTACATCGGTTCTTATGCTGAAGCTTGCTTCATCCGTGCAGAAGCTCTTTTCCACCAAGGAAACAAGGGCGAAGCTTTCAACGCTTACAAAAACGGTATCAAAGCTAACATCGATGCAATGAACGAACAACTCGCTGTTTGGGTAACTCAAGATGCAAAATATGCTACTTGTCCGTCGTTCACAGTTATGGAACAAGCCGACATCGACAACTTCCTTAACAACGGTATCGGTACAGCTGAAGATTTAACACTCGGTAAGATTATGACTCAAAAACGTCTTGTAACCATGTTCTCGCTTGAGAAATGGAACGATATGCGTCGTCATGATTACAATCCTGAAGTATTCCTTAATTGGAATATCCCGGCTGAATACTACATCAATGCTGATGCTCAGCTCAATATTCCAATGGGTAAATATCCGCGTCGTGCACAGGTTTCTTCTCACGAATATAACTACAACACTGCTCAACTCAACGCAATCGGTGCTAAGGTACCGGGTGCTACTATGACTGAAGGTAGTTATGATGGTTGGTGGGATGCACTTGATATGTGGACAATTCCTGTATGGTGGGATTCAACTCAAGAATAATTGAAATCACATCCATTAAATACCGTAAGGGGAGCTTATTGCTCCCCTTACTTTTTTCCATAGTAGAGACTATCTAATGAAGACCTTCGACTATGTCAATATGTTTAACCATGGCATAACGAATTGTTTTTTGTTGTGTATTTCAATAAATAATTATATCTTTGCAATTATCATTATAATGAATGTAATAAGTTATATTCCGCTTTATTAGTTACTAAGATGATATTTACAAATAAATCGTTGCCAACACCCGATGTTATAAAGAATCTTGGATTGAGATTCAGAGATTATCGGCTGCGACTAAGAATGACTCGTAAAGAGGTTTCCGAGGCTTCATTAATCGGTATGACTACTCTCTATAAATTTGAGTCGGGTAAAATGACCGATATATCAGTAAGCACTCTCTTAAGATTGTTGAAGGTTATTGGGTTGGGCGAAAATTGGGATGCAATCATTCCGGAACTGCCCGAATCTCCCTACTCTTATAACGACAATGATAAAAAGGTTCAACGCATCAGACACCCTAAGAAATGAAATATCTGAAAGTCAATTTATGGGGCAAAGAAATAGGACGACTCGTTTGGGAATCT
>JAFLTZ010000006.1 GCA_022509045.1 Muribaculaceae bacterium | reverse complement strand
CCAACGACCCCGAGATTACAAATCACGTGCTCTGGCCAACTGAGCTAAAGAGGCCTTTGGTTTCACACACAGCTTGCCATGTGGGAAATCGGATGCAAAGTTAGATATATTTTTGATAACAGCAAAATATCTTCCATTATTTTTTTGAAAAAATATATTTTATCTGTAAGCCAACTATCATAAATCACTAACAGACACAACAAAGGACCGGAAAATACCGGTCCTTTTATTTGATATGCCATGTCATTAAATATGTTTAGCTTTTACTTTTTCGAGTTGTTTTTTCAGTGCATCGATGCAGTTATCGACTGCTTCTTCAAATGTATCTGCCGTTTTTGAAGCAAACGCTGCAGCCTGATCGGGATATGAAATTTTAACACTCACCTCCTTATTCATCGACGTTTCCGGCTTTACCACTTTTAAAGTTACCTCCGCATCTAAGATATTATCATGATGCTTGGTTAATTTGTCAACCTTGCGATTGATAAAATTCACGAGTTTCTCACTTGCATCAAAATGGATTGCATTTACAGTTACTTTCATATTTTTCTCCTTTCTTTATCAGCTCGAGGATGAGCTTGTTTGTAATTTTCCTTGAGTTCATTCACAGTGACATGCGTATAAACCTGAGTAGCAGCAAGCGATGCATGTCCAAGCAAGTCCTTAACAGAATTGATTTCAGCGCCACCATTGAGCATAGCCGAAGCAAACGAATGTCGTAATTTATGCGGACTTTTTCCGGGCTGTCCGGCTTCTGATAAAACTTGCCTTACTACTCTATAAACGTACATGGGATAAAGTTGTTCACCGGAATCAAGCACAAAAAACGTCTCAGACCGTCCCGTAGATTTATTTCGCATCTCACGATATTGTGTCAACGCTTCCAACAAAAGCGGCCCTATCGGTATTATTCTTTGTTTGTTTCGTTTACCCAACACTTTTATTTCGGCACGCGCGACATCCACATCAGCATCGCGCAAAGTTATAAGTTCTTCGCTACGGATTCCCGTTTCATAAAAACACTGAATTATCAATTTATCACGGATAGTGCGCAAATCGAGTTGAACTGAGCTATCGTCACTATTACCATCTATTATACCCTCGAGCACTTCCGGTCGCACCCATTCAGGCAATCGTGACTCGAATTTGGGCAATGCTATTTTTCGCGCCGGGTCATTTTCAATATATCCACGCTTTGCTGCCCATACAAACAAACTTCTGAGAGCCTGCAATTTTCTCCGCACCGAACGAGGAGATATATTTTGCTCAGAAAGTTCAACCATCCAGCGTCTGATATCACGAGCTGTAATTTGTTTCAACTCAATATCGGTGACGTTTTTAATGCAACGCAGCCAGGCAAAAAACTCCTCTATATCTGTCTTGTAAGCAGAAACGGTATGAGTTGAACGATTCAACTCATACCGTATATATGTTATGTATTCTTCAATCACGCTATACATCTGCAACAAAACTTATCTTAAGTATCGGCTAAGTTATGCAATAAAATTGAAAAATACAAATTATTTTCAATTTATTTAGCAGGCAGCCGTGTGCATGATGTCAATACAAAAACAAGATTAATCCTCATCCTGGCGACGAAGCTGCTGCACATACACAGCTTTCATCATTTTTTTACGGTTGGTTACCGATGGTTTTTCAAATGCCTGACGAGCACGAAGTTCTTTTACGATACCTGTTTTTTCAAATTTTCTTTTAAATTTTTTGAGAGCTCTTTCAATATTCTCTCCTTCTTTAACTTGTACGATAATCATTTTTTGATGTTTATTTTTTTAATTGATTTTTTTGATTCTTATTTTTAGCGGTGCAAAATTAAATATAAAACTTTACACTGCAAACTTTTTTGCATAAATTGAAAAATAATTTACGCACGCAACTCACACGACCAAAGTGCCGTCAAGCGCATATTTACATTGATATGTATAGCTAATTATATCTAAAGCAGGAATCACACTCCTTTCAACTAAAAAAATTAAAATCTCATCCAATTTTCAGACAAGGCGGTGCAAAGGTAATAAAAGAAAACAATATACGCAACAATTAGTGAAATAGCCAAAATTATGTTTATCTTTGTGGTGACAATCAAAAAAAAAGAAAATACCCCTATGGAAATAAAATCACCGAACCAAGTAATAGAATCCGTATTAGCTGCCGGAACCAAAAAAGTGCGCCTCACATCGGGTGGTAATAATTGCAAAATGATTATCTCTACTATGCTCGCGGGCGCTTATATAGCATTAGGAGGTATATTATCGGTAATTATAGGTTATGGATTCCCGGAAATCACAGCCAACAATCCGGGGATGCAAAAAATCCTTAGCGGCACAATGTTCCCTATCGGTCTCATATTGGTAGTGGTACTCGGAGCCGAACTATTCACCGGCAACAATGCGGTGCTGATACCGGGATACATGCGTAAAGACTACAATTTCATCTCTGTTATAAAAAATTGGTGTATTGTGTATTTCGGCAATTTTGCAGGAGCCGTGATATTCACATATTTTATGGTATATCTGTGCGGGCTCACAGCATCAGGGCCGTACCATGACGCTATAATCAAAATAGCGGAAACAAAAGTGTCGATGCCGTGGCACGTTGTATTCCTAAAAGGCATCGGTGCGAACTGGTGTGTGTGCGCGGCGGTGTGGTTGGCAATTAGCGGGCACTCTCTCACTGATAAGATGGCCGGATGTTGGTTGCCGGTTATGGCTTTTGTGGCATTGGGTTATGAGCACTGTATTGCAAATATGTTTTTTATCCCGGCCGGAATGCTCGAAGGTGCAAACATCAGTGTTACCGAGGCAATCTGCAATAATCTCATACCATCCACGCTTGGCAACATAGCCGGAGGCTCACTATTAGTGGGATGGATTCATGCATATCTTCATTTGAAAAAATAATTCTCACAAAGCATAATATTTCAACTATGATTTTTCGTGTTATACCCACAGCAGTGGCAACAGCAATGCTGATGACCGCATTTATTGTATCGGCACAAAAAACGGTGACAGCCGAAGTAATCAACCTGGATTCTCCTGTGAAAATGGCGGTATTTTTGCCGGAGAAAACCAAAGCCACCGGGCGAATGATAGTGAATTTTCCGGGTGGCGGTTATTCTATGGTAGCCACTGAACATGAGGGCACCGACTGGAGCGAATATTTTAACGAAATGGGTATAGCTTATGCTGTGGTGAACTACCGAATGCCAAACGGCGACCGTAACATACCTATCACCGATGCGGAGAATGCCATCAGAGAGGCTCGCAAGAATGCCGAAAAATGGAATATCAACCCCAACGATATCGGTATTATGGGATTCTCGGCAGGCGGGCATTTAGCATCAACCATAGCGACACACAGCACCGACAACGCAGCACCGAACTTTCAAATCCTTATATATCCTGTGATTTCAATGATGCCAGAACTTACTCACGAATGGTCGCATGACAATTTCTTGGGGAAAGATGCAACGCAATCGCTTAACCGAGATTATTCATCGGAACTAAATGTTACAGAGCACACTCCGCGAGCCTATATCGCACTATGTGGCGACGACACATGCGTTAAGCCTATGAATAGCATTGCTTATTTTGAGGCGCTGATGAGGCACGGAGTCCCTGCCACACTGCATGTTTATGACAGTGGCGACCACGGCTGGGGATTGCGCAACAGCTTCAAGTATCACGACCAGATGCTCTCCGACCTCTGCTTTTGGCTCTCTTCCTTCTGATAAAAAAAGCTAACGTTATGGGCAGGCTGCGAAATCGACAAACAAAACGTTAATAATTATTTAATCTTATAAATATTTCTTAAAAAATCCGCATATATGTGATTTGTCTTAATTTTTTTATAACTTTGAAAAAAAATAAAATCATTAATATATGGGAATGTTAGAAAACACATATCGTAAAGGTGGCGCCGGGGGATTATTTATAGCATACTGTTTTGGATATTTGGCGCCATTCGAAGCTGGCCTTGCAGAATTGGACTTAAATTCAGGGCTTTTTTGGAAAGCTTTTTTACTCGGACTATTAGGAACAATATTCGTGGGAATTAACTATACCGCTTGTTATAAAAAAATTATAAAATATTTTAAACAACGTAAATCCGATAAAGAAATTTAAATTTTTAAAAATAAAAATGGGAAAACCTGCAAGTTAATGCACGGAGGCAACTAACACCTTGGATTTTAGATAATTTGTATCAAACTAACTAAATAACAAAATATTATGAATCAAGTAAAAAAATTAATCTGGAGCGATAACATCATGTATTTGCTTTGCTTCGCCGGAGGATATGCGGTGGGCATGTATAGCCAGGGAATGGAAAATATCAGTATCGTCAAATGGGGTGCTTACATAATCATGGCTTTTGTGTTATTATCTATTAATCTGATTTCCTCTTTTAAAACATACAAACAGGGCAAGCCCGCAGTAAGCGGCAGCAAAGGCATTATTACCATGGCCGGGGTAGCATTATTTATGGTTATAGCCATAATACAATACTTTGCTGAAAATTACAATGGCGAACTGAAATTTCCGGTAACTGCATTTGTTATCGGCACGGTAGTTACCGCTGTGGTAATGGCAATCTATGCAAACCTCACCAAAAAGTTCCGCACTGCATAATTAACAAATCAGGGCGAAAAAGGGATAACATTTTTCATCATACATGGCAATTGCTTGATAATTAGAGCAGTTGCCATGTTTGTTAAATAAACTATATATAGATATTATGGTGATAAATAAATTACTGTAACTTCACGCCGGGGGGAAGAAACTCAGTGACATCACGCCCATAGCGGAGCAGTTCACGCACAACAGAACTACTGATAAAAGCATGCTCAGGCAAAGAATACAACAATACTGTTTCTATTCCTGACAGATTGCGATTGATATCGGCAAGATTTTTTTCAAATTCAAAGTCTTGAGCCGTCCTCACTCCTCTCAATATATATTTTGCACCTATTTCACGCGCCACATCCACAGTAAGGGCTGAATATGTAACCACACTTACACGCGGTTCGTTGGCAAACACTTTGCGGATAATATCGCAGCGCGTTTGCACTGTAAAACAGGGATTCTTTGTATCGTTTATACCAATAGCCACTATTATATTATCGAACATATCAAGCGCACGCATCACAACGCTGTAATGACCAATGGTAAACGGGTCGAACGTGCCGGGGAAAACGGCAATGCGTGTGTTATATGTTGGTGATTTCGGTGTCATCTTCTATCACAAGATTGTCAATGATAAACGACTGGCGCTCCATGGTGTTTTTCCCCATATAGAACTCGAGGAGTCCCATTACAGCATCATCTTTTTTAAGCGTCACTTTATCAAGGCGCATTTCCGGCCCGATAAAATTCTTAAATTCTTCCGGAGATATTTCTCCAAGTCCTTTAAATCGTGTAATTTCTGCATTTTCACCCAATTTTTCAATAGCCGCACGGCGCTCTTCGTCGCTATAACAATAGTATTCTTCGGCTTTACCACCTTTGAGAGTTCTTTTTTTAGCCTCTTTACGATTTCGTACACGGAACAGCGGAGTCTGGAGGATATATACATGTCCTTTCTTTATCAAATCCGGGAAAAATTGCAGGAAGAAAGTAATCATGAGCAAACGGATATGCATTCCATCGACATCGGCATCGGTGGCAATAATTACTTTATTATATCTCAGACCATCCATGCCATCCTCTATATTGAGAGCAGCTTGCAGGAGATTGAATTCTTCATTCTCATATACGATTTTCTTAGCCAACCCATAGCTGTTTTTCGGCTTGCCACGGAGCGAGAACACAGCCTGAGTTTCGACATCACGACACTTGGTGATGGAACCGCTTGCCGAATCGCCCTCGGTAATAAAAATCGATGACAATTCGCGCTTATCGCCACGAGTGTCATTGAGATGCACATGACAATCGCGCAACTTACTGTTATGAAGTGCAATCTTTTTTGCACGCTCACGCGATTGCTTTGTGACACCGGCTATCGCTTTACGGTCCTTTTCAGAAGCTATAATCTTTCGCAATAGAGCCTCAGCAGTATTAGGCTCTTTGTGCAGATAATTGTCGAGCTCTTTTTTTATAAATTCGTTTACAAAACGATATACCGTGGGGCTATTTTCATCACTTGAAATATTAGTGCTGCCAAGTTTGGTTTTGGTTTGTGACTCAAAAACAGGTTCCTGTATCTTTACACTCACAGCAGCCACAATGCCGTTTCTTATATCGGAAAACTCAAAATTTTTGCTGTAAAACTCCTTAATGGTGCGCGATACCGCTTCACGGAAAGCAGATTGATGAGTGCCACCCTGCGTGGTGTGCTGCCCGTTAACAAACGAGTAATATTCTTCACCATATTGGTTGGAATGGGTAATAACGACCTCTATATTATGCCCTTGCAGATGTATCGGCTTATATAGCGGATCGGATGTCATATAATCATTGAGCAAGTCACTCAATCCATTACGACTATGATATTTTCGCCCGTTGAATACAAGGGTGAGACCGGTGTTAAGATACGAATAATTCTTAATCATTGATTCCACATAGTCCTCTCTGAATTTGAAACCCTTAAAAATTCCGGCATCAGGTGAGAACTGTACTAAAGTTCCGTTTTCGTCTGTGGAATCAACTATTTCGCTATTGGCAATCAACACACCAGCTTCAAATGAAGCTGAAAAAGTTTTACCATCGCGTATCGACTGAATGAAGAAACTTGACGATAGTGCATTGGTAGCCTTAATTCCGACACCATTCAACCCTACCGACATGGTATAGTTTTCAGTGTCGAACTTTCCTGACGTATTCATCTTTGATGCTGCATCAATCACAGAATCGAGAGGAATACCACGTCCATAGTCGCGAACCGACACCACCGTATCCGACACCTCAATTTCAATAACTTTGCCATATCCCTGAGCGTGTTCATCGATAGAATTATCAAGCACTTCTTTGAGAATCACATATATACCGTCATCACTATTCGAGCCGTCGCCAAGTTTACCAATATACATCCCCGGGCGATGACGAATATGTTCACGCCAATCGTAAGTGCGAAGTGTTGTATAATTTGCCGAAGCATCTGCTGCTTCCGGATTTACATTTTCGTTGAGTAAAGAATTGTTTGTATTGTCGATATCTGCCATAGCGGCACAAAAATACAAAAAATTATTGCAATTTCAAATAATATCTTACAGCAAACAGAGCCAATCGAGAACCACCGGGCATCCCCGTGGCAATATAACAATAAATAATCGAGAAAATATGGCGCAAAAAATGTGAAGGCAGCGCATCAATTGCAGCATCGCGCAACGTCTTCGCACGGCAATCGCCCTCTCGCTTCAATTGAGCAGCCAACATTATTCGCTTATACACAAGCAATAGTTCATAAAGCCGGCGACTTTGTATCGATGTCGATGCGATATCGGCATCTGCTGCTGCTATGGCAGCCATACACTCATCAAGGTGATGCGAATACCCTACTCCTGTAATTGTATTTTCATGTAAAATATGGCATAGTTGCGGTTTAACCGACCGCATAAACAGAGTGCTGTCGGCATAACGAAGTAATAACCGCAATCCCAACTCCCAGTCATTCCAGCTTGGCAAATCTTCATTCCAACCACCAATTTCATAAAATACGGAACGATGCAAGACCATATTATTTGTGGAAATAACCGCGTGAAGCAACTGCGACACAACAACATCGCCATGCAGTGGATGATTGACTATTGACAAAGACCCATCATGTCCGCGAGAATGCTGCGGGACAACGATAATCTTATAACGTTGTACAATATCTGAAGCTATTTTTTCGGTGTAAGTGCTTATAAGCGACGGATACATTACATCATCGGAATCGAAAAAAAGCAGCCATTCACCAGAAGCGACAGCAGCACCGGCATTGCGCGCTGCCGAAGCCCCTTTCTTAGCGCATGATGTAACAATCACCGGACATTCATTGAATTCCGCTGAAAATTCAGTAGCCAATTTCATACTACCGTCCGTGGAATTATTGTCAACAATAATTATTTCTCGTGGAAACACCAACTGCGATGCCACAGAATCAAGAGTTCGACGTAACGTGGCAACCCGATTATACACCGGGATGATAACCGAAATATTAGCAGAATCTGTAGTTGGAATTCTTTCAATAGAGGTTGCCATACGTCAAAATATAAATCAAATAGCCGGCAGCGACATCCCACTAAGTTTTCTATACAGGTCGAGGGCATAAACATCTGTCATTCCGCTCATGTGGTCCACAACGGCCTGTATCTTGCCATAATTTGAGTCGGAATGTACGGCATATTGCTGAGGGAATTTACTCAAAAGTAATTTTGAATAATTTAATTCAGGATTAAGCACTGCGTGAATCAGTTTCTCCATGAGGAATGTGATAATCTGATTACCGGCAAGTTCCACATCAACAACATCTCCCGCACAATATATTTTGCTATATGCTACTGCTGAACATTTAGCATAAGCCTCGCGCGCCGGAGATGCAATATGGTCAATCAATGCACCGGAGAAATTTCCAGACAAAATTTCCTCTTCATTATCTATAAATACTTTTGCCACTTCCGACACAAGAATACCCACTACACACGACCGTAAATATGCCACTTTTTCGTTAGTGTCGCCTATCTGTAACAGAATTCCTTTGGTATGCTCTATTTGCGACGAATGGATATATCCCGTGAACAGTTCAATCACCGCACTTGTGTCAAGGATTTTTAATTTGTGTGCATCCTCAATATCCATAATCTGATAGCAAATATCATCTGCGGCTTCGAGGAGATACACTAACGGATGACGGCAATAACGATTTTCATCTAACTGCAACAATCCAAGTTTATCAGCTATACGCTTAAAGGAATCTTGCTCAGATTTAAAGAACCCGAACTTGCCCTTCTGTCCGGCAAAGTAAGAACTATACGGATACTTTACGATTGTGGCAAGGGTGGAATATGTCATGGCAAATCCGCCATCACGCCGTCCTTCGAAACGATGAGTCAGCAGTCGGAACGAATTTGCATTCCCTTCAAAATTTATCAAGTCCGACCATTCGAGAGGGTCAAGCAGTGGTTTCAACTTTTTCCCATCACCCTCACTGAAATATGTAGCAATGCACTTTTCGCCGGAATGTCCAAAAGGAGGATTCCCTAAATCATGGGCTAAGCAAGCAGCGGCTACAATCTCACCTATGGCATGCAACTTATGCACCCACGGCTGTGATTTATATTTTTGCAAGAGCACATGAGCCACTTCATTAGCTATTGAACGTCCCACCCCCGACACTTCAAGACTGTGTGTGAGACGATTGTGCACAAAAATACTTCCCGGAAGCGGAAACACTTGCGTCTTATTTTGTAATCTTCTGAACGGAGAGGAGAAAATAAGTCTGTCATAATCACGCTGGAAATCGCTGCGCAATCCCTCATTGTGCTGCGACACATAATGTTCCAACCCGAATCGGGTGTCACATATAAGAGAATCCCAGTTCATCATTACATTATGCATAGTTAATTCAATATAAGTGGTTTATGTGAAGCCGCATTGGGCGCTCTAATTCCTAATATACGCGATATAGTTGGTGCCAAAAATGATGCATCAATTTCTTCGGTAATACGTATAGTGGGGATATCTTTCCCGCTAATAATCACCGGTGTATTTACGGAATTGTCACGAATCAGCTTTGGTGAAGGATAAGCTGAATCGACAATCTGCCATCCCGGTTTTACAGAAATTACCACATCGCCGGCAAATGTCGGATTCAACGCCAAATGTAGTTTCTGCACTCGTGGTCCGTTTATTCCATTAATAATTTCATCTATGGTATAGGCCGCAGCCACTCCGCTCATTCTTCGCAAAAATTCAGCCGATTTAGTCCTCATTTCCTCTATTGGCATATCTTTTTCCTTTATGAGCGACCTATTCAAAAACAAATGATTATCATAATAGTCCAGCACCCAATCTCCATTACCGTAGATAGCCATCAAATACATATTTAAGAGTGATTTGGCTCGCGCGGCATGAAATTCACCTGTGGGTATATTAAACTTCTCGTCATCGAGTTTGCTGTCATTGAAATAGCCTGTAGATGCTATAAACACGAGCACATTTTCAGCTCCGACCGCAGCATCTATGGCATTAAGCAATCGCTCTATTTGGTAATCAAGCCTAATATACGCATCTTCCAATTCTATGCGATAATCACGGTCTATGCATTGTTCGTATGGCGCAAGCGTGTATGCGATATTCAACATATCTATCTCACCTCGTTTGCCAAGTGCCAGCGATTGCAGATAGTTCATTGCCACATTTGTAACCTCCTCATTTACCAATGCCGATTTTTTAAATTTACGGAAACGGTCCTTATCGTTTCGCATGAACGAATATTTAAACGGATAGAATTTCCTGAAACGCGGTATATCCGGATATTCTTCCAACGGCAATAGCGGTTGCCAGCGCAATGTGTCGAGGCGTGTCGCAAGTGATGTGTTATAGTTGCGAAACGACAGGCTTGCCGGAAAGTCCTTATAGAAAGTCGTCGTAGCCCAATAGCCGGTCACATCGTTAATCCAGGAGGCTGAATTTGCGGCATGACCCGCCATTATTATCGACTGTTGCGCATCGGGCGACAGTGAATACACGTATCCCAAAGCATCACCATTGATTCTCACTTCATCGGCTAATGTGGACACCTGTATTGCAGTGGGCGAAAACGTTTCATCCGTAAAATTACCTATTTTTTCGTGGTCGGTGAGGATTGGCACAGGACGCCTTGATTTCAGGTCGAATATGCTTGAAGCCGATATTCCGTTGATGTGGGGATATGTTCCGGTGAAAAGAATTGCAGTGCTTACAGACGGATCATTAACATCCACACTGTAACTTACATTTTTATAATATGCACCATTGTTAATTAACCGCAAAAAACCCTTTCCGGAGAATTTTGTTTGCAGCAAATCAAGATAATCGGTGCGCAATTGGTCTATTACTATTCCTACAACTAATTTAGGTCGCTCGTCAATGGCAGGTGTTGCAGCATACATATTGATTACCGACAACACGATAATCAC
This sequence comes from Muribaculaceae bacterium, assembly GCA_022509045.1. Taxonomy (GTDB): domain Bacteria; phylum Bacteroidota; class Bacteroidia; order Bacteroidales; family Muribaculaceae; genus JAFLTZ01. The sequence continues at coordinate 35,599 of JAFLTZ010000006.1, read as the reverse complement.
AGCAGCAAGCACCTTACATTTAATTCTCATTCTTTCTATAGTAGATTATATAATTTAACTGTCGTGCCATCAGTGCCAAAATTAAAGGATAAAAAGCTATATCCCAATATTGTGGCAGGCACCACCCGCCCAACACAAGCACTAATAGCAACGCAAAGTTAATATATTGATAGCAATATAGAAATTTTTGGCTCCCTTTAATAAAATATAATATTACAGGAATGAAATAAAACGGGTTCAACCATAGCCCGACAAGATTAGGCGATGTAGCTGCATGGTCGGAAAAAAATATCAAGAAATATATTATACATCCGGCTATTCCGTAGAGTGAGAATATCACCGCATCGAAACCTCGCATAACGCGGTTATTTTTAACGCTATATAATGTTACGCCTACGGTTATCAACAATATAAACAAGGCAAATGCTAATGGGGTTTGTATTGCCGGTGTTTTTTCCAGGATGGAACCTTCATCGGCACCGGGAAGAATCACGTCTGTTTCGCACACCAATGGCACACGCATTCCATCGCCATTAACATACGTTGCCCCGGCTAAGGCTTTCATCAGATACAACGGCGCAAAAAAAGTATCGCGATAAGGTATCGGTTTGTCTAATGTGCCACCTAAGGCAAGTGCAATACCAAATGATTGCCACGGATAATGCGACTCATACGATTGCATGATTTTTCTGAATGTAAACACACTATCCTCCGGCACGGCATACGTAAGCGTTTCACCTATCACTTGCTCAATTATATCACGCGGACGAGTAGCACAATTATCTTTTATATAGTCGTATTTATAGCTTCTGTTCTCAGGCAATGCATTCTCTTCAAGCCTTCCTGTTATCTCCATGGCAGTTTCTCTGCTGATATTAAGCTGCTGCTCCACCACTTTCGATTGTCTCACCATATAATCCCACATAAATCTGTCAAATGGGCACGCTGCCAACATATAATTGGCTGTCCCTTTCACAAAACGATATACGAAGTTAGGTTCTTTAAAATCGAATATTCCGTAGTTATACACAATATCATTATCGGCACACCGCACCCTTATTGCCACATGACCGTACAATTGATATATTTCCGGACCCGGATAACACGTCACCACACTGACCCGTAATTCCGGCTCACCATCTGCAACACTATCCACAGGCGCTTGCGCCATTATTTTCACATTACACAGCACACTTAGCAATGCTGTCAATATCAATATTCCCAGTCTAACCATAGGTTACTTACATTTAAGGTACTTCCAACTCCACCTGTAAAGAAATCTCCATATTTTGAAGCGGCACACACTATCAGAATATAGCGAGGCACTCTGTTTGTGGCTTTATAGTCAAGCTCCACTTCAAATTCGGTAAATTCGTTAACATCTTCACCATACAGCACTGTTCCATACGCTATTACCGATTCCGAATTAGCGTCGAAAAGTTGTTGATTCTTCGGATTTGTTCGTATTTCAAACGGCTCCGGCCAATCGGCAAGCGCAAAGTATATCTGCGCCGTATCAGGGCGATTCATCATATAAGAGTACTCAGCGGAAGCATGACTGATTGGTGCAGATTTATATTTCAAATATCCACGCAATTTTGTAGGTCTGCCGGTAAACGGACGTCCGAAATTAAGTATTCCATTTGTCCCATCGACGCGTATAAATTCTCCCGTATATACACTGCCTGCTGCCAGTTTGCCTACACTACCGATTCCTTTAAATTCTGTTTTCAGCAATGCCGACGTCCCTGAAGTGGCACTATTCCAACATCCTTCGGTAGGCATCACATTACTTTCTCCAAGTGTAGCTGCTCCTTTATTTCCGGTATCCCAATATGGTTCAGAGCCTTCAGCCCACGGATTCCATATTTTTCCGTCTTTGCTCCATTGGTCGAGCATCATGTTTGGAATGGTAAGTACAGCTTCCGTAGTCACTCTGTTCACCGGAGTGTATTCCTCTCCACAATAGGCTCGTATTTCATATTCCGTTAATTCCTGTACGCCGGAAATACGCGCAGTTATTTCACCCCCGTTAATGGTAAGCATCGATTTGGGGACCTCCATCCAATCGTCAGTTCCACTCTTCCTGTACTGCACACCGAGTTCTTTACCCGATTCACCGGCAGCATACACCCATATCACTTTGGTCCATGCATCTATCCGGTTGAGTGTAATTGTAACATCGGTGAGTCGTACATATATAGTCCATTTTTCGCTTTTCCCGAAATATGACGCTGTTACCTCTACCGGTGAACTGAAATCCACTAACTTGCCCTCGAGATTGTCGGAATATTCTGTTACTTCTGCCGGTGCAAGTTTCATCGACATCACCTTCAGATGCTTTATATCTACAGATTCCGGCACATCCACCACCACACGATGATTGGGAACATCTATAACAGCGGAACCTATCTGTCCGTCAATTGTGAAATATCGTTCTATCTCTTGTGTGGCACTTATCACCCATTCATATTCATAAAACTGATACAGCACAGCCACTATTGGATGCGACAAGTTCAATGGTTCTTTCACATCAGGATATTTTAGTACCGCTCCGTCCGAAAGGGTTATATTGCTGATTGTTACAGATTCAGGATTAACGGTTTCACCCAGATACAACATTACAGTCTGTTCTTGTGCATCGATTGCAGCCGCTTTCACCTCACCTTCTGCTGAAATCTTTACAATTTCGGTATCAAGATGCGGGTATGGTATATCATTTTTTATACACCCGCACAGCAACAACAACATTGCACAGAATAATATGCTACAGATTTTCCCTTTCTTTATCATTATATATGCACTGCTATTCCGAGATTGATATTAAACACATTAAATTTAAAATCGGCTCCGCTTGAGAATCGGCTTCCTTCTTCCACCCCGTCAGTGGTCTGCTTTTCACGTTTCAAGTATAGCCCGAACACTCCAAACGACACGTTGAAACTCACATTTTCATGCATAAATACACACAAGCCCGGTGAAAAATTCAATCTGCATTCCACCGTATTTGTTCGTGTATCACGTGGCGCAGAGTTATAATTGCGAACAAACTGTCCGTTGCCACTGCCATACGCCAAATCCACTTCATTAAAGATTCCGAATCGCCTATTTCTGTCAAGACCAATATAATGGCGATAAAATATCGACGCATTATATGCTTCACGCTTATACTTTATTCCGTTAAGATTAAAATTTATGTCATCTCCGAAGTCCATTCCCAATGAATTCAAATCGAGATTCCCATGCGTATAACTCATTCGCATACCCAATGCCGAATTATTATTAAAGAAATACGACAAATACGGTCTTATTGAGTAGGTCACTCCGCTCACATTCACATCGCTTATCACATTTAGCAATTCGAGATCCTGTGTTTGGAGCCCGCCATAGGATGCCGTCAGTCCAAACGACCACTGCCCTTTCGGAATGAATAAGAAATTAAACAATCCTCTGTCATAACGCCCGAGATTTTTCTCCGGAATAATCATATTCACCGTATCACCTTTGATTATTACGTAATCATATTCTTTAACCGGAGCGTTCTCATGAACCACTACTGTGGCTTTTCGGAGCGAATCGGGATGCATGGCCTCCGGCAGATACACCGTGTCGCGAACCACAATAGGAATATATACAGTATCGCTGCGCATTGTTCCCGGGTCCATCTGCTTCAGTGTATAACGCACACCCTTCGTGTCGAACACCACTATAGAATCCGACATAGCTTCGGCTTTAACCGATGCCGATGCCATCGCTAATACTACTATTATCAATATCGTACGCAATCTGTTCATTATCCTTACAAATAAAATGCCACCCCGAACGATATCGAGAATATGTTAATATGAAAATTAGCGTTTCGACTTTTCAGATCGGATATATAAATTCGGTCTGTAGTCATCTTTGAATGATTGTATCCGAATCCTAATACTCCAACATTCAGTTCTATAGCCGAATAATTGCTCAAAAACATTATAATGCCGGGAGCCAAACCTATATCAAACGAATAATCCCGTCGGTATGTACCCGTGAAATCACGACCTTTCCCGTTGGTGAGTTTCGACTCGCCATATCCATACTCCAACTGCAATTCTGCAAACAATCCGAATCGCTTGGTATTACCTATGCTCATATAATTTCTGAACACAGCCATTGTGGAATATTTTTGCGATATATTATAGAAGTTTTCAAGCGAGTAGTCTGTTTCAGAATCCAATACAATACTCACATTATCCATCTTGGTGCGTGAACGGGAATATGCGAATCTCCCGCCCACACCCATATTATCTTTGAATATGTAGCATGCCATTGGACTCACTTTCATCCCGTAATTGTCACCACTGATACCTTCAATTATAAGAAACTGATAGTTATTCATATTCGTCTGGCTGAAGCTTGCGCTAAAACCGGCCACCCACTGCCCCTTGGGTATAAACGACTGCTGCTCGATGCCCCTCGAGAATTCGGTTTGGGCAGCGCTGCTTGCAGTCACCAATGCTGCAGTAAATAATGTTATTATCAGTTTCTTACAACAATTCATCTATTTATTCATATACAAGTTCCACATCGTCAAGCCACATCGTAGAGCCTTCGCCTCCACTGAAGAAGTCACCATATTTTGATGCCGACGCCACGAATACCACATATTTCGGCACCACTGTCGGATGCACATCATTGAATGGTATCGTTACTTGGACCATACCGTTTCCATCGGTTGCCGCTTCAAATGTATGCTCTCCGTATGCCACTACATTTGCTGCCTCCGAATCAAACAATCTCGCAGTTTTTGTTCTAACCACTCGGGCATATTGTACTCCTTCATAAGTATCTCCGTCATCAGAACTTTCGCCACATAGTGCAATATAAATCTGACCTTTATCGGTTTCTCCTTCCCCTATGTAGCTGCTATTGGCACCCTTCTTATTGACACCTGTTCCAGGTTCATAACGAACCCATGCCCTAATTGCTTTCGGCTTAATTACTGCGCCATTTTCTACTGCAAAATCAAATGGGCGACCGAATCCGATAACTCCGTCCATTCCATCAGTATCAAGATACTGACCCACAAAAATATTACCTGCTGCAAATTTACCTATAGTTCCGATACCGACAAATTGAGAACGAAGTTTTGCAGAGAAACTGCCGGAGTTCTTGTATTGGGAATCTTTGTTTGTAACATTCACATTCAATGTAGAAGATCCATGATTACCACAGTCCCAATAGCGACTGTTTATGTTGAGTGCAGGCAATATGATACTGCCACTTGAGCCCCATGTTTCAAAACTTGCATTTTCGAGTTGCGGATATGCTTTTGTTGTGAAGCTATATACCGGAGGAGTGGTATTCATTCCATCCCACACCACTCTGTATTCATACGCAACACCGGCTTTCAAACCTGATATTTGTACGGATACCTTTGTACCGCTTATTTGCACATTCGGCGCTTTTATCCATTCGGCTTCTGCCCTTGTGTTTGCTGCTTCTCTATATTCGAAACCTGGATTTACAGCATTTTCATCTGCTAATGTAGCTTCCAAAGTTACCGAATTGTAAGTTATCACAGATGGAGCTTTTTCTGCTATCAACTTATCTTCTGTTATAACAAAGGTAAGTGTAGCTTCCGTCGTACAATCATTCTTATCCGTTGCACTGAATTTTATTGCATATTCTCCCGGATTGGCATTCAATTTATTGAAGAATACATCATTAAACTCAACCATCATCAACTGCTTTCCTTCCGCCTTATCTTCCGGCAAAGTCTTATCTTCATGCACGATACCATAAGCTATTATGTCGGCAGGAGTTGAAGTTGTAATCAGGTCAAACTTGCTCATCATACCCAACGAGGCGAAGCGGTCACTCTCTATGCTTAGGCTTGTCAGTTCTGTCACAGCTGCCACATATACTATATAATGATTTAACTCATCTTTGCGAGCCACTACTTCACCAAGCGGAATATCGTTAGGTGCTGCGATATGCGGAGCAGCTTCTATAGTGGGATTATGTTCCACTATCAACTCTTTTTCATCAATTACGATATCAAAGTATGCACCTCCGAATGAACCTGCATTCTTGTTATATGTCACTTTCACCGCATATTCGGTAGCAGGTTTTACATCTGTAATTTCTCCGGCTCGCACAAATTCGCCACCTATATTATCGCCTGTGAGATATGTACCTTTGAGCGCATATTTCAACGTGGTTTCATTCGGGGGCATCATAAAGTAGCCTTTGGAATCGAATGTTTCATCCTTAAAAGTCAGATTTCCTTCGCTGCTGCTAACTTCAAATGCTATATCCGACAACACAGTTGCCACATTTTCGTCGGTGCTTACCGATACCACAGTGTTGGCTATCATACATTCTACATCCACAGTCGATATTTCACCTTTTTCTACTGTAAATTCCTTTGAACCTTCAAAATATTGCTTTTCAAATGATGCCGGCTGATACTCTCCTGCGTATGCTTCTGCTCTATACGCACCGCTAAACAACACTAAATCTTCAAAATTTGAAAGTCCGCGATATTTGCGCACCAAGTTTTCACCTTGATACACATACAGCACACATGTCTTTTCAAGTTCTTCGGTATTTGCTTCACGGGTCTTTACTTCAACATACTGATTTACATCCACATTGAAGCGTACCGTTCCTTTACCGAAATTATCTGTATCTTCTGAACAGGAGGTCATTACACTCGCGCCACATACCGCGAGCAGCCCTATTATGAAACTGTTATATATCTTTTTCATTACTTATCCCTCCTTATTACTTATTCTTATTTACTACCATTATCAAATCTGCCGAGACTTGTTGTTCTTCATTGTCAACAACAGTAATTTTAAAGGTACTTCTACCGTTACCTAATGCAGGAATCAGCGGCACAAAGTCTGAAATATTAAAACCTGTTTCGGTCTGCCCTAATACGGCATCTCCATATGGGAAACCTAAACTCTCAAGCCCTTCGCCCAAGTCTCCCGGATGCGCGAGATCAAAACTTTGGGCAAGCCCCATAACTTCAAGGTCGCTTTCACTCATCGTCTCAGAATCTATAACGACAAAGATGTTTTTAAATCCTTTAGGAGCTGTCATATCAACAGTGAACTGTGTACCTTGGGCTACATTTGTAATGTCAATAGGTGTGTTAAGCAACACCGTTGTCGATGTTATCGTTGGCAAATCGTCTCCACCCAGGCCCGGGTCCGGTTCTGAGCCACCGACTCCTGCTTGTGTGATTGTTACTGTTTTTGTCATGCGAGCCATTCTCACATTTATTGTCGCCTCGCGAGATTCTTTTTCCACGTTTTCTTCTGCGGTAATAACGACCTTAGTAATTTCGGCACTTTCTGTACCGGCAATCCCTGTTGTAGGTGTTACCTTGAGCCATTCCGGCACTCCGGTTATAAACCAACCGTTGCTACCCTTTGCTGATACTGTTATTTGTGCTTCACCTCCATCTGCTTTTATAGAGACTTTATCATTAGATAGTTCTAACGATTCAAACGGATCTACATTATCATTTCCGGGATTTATATTATTGTTTACTTTTACAACTGTAACCGTAGTGTTAATCGACATCCCGCTACCTTCTATGTATCCGTTTTCACCCGGTATTCCCGGAGTATCTTTAAGCCCGAAAGTCACTATATGATGTTCTCCGGGATTGACTTCTGTGTTCACTCGATATGTGTTCACTTTACTGCCTTTCACACTTCCCGAGAACTCCAGCACCATAGTTTTTGAGCCTTCTACATATTTGAAATAGCCGGCAGTTTCTGCATCCACACGCTCTAACGTGTAATCAAGACTTTTGCTCGGATTATTTTCAAGGAATGCCTTCACCACCGCATCATTACCAAGCAATGCGCGAAGTTTCTGGTCGTAACGTACCGATACTTTCATATTACACAATCCGCACATAAGTGCGCCCAGTGATTCCATTTTATCTTTCTGAATCGTTATTGTGGTATCCTTATAATAATATGGTGCATCCCATGCCGCATCCTGTGGAGTTTCATTAAATGCTTCCACACGATAATTTCCTATTGTCAGGGTTATCACGCCCGGCATTTCAGAATATTTCCACGATTTTTCAGAACCGTTCACTACATTCACCACTTTTACGGTAAAGTCGTTCACATCGGTCACTGCACGTGTTCCTTCTTCTTTTACTACACTAAGCACAAAATCTTTGGTCGATAGCTGACCTTCACCTTTTGTTTCTTCATACGCTGCATACGGATCGTCACAGCTATTTAGCGTCATCAGAGCTATTGCCCCTGCTGCCAATATGTTATATATCTTTTTCATCATTATGCAATGTAAGAATTATTAATATTCAAAAGTTAGAGCATCTACAAACAACTGAGCACCGTATGCCGATTGCTCATGCAATGAGATATGATTTGTTATCACTACATCGGCATCATTTCTGTTCGATGACCTTATCACTATTTTCAGCTTGTCAGGCACATTCCACATATCACTATACACTATCGGCACACTCACCTGTGTATAGTCGCTTGACGATGCATACGCCGGCAGGTTTGCACTTCCGGTTGCAACAACTTTGCCCTCAGAGGCACCATCTTTTTGACTCAGAAGCTGTATTTCTATCGTCCCTGTTTCACCTGCATCTGTGCTTTCCTTAAATATATACCACAACTTAAGCGACTTCGGAGTTCCTGAAAAATCTGTACCGTTTCCACCAGCACCAAGCATTAGTCGTCCCGCCATACGGCTTGCTATAGCTGACGGCGCGGTATGATTATAATAGTCTTTAGCTGTACTACCTAATCCCGTCCCAGTGTAACCAGATGGCAATACACCACTCAAGTCATATGCCACATTTCTTATTACCATCGCATTACTTCCACTCTTCGCAGACAAATTCTTATAAACATCTGGTGTTGCTGTTTCTTTTCCATAATTCCCGCCTTCAAGTCCTTGCGTAGAACTTAACCAAGTAAGAGTAGTATTATACACCGAAGGAATAACAAACCATGAATTTTGATTAATAGCTTCATCCGATGCTGTAATCGGATTTGTTGTACTCCATCCTTCTGGTTTTCTTACCACAAACGTCTGTGTATTTTGCAGCCAGCTGGATGCAACCGTTGGTCTATGCTGTCCACCTTCTTTCATATTAGTACGTTCAACACTTTCATCAAGGTCTTCAAAGTCACCGTTCGGCACTTCTTTTACCGCTTTTGTATTTACGGTTACTTTCGGAGCATTTTCCTTACTCGGAATTGCGAGGAACGATACCGCAACTTCGTAACCGTTTGATGGCTTCAGTTCGGCATTATCTGCAATAAGTATCTCACCTCTAACATCATTACGCATATCCGCGCCGATAGATATTTCTTTTCCATTAACATACGCCACTCTTGCAAAACGCATTATCTCGGCATTCAACACTCTGACTATCGCTCTGTTTTGAGTAGTTTCCAGCCCTATCAATTGTGTTTGTGCTTCGCTATACTCCATTCCGATTGATTTCACCGGTACAATAACCGCATCGCGGTATGCACACTGTATTTGCGGGTCGGAGTTTCGCAACGGCAATTGTATTGACACCTTATATGTATTCTCAGGACTTTCCTGCGGCTCGATATTAAGTATTTCCACCGGAGTACGCAAGCCATCGGTATTCAATGCCGTAATTTTCAAGCTGCTCATAAGTTCGTCGCTCTTTCCATTGGTAGTGATAAAAAAGCTTGTTGATTTTTCACCTACCGGAATATTTTCAGCATCAGTGGCTTCAAAATGAATAGCATCTACATCTACAACCAATTCCGGTTCAGGATTTCCTTCTTCCGGGAACCATCTGCCGTAAGCATCTTTCACTTTCACAGAGAATGTCGTTGGTTCCTCATTCGAGTTGGCACGAAGATTCTTTACCAAACCCGACAAATCCACTACCGCCATTTTATCTTTTCCGGAGAGCAATCCTTTTGTAATCAAGCCAAGTGAGTTTAATTTAGCTATCGTTTCTGCCGGGAGTTCTCCCGCAAGATTTACTTGCTGCGGCATGCCTTGTCCAAGCAGATAATCACCTGTTGTTGTGAGCCATACCTCTTCTATTCCGGCCGTTGCTATTATATGGAACTTAGGATTGAGTTCTGCACCTTCTCCTTCTATAACATTGATAGATTGCCCTGATTCAAAACCAACAACCTGAATCAGCGGAGCTTCAGCATCCACTATGTCATCGTTTATCTCTATATTAATAGGCTGCTGTACTGTTTCATCATTAAACGATATTGAAATTGATGTTTTACCTATCTCGCCTTCATTCACATCAAGCGACACATTATATAATATACCCTCTTCTGCTGTTATTGCCGGGGCATCCACTGTTACTTCTTTTCCGGTAACCGAGCTTAATTTCATTTTCATACTGATAGCTCCCGGACGTAAATATGCAGCACGATTTTCTCCTGCACTCCACACTACTGAAGTATTGCCGGATGACTGCAATGTGATTTCATAACTTGTAAAATACATTTCGAATGCCTCGGAAAATTCGAGCACAATCATAGAATTTTTCAACTTAGCATCCAAACTCAGTGAGGTTGTCTGCTGATCGACTACCGTTACCTGCTTGCTCGCATAATAATATGGTCGGTTGAAGCCTTCCGATGCTGAATTCCCATATTCGAGAGTCACATCGTATGTGCCAACGCCTATTTCCATATCACTACGGTAATCAGCAAATTTTCCGACAAATGGTGCACTTGTACCATCTGCTTTTACTATCGACAATGTACAGCTGTCGAGCTCCACATTCATCGCATTTGATATAGCCCTCGTGGTTATTGAACTTTTAACCGAGGAATCTATTGATGCCTGCACATCGATTGTTCCTGCTCCTTTGCTAAATTCATCATTCTCTCCACACGAAGCGAATGCAAACATCACAATTGGCAACAGTTTTAAAACTTTTAATTTCATAACCTATTATTGTTAATATTTTTTTCATTTTGAGCGAAATAAACACATTCGCACGGTAAAGGTAATGCATTTTATTTTAACATTATCTAACTTTTACAAGAAAAAATAGCATTTTTTGTAAATTTAATATGATTCGTTCAGCATACGATATCAAATCGATAAATTTGTACATCGCCAATTCTTGCATAACACAAAAAAACGCTCATTTTTGCTATTCATAAGATTATTTGCTAACTTCGTACCATGTTCAATTAATATACTTAACGATGAAAAAGTACATATTCTTAGCAATCTTGATGACATCTGCTTTGCACTACAATGATGCAAACGCATGCACCAACTTGATAGCCGGGAAGGGAGCAACTTCCGATGGGTCTGTCATGGTAACTTACGCAGCCGATTCACACCAACTTTACGGCGAGCTCTATTATTATCCGGCTGCAGACCACAAAAAAGGCTCAATGCGCGAAGTGCGCGAATGGGATTCCCACGAACATCGCGGTTATATTCCGGAAGCAGCACACACATATTCCGTGGTAGGCAATATGAACGAGCACCAACTCTTAATTGCCGAAAGCACTTTCGGCGGACGTCATGAACTGATAAACCGCGACGGCATTATAGATTACGGCTCTCTTATTTATATTACATTGCAACGTGCAAAGACCGCGCGTGAAGCAATAAAAGTAATGACTGACCTCGTAGCCGAACACGGTTACTGTTCCAGTGGTGAATCATTCTCCATTGCCGACCCTAATGAAGTGTGGGTAATGGAAATGGTGGGACGCGGCCCGAAAGAAAAAGGTGCGCTGTGGGTGGCAGTACGCATTCCCGATGACTGTATTTCAGGACATGCCAACCACTCTCGTATTCACAAATTCCCACTTAACGACCCTGAAAACTGCATCTATTGCCCCGATCTTATCTCTTGGGCTCGCAAGAACGGATATTATTCCGGTGACAATGATGCCGATTTCAGTTTCTCGTTCGCTTTCGGTGATTGGGACTATAGCTCACTCCGTGGATGTGATGCTCGGGTTTGGGCTTATTACAACATGTATGCCGACGGCATGGAGCGCTATTTCAACTGGTGCGACGGCGACATCACTGCTGAAATTCTCCCATTATATGTAAAGCCAAACCGTAAGCTCACCGTTGACGACCTCAAAGCGGGTATGCGCGACCATTTTGAGAACACACCATTCGATATGACAAAAGACGTAGGCGCCGGCCCGTGGAATTCACCTTATCGTTTCCGCCCGCTCACATACGATGTGGATGGTATTACCTATACTCATGAACGTGCCATTGCCACCCAACAAACCGCGTTTGTATTCGTAGGACAAGTGCGCAATTGGCTTCCTAACGAAATTGGCGGTATTCTTTGGTTTGGTGTTGACGATGCCGCTACAACAGTGTTCATTCCAATGTACTGCTCTATGACAGAAATTCCACACAGTTATGCTGTGGGAACTGCCGATCTGCTTACTCTTAACTGGGAATCAGCTTTTTGGGTAAACAACTTTGTTGCCAATCAAGCCTACGACAGATACTACTCTCTGATGTTTGCCGATATTGAAAAAGTGCAAAAAAGAATTGAAGGCGCTTTAAGCCTTAACCAACCTGAAATTGAAGCAAAAGCGTTACAACTGTACAAAACATCGCCAAAAGATGCCGCAAAATATCTCAATGACTATTCAGTGGAACAAGCTGAAAAAGCCACAAAAGATTATAAAGCCCTCGGAGAATACCTTTTAGTAAAATATCTTGATGGCAATGTGAAAGTTGAGGACGAAAATGGCTTCGCTAAAAGTAAGGACGGCAATCCTGCCAAGCCGAAATGGCCGGGGTACGATAACAAATATTACCGCAATATCGTAAAAGAAACCGGCAATCATTTCCGTGTAAAAGAGGTTAAAGACCCCAAATAATTCCAATCTCACAGGACACACCCACGCCAATGGATTCTAAAAAAAGGCTCATTGTCATTACCGGACCCACCGGCGTGGGTAAAACTGCGAGAGCTATTGAAATAGCGCAACGACTGAATACTGAAATAATATCAGCCGACTCTCGCCAGATATATCGCGGTATTCCGATATGCACTGCAGTGCCTACTCATGAAGAACGCGCTACCGCCAAACATCACTTTGTCGAAATTCTCAACCTCGATGAATACTATAGTGCAGCTCAATTTGAAGAAGATGCTATTGCTCTTATCGGCAATCTCTTTGAGCAGCACGACAATGTTGTGCTTTGCGGTGGTTCGATGCTTTACGTTGATGCCGTTTGCAACGGTATCGACAATATTCCAACCATTTCTCCTGATGTTCGTGAAGCTGTAGCGCACGATCTTGATACATACGGAGTCGATTTTCTCAAACAAGAACTTAAAAAAATTGACCCCGAATACTATGCAATAGTTGATGTCAATAATACCAAACGCATTGTTCACGCCATTGAGATATGCCGACAATCATGCTCTACATATACTTCACTGCGCACCGGAACACGAAAAAATAGAGATTTTGAGATACTAAAGATAGGCTTGACTCTCCCTCGCACACAACTGTTTGAACGCATCAACCATCGCGTTGATAAGATGGTGGACGCAGGACTTGAAGCTGAAGCTCGCTCAGTGTTTCCGTTGCGACACCTCAACTCACTGAACACCGTCGGAATTAAAGAGATGTTTGCCTACTTTGATGGCAAAATGGATTTTCACACAGCTGTAGAGCGAATAAAAAAGAACACACGCGTATATGCAAAAAAACAACTCACATGGCATGCAAAAGACACCTCTATAATATGGAAAGCTCCCGATGACTATATCGAATTATAGCATCGTAACGAACCTTACAATAATACGGTTTACTATTATTGTCCTACTGTGAACAAGTCAGTTGATAAATATCTTTCACCCGTATCCGGCAACACCACCACTATATTTTTATTTGCATTTTCATTCTTTTTTGCAAGCTTAACAGCCACAGCAAGAGCAGCCCCCGACGATATTCCCACAAGAACACCTTCAGTTGCAGCCATCTTTCGAGCATATTCGTATGCTTCTTCTGTTGATACAGTAATAATTTCATCAACAACGCTTTCATTGTATGTTTCAGGGATAAAACCGGCTCCTATACCCTGGATACCATGCTTTCCTGCCGGTTCACCCGATAACACGGCAGATGTAGCCGGTTCCACTGCCACAACCTTAACATCTTTCAGCACTTCTTTCAGACGTTTACCCGTGCCGCTAATTGTCCCACCGGTTCCCACACCGCCTACCAATATATCCACATTTCCATCTGTATCACGCAATATTTCTTCAGCCGTAGTGCGATAATGCACCGCCGGATTAGCAGGATTTACAAACTGCCCTAATATCACAGAACCGGGGATATTTTGATGTAATTCTTCAGCTTTCTCTATTGCACCTTTCATGCCCTTGGATCCGGGGGTAAGTTCTACCGTTGCACCATATGCGGCAACGAGTTTACGGCGTTCAATACTCATTGTTTCAGGCATCGTCAAAATCAGCTTATACCCCCTTGCTGCTGCAATAAACGCGAGCCCCACACCGGTATTCCCGCTTGTAGGTTCAATCAATGTCGCACCCGGCTTTAATTTTCCTGATTTTTCGGCATCTTCTATCATCGAAAGTGCCACACGGTCTTTTACGCTGCCTGCCGGATTGAAATATTCTAATTTTGCTATTACAATCCCTTTTAAGTTCTCGGCTTTTGATAAATTATCCAACTGCAACAACGGTGTTGCACCAATAAGCTCAGTTACTGATTTTGCTATTTTCATCTTTGCCACACTATTTTAACATTTAACATACTATTTCTTTTAACGTTACTCCCTTTCTTCTATTGTGAAATATTAAGATTTTATACACCATATTCGCAAAAAATAGGCCATAAAATTGCTATACTCACATAAAACAATTACTTTTGCATCTCTAAATGCTAAAACATTAATAAAATCTATACATTTTCTTATACGATTATGGCTAAAAACAAAAACAATGTAGAGACTCGTACATCAATCGACGACCTCAATGAAACGCTCACATCTGTGGAACAGCATGTGGAAAATAACAAAAAAACCATCCTATGGGTAGTGTTAGCTATCATCGCCATTGCTGCTATAACTTTAGGATTCTATTATTTAATCTATCAACCCGGAAAGCAACAGGCTGCTAACGCAATCTCTAAAGCAGATATAGAAATGGTTGTAGGCAACGACAGCATTGCACTTGCTCAATATATGGAGATTGCCAATAACGAAAGTGGAGCACCCGCTCATCGTGCTGCACTCGAATCGGCTATTGCTCTTTACAGACAAGGTAAATACGAAGAAGCTCTGAATTATGCCAACAAGGCCGATTTCAGTGATGACGTTGTAAATGCAGCCGCTAAATCTCTTGCAGCTGATTGCTACGTAAACCTTCAGCAATATGATAAGGCTGTAGCTCAATACGACAAAGCTATCTCTGCGAGCAACAGCAATTCGCTTTACACTCCGGTGTTTATGCTTAAAAAGGCTAATGTACTTACCGAACAAGGCAACTATAAAGCTGCACTTGAAACATACGAAACCATCAAAGCTAAATATCCCAAATTTGAAATGTTTTATAACGTGAGCATCGACCAATATATTGCTCGCGCTAAAGCTCGCGTAGAATAATTATAATTTTTAGTTGTTTAAAATAAGAAACGGTAATCGTAAAATTCGGTTACCGTTTTTTTATTCCATAGCAGCAATTCAACAGGTTTACCGCTTTATTCACCCTTGAGCAAGAAACACTGTTTTAATTTATTCACAATACGCATTGGCAATAATCGCATAGTAGCATGCATAATGGTAAATATTGCACGTCGCCACTGATATGACAGCGAATTTTCAAAAGAATGAAAATATGCAATCGTTGTCTGAAGCATTCCCGCTGCATATTTATTACTTTCTATAACAGCTTCGTGATTCTCGGGGAGCTCTGCCTTTTTACGTATAATCCCTACAATTCTCCCCTCATCAGTTACCGAGGCTTCGACTTCGGCATACCCGGAAAGAATATTCCCAACATCAATACTTTCATTCCGGTTCCATATTATCAGTTTTCCGTCATTACAATCAATATTATACTGATGAAAACCGATATAACCCTCATGTTCAGCTTCGTTGGGTTTATGGTTAAGATACAGAACCCCTCCTTGACGAAGACAAATCAACGCCTGCCATATAATCATTATAGGGCACACACTGTGGTCAAGCGCATTACGCATATGAAAAAACGACACCGAATTTTTTGCGAAATGCAGACTCAGAGTCTCACCCATTCCAAAAGTGATACGAGGAAAATCGAGAGAGCAATCATCAAGAATCTTATTGTAGAATGATGCCAGTGGATCGACATAAATTACCGGATATTCTTTCCCGCCGAAAGTATTTCCAAAAATATAACTCAACGCACATCCTACATCTGCAATTACGGGGACATGATCAAGAGAACATATATACGAGGCTATATCAAATTTATCAAGTTGACATTCCTGTTTATATTGAGACCACCCCATAAGCCGGTCGCGAGACTTTTTATTGCGATAATAACTCCGCCAAAAAGCCACTTCATACGGTATTCCCGACAACCACCGCTTGCAAAGATTGCTATCGAAAGTGGCATCTTGTTTCGCTGTACCGGTATCTTTATTTTGCCTCATATAGAAATGTTATAAAGAGGCTGCAACGGAAAAAACCATTACAGCCTCTCTGATTGATTCTATCTAATTCTATTTGATTAGTCAATTTCTTCGTCAGCTTCGTAACCACCCATTTCGCGGATAGCATTTTTGAGCATTACATATTGCTGGAACAGATGATTTACCGGAACTTCACCCTTCGTGTAGTCATGCATCGGGCTCTTGAGGAAGAAACTCAAGAAACGTTGTGTACCATAACGACCGGCACGTGCAGCAAGGTCGCTGAGGAGTACCAAGTCAAGACACAAAGGTGCAGCGAGAATTGAGTCACGACAAAGGAAATTAATCTTGATTTGCATAGGATAACCCATCCAACCGAATATATCAATATTGTCCCAACCTTCTTTATTATCATTGCGCGGCGGATAATAGTTGATACGCACTTTGTGATAATATTGAGTATCTTCATCATTGCCATGACCATATAAATCCGGTTGTTCTTCCGGAACAAGAATACTTTCGAGAGTAGAAAGTTTACTTACTTCTTTGGTATGGAAATTAGCCGGTTCGTCAAGTACAAGACCGTCACGATTACCGAGGATGTTAGTTGAGAACCAACCGCTCAAGCCGAGGCAACGAGTTCCAATAATCGGAGCGAAACCTGATTTAACAAGAGTCTGACCTGTCTTGAAATCTTTACCTGCAATAGGCATTTGTGTCTTTTCTGCAAGCTCCCACATAGCCGGGATATCAACAGTTGTGTTAGGAGCACCCATGATAAATGGACAACCTTCCGACAATGCTGCATACGCATAACACATTGAAGGAGCTATATGTTCTTTATCATCAGCTTTCATTGCAGCCTCGAGAGCAGCAAGAGTGCCATGTATCTTTTCATCAACAGGAACATATATTTCTGTTGATGCTGCCCAAAGAACTACCACGCGATTGACTCCTGTTTCTTTTTTGAATTTGCGAATATCCTCACGGAGTTGTTCAACCATATCCCAACGGTCCTTAACGTTTTTAACGTTGTTACCTGTAAGACGTTTTGCATAATTTTTATCAAAAGCGGCTTTCATCGGAACGATTTTTTCCAACTCATCTTTAACCGGATTGATATCTTTTTCTTTCAAAACTTCTGCATTGATAGCCGATTGATATGCATTTTCAGGATAAACATCCCATGCACCAAATACGATATCATCTAATTTTGCAATTGAAACGATGTCCTCATATTTGAGATATTTTTTGTCAGCGCCTTTGCCAACACGAATTTTATCGTACTGAGTCATAGATCCTACCGGTTTTGCCAAACCTTTACGAACCATAAGCACACCGGTCATGAAAGTAGTGGTAACGGCACCAAGTCCCACCACTAAAACACCTAATTTACCTTCAGCTTTTTTTACGTTTGTTTTTGCCATAGTTAAATGTAAACTTTATTTTTTTGTTTTATTATTATCAATTGTTTTATTTTTCCCGCAATATGCCCCTGCAGGAAAAACGTCGTAAAATTACATCTATAAAATCTGTTGAACAAATTTAATTGAAAAATAATAGTATTTAAATATGTTAAATTAGCTAAATTTAACGGTGTATTAGTTAATTAAAGTTAATATATTGTCTTATTCAAGCTATTTTGTTAATTTTTCAAAATACCACATCGAGTACCTGTTTCAATGATTTTAGAATAGCATGGTGCATAACGGCATCTTCGTCGGCTGTCCAACCTTTACCCTTTAACCACAACACTCGACACCCAATCGACTCTGCCGGGACTATATCTTTTTTATAACTGTCGCCTATCACTAAGACCTCCTCCGGTTTAAAGCCTAAAGCTTCCACCCCCAGAGCGAAAATCTTTGGGTCCGGTTTGCGCACCCCTACTACTGCACTTTCAATAATTTCCCGAAAAAAATGACGAATTTTAAAATCAGAAAGTACAGCCTCCACATTTCCATAGAAATTACTAACCAACACCAACGGAAATTTTTCATATAACGACTGAAGTACCACACGTGCCTCCTCAACACACTGCTTTGCCTGATTGTAGCAATATTCAGCTATCGGCCGGGCATATCTATCTATGTCATTTTCAAAAATCACCCCATTGGCTACTAAATATGATAATTCAATGCGCATCTTGATAAGCAATAAATCATAGAAATTATGCTCTGGAAGAATATGTCGCACTTTGGCGAGTTCTCTCTCCGCATATACATACGCATCCCTGAAAATATCCTTAGAGATTTCCAACCCCGCAGATTTATATCCATCATATATTATTTCGCTCCAATGCACACCTCGACTATCAATGGTACCTCCATAGTCAAAGATTATACCTTTAATATCCTTTAATTTTTCAATTTGAGTATTTTCCATTTGCAAGCTGAGCCATAAAATGTTTACAAATCCGTTCATGGCGCAATACCATATACACAAGCATCAGGTTGAGCACCGTTAATTCAAATACAAAATACCACTGAGGTTCACCGCAGAAAAGAGTAACAAACAATGCGATAGTGCGCATATTAAATGACAGCCAATTTGTATATTTCATCAAAGGCTTACTCTTGGCACGAAAATCTTCCCGGAAACTAACCGGTGGCATATCTTCCCCAAAATATTCGTGAAGCATTGCGCGCAATCTTTGCATCGAAGGAGTTAATTTTTCTTGGTTTGCAGTGTAATTACGATAGAAAAACATTGTGAGCTTGCTCCAGAAATTGCTACTCCACGACAATTCCGCATACTTTTGGTCAATTTCTGCACATGAATCCAATTCACTGCCACTTTCTCCCTTGACAAAATACAGATGAAATTGACGATAATAATCTGCAGAGGCCGCTTGTTTGGCATGGCACAGTCCGGCAAGTACAGCCATAGTCCAGATGAGCCATGAATGTTCCGCAAAATATGGCTCAAACGTATTTACTCTCAAACAGATTGCAATGTAAATAGCAGCAAACCACAAATCGCCACTCACGCCATCAAGAATACGACCTATTCTTGAATATTGTTTAGTAAGACGAGCAAGTTGCCCATCTGCGCTATCAAAAGAATTTGCCCAAATAAGTAGCAGCATTCCCACTATATTGACAGATAACTGCGGATAATAGAATAAAACGCCGGCAGCTACACCAAGAAATATCGATGCAATTGTAATAGCATTGGGGGTAACACCAATTTTGGCGGCTAACACAGCCCACATATAGCCAATAGGGCGGTAAAACACCAAATCGATAGTCTCCTCCGTATCCATCGATTTAAGCGATTTTTTATAATTCTCTATAAAATTACTCGACATTATAAAATACTACACCTTGTTTTTAATATATTCCTTAATTTTAGCCATAACACTCTTTGCTATATGCGGAGCCGCTTCATTGCGACACGGTGCAAAACTTGGCCAATCATTAAAATCTATAATACGCACTTCTCCATCCGGTGAAACAATGCAATCTCCACCATATATCATTACATCAAGCGTCTCCGATGCATCGTTACAAATGGTTTTAAGCGTTTTTATTTCAAATTTAATACCTTGAGATTTTCCATTAATCTCTTCCAATCCATATTTACTATGACCTTCATCGAAAGGATAAAACCAATAAAAGAAATTTGAGCCATGTACACCGTAGAACTTAATAAGATCCCCTACAAGGTGCCTGTTGATTACAGCTCGAGTTATTCCTCTGTAAAAATACTCCTGAAGCACTTCCTGTGCTTCATCAATATTACGCACATAACTCACGTCTTCTTTATGCATAGCATGAAAATCACCTCGTTTTATCCAGCACGTGTTAAAACCCGCTTTTTTAAGAGCCGGTTTTACAACCTCGTTAGTATTCACCATCAGGCTCTCCGGATAAGGAATATTATGACCTAACAAAATGCGCGTCATACGTTCACGAGTACAATTTTCTATACCATATCCGGAATTTATAACAAGCGTGCCCGCATCCTCCAATGATTGTAACAGTTTTATACTTTCTTGCTTACGACACATATTGAGGATGATGTTCTCGCTAACTTTTCCGGCAATAAATTCATCTTCACTATATATATTTACAATACAACCACGTTTGCGCAGTTGCTCAGCTACAGCGTTAAAAATAGCAGCATCATTGCCAATATGATTGGGTGAATATGCACCGGCACGCATAATTCCCGCGATTACTATATCTGCCATAGGTTAAATTAATTATTATTGTTCAGAAATAAATTGCTCTGCTTTGATAATATCACCGACATGATCCACATCTACAATCTTAGGAATAGGATACGCTTTAAGGGATAATCCCCCTTCTATAAGCGCACGTTGAAAATTGCGCATTCTTGAAATGCCGGAGTCTATGCATCGATTCAACACCGGGAATGCCTTGTCGGACAAAGCATACACGCCACCCGATACATACTTAATTCCCGGTTGGAATGAATCGCAGAACGCGGTAATAACATCGTGCTCATCCGTGGCAACATATAGCGGTTTTTCATCATCAATAAATGGAGTAACCGCCATCATTCCGTCAAAATTATCCTCCGCTTCAAAAGCCTTAATATATGGAGCGAAATCCGAAACGCGGAATATAGTATCAACAGTCGTTAAACAGAACTTTCCGGGTTTCATTATCTTACTCAATTCATAAAAGCTATGCATTGAGCTCGGAGTAGATTTCACCACGATATTCAAAGGACATTGAGTGGTGACTGATTGAAGATAATCCTGCACTTCAACCATTTCGTTATTGACAATAACACTTATACTCTCCGCATTGAGCGAGTCAAAAATGGAGATTAATCGCCCAATCATAGGTTCTCCGTTGAGTTGAACAAGAGGTTTTGGCTTCTGCACCCCCTCTTGAGCTAATCGAGAACCTTCACCAGCAGCAATTATAGCATAATTCATTTTCAATGAATATATTATTATTACAACGTATTCTCCGTATCGACTTCCACTTTGGTGATATCGATAGTTTCTTTGTCATTACTTTTATCGAAATATTGCCTACGCAACGGATTGCTATGACTTTTTCGATAGTTAGCTCGATTGCGATATATATTGCAAGCCTCAAAAATAGCATCACGAAAAGATGACACCGAAGCCACATCTTTCCCCACAATATCGTATGCAGTACCATGGTCCGGAGATGTTCTCACGCACGAAAGTCCTGCTGTAAAATTCACACCGGAATCCATGGCTATTGTTTTAAATGGAGCAAGCCCCTGGTCGTGATACATAGCAAGCACAGCATCAAATTTTTTATACATTTCTGTACCAAAAAAACCGTCAGCTGCATACGGTCCAAAGCAATAAATTCTTTTATCATACGCTTCATTAATGGCAGGAATAATAACATCTTGCTCTTCAGCACCTAACAGGCCATTCTCGCCGGCATGAGGATTAAGTGCAAGAACGGCTATTCTCGGACCATCACAAGCAAAATCCAAACGCAAAGAGCGATCCAATATTGTCAGTTTTTCTACAATTGATTCCTTACTGATATGGGATGCAACATCCTTTACAGGAATATGAGTTGTAGCAAGAGCGACTCTCAATTTGTCACTGAAAAGAATCATCAATGATTTTGAATCTGATTCAGATGCAAACTCATTTTCAAGATATTCCGTATGCCCCGGGAAATTGAAGTCATCGGTTTGGATAGCATTTTTATTTATGGGAGCTGTAACAATAGCATCTATTTTTCCGGCTTTCAAATCAGCTACTGCAGCCCGCAATGCGAGGAGTGCAGCCTCTCCCGCCTCTTTTGATTCCACCCCAGGCTCAACCTTCACCTCCGATTTGATCACTTCCACTATATTATTGTATCCATTGCGGATGTCTGAGGCGTCATCAATAGAGTTAAGTTGCAGCGGTTCCAAATTAAGCATCTTTCTATAATATGCCGCAACTTTTGACGATCCATAAATCACAGGAGTACAAATATCCAAGATTACCGAATCAGCTAACGTTTTAAGAATCAATTCATACCCGATTCCATTGGTGTCGCCTTGAGTAATGCCAAGACGTATTTTCTTATCTGAAGCCATTTCCTTATAAAAGTTATACGGGCATAGTTGCCCAATGAAACCGCTAAGTTACATTATTTTTTACAAATATTCACAAACTCCACCACGATTTTTCAAACCACGAATAATTATTGTTTTGCAAAGCAATCGCCGACCATGACTGTTTATATTTGAAATTATATCTACATAACAACGACTAAAATTAAAATGTTAGCCATGATTTAGTTAATATATATTAAATTTTGAAATAAATAATAAATGTTTTGGAGATGATATCTTATTTAACTATATTTGCTTAAAAATTTATTAATAGAAGGAGTGTATTATGAAATTTCTTAAATCGTTTTTAATTGGAATTGCTTTTTTTCAATTAAATTTTGCCCTACATGCAGATGAAGTTTTTGTAGATGGAATAAAATATATATTAAGTTATAGTGGTAATAATGCTGCAATAGCAGGATTTGGAATAGAACCTGCAAATGGTATTCTGGAATTTCCTTCATCGATAGTATATAATGGAAAAAGTTATCCGGTTACACGAGTTAAGCGATCTGCTTTTGAAAATAATTCTTCTATTAAATCTGTCTCGTTCCCAAGTTCAATAAAAGTGATTGAGGAATGCGCTTTTTATTCTAATTCTTCTTTAGAAAAAATTACTTTTAATGAAGGTCTTGATTCGATTAAGCCTTTTGCCTTTGGGAATAATTCTTTGAAGAATGATGTTATCATTCCTAAGTCGGTAAAATATTTAACTGCCGCTTTTGCCGTGATGTATTTGCAAATTGATCGTAAGTATTTTACAAAAAAACTTATAATCAACGATAATCCTAATTTTAAGGTTATTGATGAAGTTGTATTTAACAGTGATACAACTTCACTGATATACTATCCTTCATCAAAAGAAATTCCTTGTTATGAAGTACCGCAAAGTGTATTAAAATTAGAGCTATGTAGTTTGTGTGGTGTAACTGTTGATACCTTACTTCTTAATCCGAATATTAGAACTATAGACACACAATACCGTATGTGGATTCGAGATTTGCTTATAATCCCTCAGGGAACTAATATTTATGGTCTTAGCAATTTTATTTCAGGAGATAATATGAATGCTTTAGGTAAAGTAATTTCTCTTAGCTCTTCTATAAGTCGGAGAGATGTACAAGATTATATATTATATAATGCATTTGGTACACGTGGTACCATTTTAATTCCTCCCGCAATGACATCAGTGTTTACAACTATACAAGGATATAAATTGGGATTCCCTCTATATAGTTATGTATTATCAGCTTCAGGGAATGAACTAACAATTTCATTTAAAGATATATATGCAGATATTATCCAAATAGACAAAGTTGAATTTGATGGTAGAATATTTGATAAAATAACAGAAAAAAGCTTCTCTATTAAGGGAGGAATGTATGGAGGTAAAGATTATTACATAGTTATTTATATTAAAGTCCCGGGAACGTCATATAGTTATCCGATAACTACAAGAATTACTACTCCGTCAAATTTATCTGGTGTTGATGAAATCATGGTGGACAATGATACTCCGGCTGAATATTATAATTTGCAGGGATTAAAAGTTGCAGAACCTCGCAACGGTGAAATCGTAATAGTACGCCGCGGCACCAAAGTCACAAAAGAAGTTTATAAACAATAATAAGAATTATAAGCATATAAAAAGCCGAAAGATCTGCGTCTTTCGGCTTTTCTTAATTTACACCATATTCCCCTCCAAATTATTTGCATTTATTAAATTCTCGTAGAAAATCATCAACCGCAACAGCCCCGAATTCACTCAACGCATTGGCGCAAAATCTTCAGAACACACACCGGCAACTCCAATAATATTAGTTGTCGGCAATGCAATTAGTTTTGGATAATAAAAATAGATGTTGTAATTTCGCAGCATTATTTCAAGTATTTTATCAACTATCGTATAAATGTCAACCAATACACAAACTGATAATCGCAAAGTTACAACCCTCCGTCTCTCAGCTATGAAACAAGCCGGTGAAAAGATTGCCATGTTGACGGCATACGATTACACCATGGCTAAAATAATCGATGAAGCCGGAATGGATGTCATTCTTGTAGGAGATTCCGCATCAAATGTTATGGCAGGTAACACTACCACACTCCCGATTACTCTCGACCAAATGATATATCACGGAAAATCAGTAGCAAGAGCCGTAACTCGCGCATTAGTGGTTGTAGATTTACCTTTCGGTTCATATCAGGGTGATTCGATGGAGGCACTACATTCTGCCATTCGCATTATGAAAGAAACCCATGCTGATGCTGTAAAACTTGAAGGTGGAGCAGAAATACGAGCTTCTGTTGAAAGAATTTTAACTGCAGGTATCCCTGTAATGGGACACCTCGGGCTTACCCCCCAATCTATAAATAAATTCGGGACATACGCTGTTCGTGCCAAAGAAGAGGCCGAAGCGGCAAAACTGATATCTGATGCAAAATTACTCGAGGAGATTGGATGTTTTGCAGTAGTCCTTGAAAAGATTCCGGCAATATTGGCTAAACAAGTTTCAGAATCACTGTCTATACCAGTCATTGGAATAGGCGCAGGAGGTGGCACTGATGGTCAAGTGCTTGTAATGCACGACATGCTTGGGCTAAACAAAGGTTTTTCACCACGTTTCCTACGCAGATATGCCGATATGGGCAAAATTATGAACGATGCCGTGCAAAACTACATAGCAGACATAAAATCTTCTGATTTCCCCAACGAAAACGAACAATACTAATTTAAACAGGTATAACTATCTGACTGGCGGGTTCGAGGAAATGTGTACTTCGTATCCGCCATTCTTTTTGCATCAACGTGTTAGCCCTGGACCCAAGATTTTTCATAAATCCTATGGTAATACCTTCGTAGCAAATTCTAACCAACCCTCGCGGAGTATCTATTGGTAGTGCAAAAGTTTCTCCACGCAAATACGCTATCGCCGTGCTATAATTAACATCAACACCCGGCATTGAGTCTTGATTAAAAGCATTCGACAAAGCTAAGCTATGCTCCGGAACCAAGTCACGTCCCTTTATAGAGCCAAGTAACACCCCGGTATTCCACAGATTAATATAATTGCACACATGCGAAACAATATTCAGATGGCTTTTAGGAGTCGCTGTCACCTTATCCTCAGAGCACTTAATCTCATAATTATGCGGATACATTAAAAGCGTTTCCACATTCCTTGGAAGTGGTAATTTATTTGCTCCTCGCTTCGGCTGACAGGATTTTAATTTTATATTCTGATTACCTACTTGTTTACGAACTACTGCCACAAAAAGCCCTTCCCCTTTGGTTTGATGCGGCATAAACCGATAACAAAACCCGTCAGCATTAATACCCCGGCTGATACCGCCAATCGACTCAAGTTGCAAATCAATCGACTCAGCACCATGTTTTGATAGTAAATAATTTAAAATCTCTTCATTTTCAAGCCGATTAAATGTACATGTACTATAGATGAGATATCCACCGGCCGCAAGCATGAACCATGCATTATCTAAAATCTCTTGCTGTCGTTTGGCACATTCCTTTACCAACGACAAACTCCATTGCGAAACTGCATCATCATCTTTTCGCATCATACCTTCTCCACTACACGGAGCATCAACTGCAATTATATCGAAAAACTCCCCCATCGAGGATATTCTTGCAGAATCAACAGACGAAATATAGCAATTAGCAGCGCCCCATTTTGCAACATTCTCAGCAAGAATCTTCGCCCGAGACGGATTGATTTCATTTGCCATCACAAAATCTTCATCGTGCAACGCATCAAGCGCAGCCGTGGTTTTCCCGCCCGGAGCAGCACACAAATCCAAGTATTTTATAGGCAAATCATCAAATTTAGGACGAAGAAATTCTATAATACGTTCATAAACCATTGAAGAAGCATCCTGAACATAATAACAACCGGCATGAAGTAACGGATCAAACGTAAAAGGAATACGGTCTTCCAGATAAACACCTTTACTACACCACGGTACAGGAGAAAAATCCGTAGCAAAATCATTTGTTTTACGCGAATTTCTTCGAACAGACACTACAGGCTTCGTTTCGGACAACGCAAGCGACAAAGACCGAGCATCATTATCAGACAAAAATGAGAAAAGATATTGCGAGAATTTTTCAAAACTATTACTCATAATGATTCTTTTGTTGAAGGCAATGCATAAGTAAAAACATCACGATTGATTGCCATGCGTATCGCTTTAGCAAAAGCTTTGAATATTCCTTCTATTTTATGGTGTTCATTTTTTCCCTCTGCAATAATTGCCAAATTCATTGCAGCTGAATCACTGAGACTTTTAAAGAAATGAAAGAACATCTCCGTTGGCATTTCTCCAATTTTCTCACGATTAAAGACAGCATTCCATTGCAGCCATGGTCTGCCACCAAAGTCGAGAGCCACCGTACATAAACAATCATCCATAGGGAGAACAAATCCATATCTATTTATACCACGCTTGTCGCCTAAAGCTTTTTTAATTGCTTCACCAAGCACAATAGCTGTATCCTCTATTGTATGATGTTCATCTACATATAAATCGCCCTCAACTTTAATCGCCAAATTCACACCCGCATGACGTGCAATTTGCGAAAGCATGTGGTCAAAGAATCCAAGTCCGGTGCACACATCACACACACCGGTTCCATCCAAATCAATAGCCACACGTATTTTTGTTTCGGCAGTATTTCGAACGACCTCGGCTTTTCGCTCTCCACCACGAAGAAATTCGCTAACGCGAGTCCAATCGTCCGTAATAAGAACACAATATGGTTCTAAATCAGAGCCGATTACATCTTTTTCTCCTACTTCGGGATTTTTAAAATATATCGCCTTACATCCAAGGTTCTTGGCGAGCATTAAATCTGACAATCTATCACCTATAACAAAAGAGTTTGCAATGTCATATTTTCCGGATGTGTATTCTCCAAGAAGAGCGATACCCGGCTTTCTGGTTGGGGCATTTTGCTCCGGGAACGTATCATCAATGATAATATCATCGAAAACAATACCTTCACCGGCAAATGCCTCAAGCATTTTGTTATGAGGAGCTGCGAATTGCTCAAACGGGAAAGAGTCAGTGCCAAGACCATCCTGATTAGACACCATCACAAACTTATAATCGAGCGCACGTCTAATGAATGACAAATTACGGAATACGCCCGGAATAAAAGATAATTTTTCAAGAGAATCAACTTGAAAATCAACAGGAGGTTCCACAATGATGGTACCGTCTCTATCGATAAAAAGCACTTTTGGCAACGATATACTTTTTTCCATTACTTATCTGTATAATCATTTAAAGCAGCTATCAGAATCGCATTTTCCTCGTAAGAACCAATAGTGATACGAAGGCAATTACCACACAATACCACATTATTGCGATTTCGCACCACAATTCCCCTATCGCAAAGATAACTATAAATTGCATTGGCATTTGTAACTTTCACCAACAAAAAATTAGCATCAGAAGGATATACAATATCCACAAAGTTCAAAACAGAGAGTGAATCAGCCATCTTCTGCCGCAACTGGAGAGTAAGATTAACTTGTGCCTTTATTTGTGCGAATTCATCAAGTCGGTTATTAACGTATTCGGACGTGAGCAGATTGATATTATACGGGTATTTAACCTTGTTGAATATATCAATCAATGTCCGGCATGCAAAAGCAATACCCAAACGGACGGCAGCACACCCCCATGCTTTCGACATAGTTTGAAGCACTACAAGACGCTCCATTTCACTAACTTTCTCAACCAACGACTCTCTAACACTAAAATGAATATATGCCTCATCCACAACAACTATCGCATTGACTGTATCATATATCCTCCGAATATCAGAAAAATCAAAACTGTTTCCTGTGGGATTGTTTGGTGAACATATCCATATAATTTTGGTATGTTCATCGCAGGCAGCTATCACTGCATCTGTATCTATTGCAAAAGTATCAGGAGTCAAAGGTACAGTCCTATATTCAATATCATTGACATCAGCACATACTCCATACATACCATAACTCGGAGATATAGCAACAGCGTTGTCTATCCCCGGATTGCAAAGCACGCGATATAATATATCAATACATTCATCACTGCCGACACCAAAAAACAGATTTGAAGCCTCAATATTATGATAACCGGCTACCGATATTATTTTCTCCTTTAGAGCTAAATTCAAAGGATCGGGATAGCGATTGTATGGAGCATTATATGCAGACTCGTTCGCATCAAGAAATGCTCTCGCCTCGCCTTTAAATTCGTCGCGAGCACAGCTATAAGGCTTTAGATTCCAAATATTTTTGCGGACAAGATTTCTCAGTATATCCATATTGATAAAATATTTATTTCTTTTCAATTCTGATATCAACTGCCAACTTATGAGCCAATAAATGCTCATTGCCTGCCATTGTGGTTACTACTTGAGCAATGTTTCCAATACCTTCCTTCGACAAACGCTGAAATGTAATCTTTTTTATAAAACTATCAAGATTAACCCCGCTAAATGCCTTAGCACAACCACCCGTAGGCAGTGTGTGATTTGTACCGGAAGCGTAATCCCCTGCACTTTCAGGAGAAAATTCACCTAAAAACACAGAACCTGCATTGACCACTTTTTCGAATGCTTCTTCCGGTGTTGCCGTATTAACTATCAGATGTTCCGGAGCATACTCGTTTGCAAAATTCCACAAATCATTGCAATTGTTAAAAAAGATGACTCTGCTATGCTGCAATGATTTCATTATCATTGTCTTATTAGGGAGCCGCAATATCATCTTCTCTAATGCTTCAGATAAACGATATGCGATATCACGTGAATCTGTAAGCATTATTGATTGGCTGTCAGGACCATGTTCTGCCTGCGACAAAAAATCTGCAGCTATAAAATCTAAATCAGCATACTCGTCGGCAATAATCATCACTTCGCTCGGACCTGCCGGCATATCAATAGCAATACCCTCTGCACTAATCTGTTTTTTTGCCTCTGTAACAAATCTATTACCCGGACCAAATATCTTATGCACCTTAGGAACTGATTCCGTACCAAACGCCAGCGCACCTATAGCTTGAGCCCCACCAGACTTTATAATTGTAGTAACACCCGCAACTCTTGCCGCGTATAGGATAGCCGGATGTATATTTCCATTTTTGTCGGGTGGTGTGGTCAATATAATATCCTTACAGCCGGCAATCTTCGCAGGTATAGCTAACATCAGGACTGTTGAAAATAATGGAGCATTACCACCAGGAACATATAGACCTACGCTTTCAATCGGAACCGGTTTTTGCCAGCATTCCACACCTTCTACGGTCTCTATATGTATCATATCCATTTTCTGAGCACAATGGAACGTGTAGATATTTTCTGCAGCTTTCTGTATTGCCGTTTTTAGGGATTTATCGACATAAGCCTCTGCATTAATAATTTCCTGTGATGAGACCTCAAGTGAATTTAGCTCCACTTTGTCGAATTCACGAGCAAATTGCAACAAAGCAGAATCACCGTGCAATTTAACCTTTGTCAATATATCTGCTACAATATCGCGTAATGACTCACCTTTTATTTCCGCCCTACGGGTCAGTTGTTCCCATTGCGACTTTGGAGGATTCTCGACAATCTCTATCATAGTACCATTTTTTCTATATCGAGGACCAAAATTCCCTCCGCACCGGCATCACGAATTTTTCCAATAATTTCCCAAAAGTGTTTTTCAGATACAACGGTATGAACAGAACACCATTCCGAGTCGGCAAGCGGCAAAACAGTGGGGCTTTTGATACCCGGTAAATGTGATATAACCAAGTCAAGTCTTTCACGAGGCACATTCATCAGAATATATTTTTTATCATCGGCACATTTTACTGCATCAAACCGGAAAAGTAATTCATCAAGCACCTCGTTGAGTTCGACATCCAGATTGTCGTTACCGGCAATAAGTACTGCTTCACTTTGCATTACCGTGCAAAGTTCCTCAAGATTGTTGCTCACCAAAGTACTTCCACTTGACACAATATCAAAAATAGCATCTGCAATACCAATACCGGGAGCAATTTCCACCGAACCTGTAATTACGTGAACTTCAGCACTAATACTGTTTTCAGAAAGCCACTTATTGAGGATATTTGGATAAGAGGTCGCTATTTTTTTTCCATTTAAGTCGGCTATTTCTTTAATGGCACCACGCTTAGGCACAGCTATGCTAAGCCGGCATTTACTAAAACCAAGATGTTTTATAATACGTACATCCTTATTCTTTTCCAACACTTCATTCAATCCCACTATACCAAGATGCGAAATTCCTGAAGACACACATTCGGGAATATCATCATCGCGCATCATAAGCAATTCCACAGGAAAGTTACGTGAAGCGACCAGAAGTGTACGTTTTACTGCCGACAGTTTTATATCGGATTCTGAGAGGAGTGCCATTGTTTCATCATAAAGGCGTCCTTTCGATTGTACTGCAATTCTTAATAAAGCCATATAAAAAAATAAAAATCGACTTCTCAATATTGTTGTATATCAGAGAAGCCGCATCAAAAACTCAAAATAATTATTAACGAATCTGAATATTACATTGTCCGACACAGAAACTCTGCTCTACCCGTTATTATGGCAGAAATATGAATGCTGATGTCGATGTAAATAATCTTGAAACATTATTTATAAATTTCCGATGCAAAGTTACGATTATTTATTCAATATAATTACATATCCGAATATATTTTTTCGCAACTAACACAAATTCACATATCTCCGGTATCAATTATACGAAATCTGACGGTTTGTTATCAAGTAATTTTACAAGGCTTCAAGAGAGATAGTCTGGGAGAGAATAGATAACGCTTCTTGCACTGATGTGACATCAGCTATCGATATGGACCGATGCCCATTTTTTTGTCTCAATTCGCAACGACGTGGATTTGATTGAATAAGATTTAAAATTCTCCCAAAAGCTTTGCTTTGATAATATGCATAGTTTTCTTCACCGACAAAAAACAATATCATCCGCCCCTGTTTGAGTACCACTTTTTCTATGCCGAGAGTTTTTGCCAAACGTCTAAGCGGAACAATACGGATAAGTTCTTCACTTACCATCGGAATCTTACCAAATCGGTCGATAAGTCGTTCTCTAAAAGCATCAACATCGCTGTCGCGCTCCATATTGTCAAGCTCCTGATATAATGAAATTCGCTCGCTCTCTTGTGGCACGTAGTCATACGGGAACAATAATTCCATATCTGATTCAATCACACAATCAGCCACATAGACGGGCTCTAAATTGTCGGTAACAGAAACATCCGATTTAGATACTTCATCAAAATCGTCGCCAAACTCACCCGTTCTTAACTCTATAACGGCTTCTTTAAGGATTTTCTGATATGTTTCATATCCGAGGTCGGCAATAAAACCGCTCTGTTCTGCACCAAGCAAATTTCCGGCACCACGTATATCCAAGTCCTGCATAGCAATATGAATACCACTACCCAAATCGGAAAAACTTTCTATTGCCTGCAATCTGCGATGCGCCACAGTAGTGAGCACCGTTTTAGGAGGGATGAGCAAATAGCAGAATGCTTTACGCGATGAACGACCGACCCTGCCACGCAATTGGTGTAATTCGCTAAGTCCGAAATTCTGTGCATTGTTTACGATAATCGTATTTACATTTGGCATATCTATACCGCTTTCCACTATTGTGGTAGCGAGTAAAATGTCATAATCGTGATTCACAAAGTCAATAATTACCTTTTCGAGCTGCTCCGAAGGCATTTTGCCATGCCCCACAACTACCCGAGCATCCGGGACCAGCCTGTGAATCATATTCTCGATATCGTATAGTTGTTCAATACGATTGTTAATGAAAAAAATCTGCCCGTTTCGTGAAATCTCGAAGTTAATAGCCTCTGAAATAATATCATCTGAAAGCGCACCTACTGTAGTAAGAATTGGATAACGATTAGGAGGCGGAGTGGTGAGAGCGGTGAGGTCGCGTGCGCCCATTAAAGAAAATTGCAATGTGCGAGGAATGGGAGTAGCCGACAATGTAAGCGTATCTACATTTACCTTAATCTGTTTTAGCTTATCTTTTGTTGCCACACCAAATTTTTGCTCTTCATCGACAATAAGAAGTCCTAAGTCTTTAAATTTAACATCTTTGCCAATCAACTTGTGCGTGCCAATGAGGATATCTATTTTTCCGTCGGCAAGGTCAGCAATAATTTGCTTAGCCTCCTTAGGTTTTCTTGCTCTCGAGAGATAATCGACGCGTACAGGTAAATCCTTAAGACGGTCAGTAAATGTATTGTAATGTTGATATGCAAGAACAGTAGTAGGCACCAAGACGGCAGTTTGTTTTCCATCGACTGCAGCTTTAAAAGCAGCCCGAATAGCAATTTCAGTTTTACCAAACCCAACATCTCCGCAAATAAGCCGGTCCATAGGTCTCGAAGACTCCATATCCGCCTTCACATCGGCAGTAGCCTTAATTTGGTCAGGAGTATCTTCATAAATAAATGACGCCTCAAGTTCATGCTGCAAATAACTATCGGGTGAAAAAGAGAAACCCTTTTCCTGTCGCCTTTGGGCATACAGTTTTATCAAATCGCGAGCAATATCCTTAAGTTTTGATTTTGTTTTTTCCTTAAGATTATTCCATGCCCCACTACCGAGTTTATTAAGGCGAGGTTCCACGCCTTCTTTTCCACGATATTTTGCAAGTTTATGCAAAGCGTGAATCGACACAAAAATGGCATCATTATTTAAATAAGATATCTTTATCATTTCCTGCATGTGTCCATTCATGTCGGTACGAACCAATCCGCAGAATTTCCCGACACCATGGTCGATATGTACAATATAATCTCCAATCGACAATTGACTCAGCTCTTTTAGCGAAAGTGCAAGTTTGCCACTGCGCACACGGTCGCTTTTGAGATTGTAACGATGGAATCGGTCGAATATCTGGTGGTCGGTAAATATACAGCATCGGGTGTCATAATCTACAAACCCCTCATGCAAAGTACTGTCAACCGGCACAAAAGGGATATTGTCGCCACGATCGGCAAAAATGGCACGTAATCGTTCAATTTGTTTATCACTGTCAGAGAGAATGTATAGTGTGTTCCCCTCGTTGATAAGTTTGATGAACGAATCACTGATGATATCAAAGTTTTTATGATATATACCTTGCGGAGAGAAGTTATACCTGATAATCCATCGATTATCAGTAGCATCATCAGCGATTTCTCCGAACGAATAAGTTATCCGCTTAAAGGACTCATATACATTAGAAAATCTCTCCACATCAATCACATTATCCATAGCCGACATATCTCCTTCATTTGCAATCAAAGCGTTGGAAGATAATTTTTCCGAGGATATTTGTCTGATTTTGTCGAACATAAACTGTGGATTGCGGAGGATTAATGTTGATTCACCCGGGATATATTCTAAAAATGAAACCGTGCGATGTGCGGAATCTGTGTCATTTAACACAAAAATTTCATCAATACGTTGCTCCGATAGCTGAGTTTCAATATTGAATGTTCGAATACTTTCAATTTCGTCACCAAAGAAATCGATACGATAAGGCAATTCATTGGCATAACTGAATATATCGAGAATTGAACCTCTTACAGCAAATTGACCGGGTTCATAAACGTAGTCAACTTCTGTGAAGCCCGACTCCTTAAGTTTTGAACAAGTTTGCTGCATATCGATAACAGCATTAACGGCAAATCGAATTGTAGAATCGGCGATTGCTTCGGATGTAGCCACTTTCTCGGCTAATGCTTCAGGATATGTCACCACAAAACGCGGTAAATTTTTTCCGGCACCTATTCTGTTCAAAACCTCCATACGCAAAATAACGGAAGGCGCATCCGGCTGTCCGAAACGAATGTCTCGTTTGTAACCCGATGGGAAAATAAGCACATCGGAATCTCCATTAATTTTACATAGATCGTAATACATATATCCGGCTTCATCGGCATCATTGCAAACGACCACAGCAATGGAGTTTTTCTTTAAACGGATATTTGAAAATAATAAAGCCGGTGCACTCCCGGAAAGTCCACAGAGAGACAGTTGCCGACATTCGCTATTCGCCAAAGCTTCATTAATAGCTTTTATGCGCGACGGCGTTGCAATAAGATTACTAATGTCGTTAATTTCCACAATATCTACTTAGAATCTGACTACAAGCTCAAGAACAATTTTATCACCTAAGCCAGGCTGTATATCGGTATTACTTTGATATAGATATTTTTCGTAGTTTAAACGAATATCGGAAAATACGGATTTGTACTTATATGTTAATGTTGTACCTATAGTGATACGATTCGCATCATATTTATTCCAATCTTCAGCATAAAAATCGGTAATGCCATCAAAACGGGCTTGCGCAGACCATTGGTTGAAAAACCGAGTGGAGATTGGAAGATGATAATCGACATAAACACAATATGATTGTGCATTATTTTCGTCAGTACCACAATAATGCTCTGTCATATATTCACCGGCAATTTTCAGATTAGAGTTAGCCCACGACAATGCTACATCATACATATTGAGTCGTGTTTCGTCGGGTTTGACACTTAAAGCCCCGGCAGAAATTTTCACATTTTCGAATGTAAATGTAGCTTGTCCCGAAAATGAATAGCTTTTGCTCCATACATTGTGTTGTGCAATAGAGGCATTATTGAATACACCGGCCTCTATCAATAATGGGCGAGCAACAGGGACATAATATCCCAATTTAGCTCCAACTTTTCGATAGTTGCACATTTGTTTCCCCATGAAGGCTCTGTTGGCAAACACATAGTTTTGCGGTGCGCTGAACGTTTCCACACCGAATGGC
>JAFLTZ010000059.1 GCA_022509045.1 Muribaculaceae bacterium | reverse complement strand
TTAGTGCGAGTTTAAAATATTATTTCCAAATCGGAACAGATTTAACAGGAACGGTATTTTATAGAGCTGTGATAGAGTTATATATCATTATTTATCTTATTAAGTTTATTATTATATTTTTTAACAATATAATACATTAAAGGAATTGTGGTTATCTCTGCAAAAATTGCAAAATAATTATAATGCAAATTTATTTCTTTAAAAATTAATCCTACGATCAGTAAATATATTCCCATAATTATAATTGACATAATTGGTTGTGATATAACTGCTAAAATTAATTGAATTAAATTTAACTTAAACTTGTGAATACTAATTAGCATAATTATTATACCACAAACAAGAATTGGGTGGACAATAATAATTATAAAGGCAAAAAGTTCCCACCAGAATATTGAATGTTCTTTCATACTATTATTCTTTGAGCTTTTTATATGTAACTTGTTTGATTATTAATATCTGTATTGCAAATATAATGCAGAGAATGTGTAGTTTGCAAATTTTTAGTGATATTTATTGTGCAGGTTTATTAAAAAGATATATATTTGCAGGCGAATTTGAACCTTTTGTGTATAAATCTGTTTAATATATACGGATAGTTGTGTTTCTTATGATTCATTTAACAAACTCAAGATATGAATAAAAAACTTAAAATTCGCGACCTGACACTTCGAGATGGTCAGCAATCGCTTTTTGCTACTCGTATGCCACACTCGTGCATCGAGAGAATGCTTCCTTTATATAAGGATGCGGGATTTTATGCTATGGAAGTTTGGGGTGGTGCCGTGCCGGATTCAGTGATGCGTTATCTCGATGAAAGTCCATGGTATCGTCTTAAAGATATCAGTCGTGCTGTTGAAGGTAAATCGCTTCTCACAGCGTTGTCGCGCGGTAGAAATCTTTTCGGATATGTGCCTTATCCAAATTCCGTGCTTGAGGGCTTCTATAAGGAAGCCATTAAGGATGGTTTGAATATTATGCGTATTTTCGATGCTCTCAACGACCTTGACAATGTGGCAGAATCTGTGCGTTTGATTAACGAACTTGGCGGTATTGCAGATGGCGCGGTATGCTACACTGTTGATCCTAAGGATGAAACTCCTGTGGAAAAACCGGGATTCTTCGCTCGTTTGTTTGGAAAGAAAGTTGAGGAACCGAAGAAAATATTCACTGATGAATATTTCGTGGAAAAAGCAAAAGGATTTGAACGTCTTGGAGCTAAAATAATAACACTTAAGGACATGGCCGGCTTGGTTAATCCGGCAAGAGTGGCATCGTTGATGCCGAAGCTAAAAGCTAATTTGTCGGTTCCTGTAGATTTCCACACACACTGTACTCCGGGCTATGGCTTGGCATCTTCCCTCATGGCTATCATACATGGCGTGGATATCCTTGATACCAATATATGGTATTTTGGCGGCGGCTCTGCTGCTCCGGCAATAGAGCTCATATATGTGTTCTGTAAAAAGCTTGGTGTGGAGGTTGAAGCTAATATGGAAGCAGTGGGTAAGATTCGTGAAATACTTAAGGGTGTGCGTGGTGAACTTAAGGATTTCGACCTTGCCAAAAGTTATCCGAAGGATTTTGATCCGCTTAAAGATACTTTGCCTGCCGAAATCGATGCGTTGTTCGATAAAGCAATTGAAGCTGCTCGTGCCAACGACGAAGATGCACTCCTCACTGCATGCCATGCAATTGAAGAATATTTCAATTTCCCGAAACCAAATCTTATCGTTAAGAATGCGGAGGTTCCGGGTGGTATGTATTCAAATATGGTGGCTCAGCTTAAATCGCTTGGAGCAGAAGATGTTCTTAACGATGCAATGGCTCTTATTCCAAAGGTGCGTCGTGATGCAGGTCTTGTGCCGCTGGTTACACCCACAAGTCAGATTGTCGGCAGCCAGGCTGTGATGGTGGCATTAAGCCGCAAAAAAGGTCATGACGATTATGCTAATGTATCCAACCAATTCAGTTCTTTAATTAAAGGCGAGTATGGTAAGACTCCGGTGGCTATCGACCCTGCATTCCGTGAAAAAATAACCGGTGATGCTACGGAACGTCCGTATGATGTTTCATCGTATGTTAAACCGGAAAATCCGGAACTTCCTGAATATGACAACGTGAAACTTGCTCAGAACGAAGAAGAATATCTGTTGCTTGAACTTCTTCCGTCGGTAGCAAATACATATTTGCGCAAACGTCGTAAAGAAGAGTATGATGCGCGTCATGCCAACGATGTTAAGGAAGAGGTAGTTGCTGATACTCCGGCTGAAGTCGCTTCTGAAGAACCGATTACCGGCCCGACACTGAAAGCACCGATGGGTGGAAAGATTATTTCGATAAATGTAAAACCCGGTGATAAAGTTAAACTTGGCGACAAAGTTCTTGTATATGAAGCGATGAAAATGGAAAATGATCTCGCATCAGAGCGCGATGGCGTGGTAAAACGTGTGCTTGTGGCTCCGGATGATGTGGTATCAACCAACCAACCGCTTTTGGAATACGAATAAATAATTGTTCATTTGATTAAATGGCGAGGCTCTGAATCACAGTTGATTCAGAGCCTCTGTTTTTAAAGATTCTAAAATTTCTTAGAATAAGAAGAATCTTTTATTCGTTCAGTGGTGAGGAATGGTTTAAAAAGAATAAAAAAAATGGAACATCGCAAAGATGCTCCATTTTTATTCGCTCCGGTTGAAGTCGGATTATTTTTTCTTACGATCACCGTAACGGCTCTTGAATTTATCAACACGACCTGCGGTATCTACCAATTTGTGTTTACCGGTGAAGAATGGGTGTGATGAACTTGTGATTTCAAGTTTTACTAAAGGATAAGTTACACCATCTACTTCGATAGTTTCCTTAGCAGCAACGGTCGAACGAGTGATGAAAATTTCATCGTTTGACATGTCTTTAAATACCACTTCGCGGTAATCTGAGGGATGAATGTCCTTTTTCATTGTTATATTATTAATCTTTTTATTATTATCTTTTTGTTAAGCGTTGGTTTCGCTTCTACGTAATGGCGTGCAAATTTACGAAATTTTTATATTATGGCAAAACTTTGGCGTTTTTTTTATGCAAAAGTGTTTAAAATAGTGTTGTAAATAAAAAAAATAAAGTAATTTCGCACTCAGGTAATTATGTATAAACAATATAATATGTTATGAAAGTTAAATTTAGTCTAATGGTGGCTGTAGCTGCATGTGTAGCTTTTGCATCGTGTACATCGCACGATTATTCGGTTACCGCCAATTTCCCGGATGATTCCATGAGTGGCAGTCAGGTGTATTTAATTAATTATGACAACGGTGATACTCTTGCATCGGCAGTTATCGACTCTAACATTGTGGTGCTGAAAGGTGTTGTTGAGCAACCGGTTATGGCTGCTTTGAGTATTAATCGCTCAAAAAAGGTCCTTGTTCTTGAGCCGGGGAACATCAATGTGTCTGTAGAAGGGAATATCTCCGGAACAGAGCTGAACGACAAATATGGCAAATTCATTTCCGATTTGCGTGAAAACATATTTGCCATGCGTGCTCTTGCACAAGACCCGGAGTTAACCGAGCAGCAACGCGATTCAATATATGATGAAATCAATATGACTCATGAAAATGAAATGAATTCTTTATATGAGAATAACAAAAACAACCCGCTGGGGTATTTGGGCTTTTTGGCGCTGCTGGAAGACAAATCGGTAGCTGAAATTGAGTCGCTTATTGCCAATGCTCCTGTCGGATATGCTGATTATGTGCGCGTGAATAAATCGCTTAATGCTGCCAAAAATGTGGAAGCCACTGCTGAAGGACAGAAGTATGTGGATTTTACAATTCCTGTTGCAGATGGTTCTGAAGTGAATTTCCGCGATTATGTTGGAAACGGTGTTCCGGTGCTTGTTGATTTTTGGGCAAGTTGGTGTGGACCTTGTCGCAGAGAGCTTCCCAATATAAAAGCCATTAAAGAAAAATATGGTGATAAATTGGCTGTTCTGGGAGTAGCCGTATGGGATAAGCCGGAAGATACTGAAAAAGCTATTGCAGAACTTGAAATCACATGGCCGCAAATTATTAATGCACAAACTATTCCGACCGATATTTATGGCATAAAGGGTATCCCTCATATTATGATTATTGATGCCGACGGCACAATATTGAGCCGTGGTCTGCAAGGCGAACAACTTGCCAAAAAAGTTGATGAAATCATGAGCAGATAATAAATATCAGTTCAAATATACTTTGATCCGTTCTTTGCTTGCGAAGGGCGGATTTTTTTGTATTATTAGTTATTGAAATTTCAATACTTTACGTCGGATGCGGAGGATATTGTGTATAAAATTTTAATAAAATGTTTGAGATGTTAAATATAATTGTTACATTTGTGAAACAAAAAAATAAAGGTTATGCATACAAAAATATTGGTAGTGGATGACGAGGAGTCTATCTGTGAAATCCTGAAATATAATCTTGAGGCAGAAGGTTATTATGTTGATACTGCAAATAGTGCTGAACAGGCTTTGCATTATGATTTGCCATCATATTCTCTGATGATATTGGATGTGATGATGGATAAGTTGAGCGGTTTTGATTTTGCACAACGACTAAAAAATTCTTATGATACGGAAAATATCCCGATATTGTTTTGCTCGGCGTTGAGCGGTGAAGATGAGCGTATTATGGGACTTAACATAGGCGCTGACGATTATGTCGTGAAACCGTTTATGGTGAGGGAAGTGATGGCACGTGTGCGCAGTGTGCTGCGTAGGGCCGGCAAAACGAAGCATTTTGAAGAACAGAAGAAACGCGGGCTTTATTCTCCGGATATAATTATCGGAAGAATCCGTATCGACCGAAATAATAAGCAAATATATGTTGATGGTGTTGATACGGAAGTCACCAAAACGGAATATGAATTATTTTTGTTCTTGATTAACAATCCAAATACTATACTTTCCCGCCAGCAGATTATCAGTAAGGTATGGACTCGTGGTGTTTCTACTTTCCGTACCATTGATACCACTGTGACTCGTTTGCGTAAGAAGCTTGGCACAGCAGGTAATTGTATTATTACACGTTTGGGTTATGGATACGGGTTCAAAAAAGAATTCTAAAAATAAAATACCACATTCCTTTTTCTATCAAACGATAATTTGCTTTTGGCTTATTATCGTTTCGGTTGTCGTGTATCTCAAGTATAACGAGCGACAAGTGGAATTATCGGATTGGAACAGCTCTGTGAGTGCTATTAATGATGTCGTTGCTGCGATTTATTCTGAATCGGATTCGGTTGATACTCAGTTCGACAATATGTGCGATTTGCTGTGCCGCACTGTTAATTATGAGTATGTTTATTTCACTATACGTGATTTATATAATGGCAATGTGATTGTTACCAATGATAGGGAAAGCGAATACTTTTCTGATGACTACAATGAGGATTCATTGTTTTGTCGTGCTGTTGTTGCCGGAGAAGTGCAGCCTTATGGCATGCGCAAATATTATGACGGAAAGCAGAGAGTGTATCGGGTTTCAAAATATCCTGACTTGGGAATCACTGTTTCCACCGAAATTGTGCTCAATTCACATTTCCGGTCGGATGCCTCAACGCGAAATAACCTCTATATCATAGTTCTGATTATTTTCGGGGTTATTATCACGCTATTACTCGTGCTTTATATGTTGCGTTTCAACAATAGCGTAAAACGACTCTACATGATGCTTGCCAAAATATATAAAAATCAAGACCCGTCTGATTTGCTTCAGAATTTCCATTGGAATAAGAATGTGGATTATTTGGCAAACGCTATAGTGAAGACTTATGCAGATAAAATTAAAATCATTGAAGCGCATTATACCGAAAAAGAAAAATCATTTGAGCAGGAGCAGCATGATATGCATGCCAAGCGTATCATGACTAACAATCTGCGTCATGAGCTTAAAACTCCTATCGGTATAATCTCGGGCTATATAGAAACTATTATTGAGCATCCCGACCTCCCTAAAGAATTACAAAATAAGTTTTTAAACAATTGTTTGAGAAATGTTAGGCGAATCAACAATCTCGTGACATCTCTATCGCTTCTCTCTCGACTTGAAGATGGGGCAGATGCTATTTTGTATGAGGATATAAATTTGTATAAAACTTTGTGTGAAATTTCAGAGGAATTTACTCCGAAATTGCGTGAGGCTAAAATGAAATTTAATCTTGATATTCCGGAAGATACAAATGTGCTTTCGTCAAATTCTTCATTATATGCTATTTTTAATAATCTGATTAAAAATGCCATAAATTATTCCGGTGGCACTGAAATGGGGCTGACTCTTTTAAGTGAAGACGAGCAGTTCTATAAATTCTCTTTTTGGGATAATGGAGTGGGTGTGGATTCGGAGCATATTGACCGAATTTTCGACCAGTTTTTCCGTGTGGAGAAAGATGTGACTCATGCAACCGACGGCACAGGTTTGGGGCTTTCTATCGTAAAACTTGTCATTGATAATCACGGTGGCGATATAATGGTGAGAAATCGTGACGAGGGTGGATTGGAATTTATGTTTACCTTGCCAAAGGTCCTGGTTAAGGAGGCGGATGAATCCAAATATGATAACAATAACGAATTTTCAAAACAATAATAAATGTATAACTAAGCTAAATTCTTAAAATTATGGCAATTAGAGAAATTCCTGCAATTCCGTTTGTAGAATCTTTAAAAAAGACACTCGTTGAAAATTATTGTAATTTCAATGGCAGAGCGCGTCGTTCAGAGTATTGGTATTTTGCTCTGTTCGGTTGTATTCTTGGTGTAGTGCTTTCGATTCTTTTGAGCATTCTTGGTGATATTTTAGGTTCTGTAGTTTCACTTGTCGTTTCTTTGGCCGTATTTCTTCCGCAATTAGGCGTACATGTACGTCGCCTTCACGATATCAATAAATCCGGATGGTGGCTTCTTATTAATTTTGTCCCATTGTTAGGTTCTATCATTCTTATTGTTTGGGCTTGTAAAGATTCCGACCCGCTCACCAACCAATATGGTGCATCACCTAAATATGTAGATGTTGACTAAACCGCAAGCTCTGATTTTCGACATGGATGGAACACTGTGGGATGCCACAGAGTCCTATGCCAAAATATGGAATCTGTGTTCTGCTGAATTTGGTGTTTCGCAAGTTGTGTCGGCTCAGATTTTGAAACAATATATGGGCAAACAACTCGAAGAAATTCTCTTCGGGTTGTTTGGTTGTTCTCCCGGATTTAATGTACACGATTATATCGCTCGGATAAGAATCATTGAAGATGAAAAGATGCCGCTTTTTGGCGGAACTGTTTATCCCGGAGTGTATGATGGGTTGAAGAAACTATCACGGTATTATAAGCTTATGGCTCAGAGTAATTGCGGACCTTTGGGGCTGAAAAACTTCATGCGTTATACCGGCACCGAACGCTTTTTCTGCGACTCTCTTACATTCGGAGAATCTCCTGTGTCCAAATGTGAAAATATTACTGCTCTGATGAGCCGTAACAACATTGACAATGCTATATACGTGGGCGATACACAAGGTGATTGCGACAATGCACATCGGGCCGGAATTCCGTTTGCCTTAATGACTTATGGTTTTGGCAATTGTGATAATCCGGATTTCACGTTTGACAATTTTGACGAATTGGTAAAATATTTTACTCAACTTTAATGAATTACAATTTATTATCCTCCGAAAAGCAATTCAGAAAGGAAGCCATCGTTAAGGCACTCAAATCTGTTGGTGCCGATGCCATTCTCATTTCTGATAATTCTAATATTTATTACACATTTGGCAGTGTTATAAGTGGTTATACATTTATTAACAGTGACGGTGTTGAGTTGTTTTTTATTCGACGACCGGTCGGACTATCTGGTGACGATATTAGATATATTCGTAAACCGGAAAATATCATAGAGCACTTAGCCGGTTTAAACATATCTATACCAAAAACGCTTGCACTTGAACTCGACACACTGTCATACAACGATACCGCTCGGCTCATCTTGGCTATGAATTCTCCTGAGGTGGTCAATGGCTCTGCTATTATGCGCAATATACGCTCTGTTAAATCTGATTTTGAGATTGAGAAGCTGATAGAGAGCGGTGTGCATCATGCAAATGCTTATTCAAAGATTCCCTCATTATATAAGTCCGGTATGACGGATTTTGAATTACAGGTCGAAATAGAACGTGTGCTTCGTCTCGAAGGATGTCTCGGACAATTTCGCATTTCCGGGCAATCTATGGAAATGTATATGGGAAATCTGTTGTGTGGCGATAATGCCGATGCCCCAAGCCCGTATGACTT
Organism: Muribaculaceae bacterium; assembly: GCA_022509045.1. Classification (GTDB taxonomy): domain Bacteria; phylum Bacteroidota; class Bacteroidia; order Bacteroidales; family Muribaculaceae; genus JAFLTZ01. Next base: position 3,225 of record JAFLTZ010000059.1, on the reverse strand, counting down.
TGCTATGGGTGGGGCCGGAATGGATGCATCGCTCCCGGTAGGATGTTGTGGAACCACAATAAAACCGGGCACTACTGTAATGGTAGATATGTGTGGCAATTTCACCGGTTATATGACTGATATGACGCGAACTTTCTGTGTCGGAGATATCCCTGAAGAGGCTCGTGTAGCTCACCAATTGTCAATAGATATCTGTAATCGGATATCGCGGGAGGCTGTCCCGGGTGTCGCTGCTTCATCGCTTTATGAGATTGCATTAGATATGGTTAAATCTGCCGGAATGGACGATTTCTTTATGGGACACAAACAAAAGGCTGGTTTCATCGGTCATGGGGTTGGCATTGAGGTTAATGAATCCCCGGTAATTGCGCCACGGAGCAAAGATATTATTCACGAGGGCAATGTCATTGCGCTTGAGCCAAAATTTGTAATTCCGTCAGTCGGTGCCGTGGGTGTTGAAAATACTTATGTTGCGCGTGCCGGTGGACTTGAGTGTATTACCACTGCTCCGTTACAACTTATTTCTTTACAATAGTGTGCAATGGCAGAACTTTCAGAAGAATATAAGGAGAGGATTAAACATCACATGCAACGGCATGTGTTCAAACAGGTCGGAGCTGTTGCCGATAGCATAGGGCAGGAGTGCTATGTGGTGGGAGGATATGTTCGCGATATTTTTCTCAATCGTCACTCTAAAGATATTGACTTTGTAACGGTCGGAAGCGGTATTACACTTGCAGAACATGTCGCTGCATTGTGGGGCGATGGGACTTCCCTGGCAGTTTATGCAAATTTTGGTACCGCGCAAGTGAAAAATGCTAATTACGAACTCGAATTTGTAGGAGCGCGTAAAGAATCTTATTCGCATGATAGTCGAAAACCGGTTGTGGAGAATGGGACACTTGCCGACGACCAGTGTCGCCGCGATTTCACTATCAATGCAATGGCTCTAAGCTTAAATGCCGACTGTTATGGCTCTCTTATTGACCCTTTTGACGGAATTGGAGATCTTGAACGTCGTATTATTCGTACTCCTCTCAATCCCGATATCACTTTTAGCGACGACCCCCTGCGCATGATGCGTGCCATTCGGTTTGCCACGCAACTCAATTTCGATATATACCCCGAAACGTTCGATGCTATTGCGAGAAATCGTGAGCGCATACATATTATTTCGCGTGAACGGATTGCCGATGAATTGATGAAGATTCTCAACTCTCCCGTGCCATCTCGTGGTTTCATGCTCCTCGATAAGTGTGGTTTACTTGAATACACTGTGCCTGGACTTGCTGAACTTAAGGGCGTCGATTCGGTGAATAATCGGGGGCATAAAGATAATTTCCTCCACACCATGCAGGTGCTCGACAAGGTGGCTGAGCTTTCCGACAATGTTTGGTTGCGCTGTGCCGCACTATTCCACGATATAGGAAAACCGCAAACCAAACATTACGATGAAAAACTTGGGTGGACATTCCATAACCATAATTTTGTGGGAGAGAAGATGATTCCTCGAATCTTCCGAAAAATGAAATTCCCATTAAATGAACACATGAAATATGTGCAAAAAATGGTTGGTTTGCACATGCGACCCATTGCTTTGGTGGAAGATTACGTTACCGATTCAGCTGTGCGAAGGCTCCTTTTCGATGCCGGTGATGATATCGACGACCTCATGATATTGTGTAAATGCGATATCACTTCTAAGAATGAAGCTAAAGTGAGACGTCTTTTATCCAACTTTGAATTAGTGCGTCAAAAGATGGTAGAGCTTGAAGCTCGCGATAAAATTCGCAACTTTCAGCCTCCGGTTTCCGGCAACGATATTATGGAAGCATTTAATCTTGGACAATGTCATGAAGTTGGGGAAATAAAGAAAGCGATTAAAGATGCCATCCTCGATGGTATTATCCCTAACGACCGTGATGCTGCTCTTGATTACATGAGGCAAATCGCCTCGAACTTCCTTAACAAATAGCATATCACATCGTCATCTGCATTTTGCCATGGACAATACTGAGTTTAATGATTTTCACCAAAACACTTGATATTTTAAAATAATTTCACTATATTTGCCACGGATTATACAACATTTAATATAAAATGAATTTTAACAAAAATAATGAAAATCCCATCCGTGGCGTCCTGTATATGGATGCCCGGTGAAATCTCATTATAATATAACATCCTATTTTCACCCGTCATCCCATGAAAACTAAATACAAACAACAACATTATTTTTACAAACCAGCAACAGTAGAATAAAAATATGACTAATATGAAAAATCAATTAAAAAGTTTTATAGCATTATTGCTTGCAGCAGCTTTTACGTTTTCCTGCAGTAACGATAATGCTATTGATAACGACGGTCAATTTTCAAACTTATGGAATGAGAGCACCATAAAATACGAAACACCGGAGTTTTGGGCAGAATATAACTTTTTGCAGTTAGATGATGAGTTTAATTATTTCCGCGATTGGGTAGCTGATAGGTACATTGCAATTTTGTCCCTCGGCAACCAAACGGGCAATGGCAATTTTAAAGTAAATCGGTCAACAAAGCAAACCACATACTATTGGATAGAAGTTGTATATCCTAAAGATAATCCGGCAGCCGTAGAATACTCCGCATACACATTTACTGCGATGGGTTGTAAGTATGCAGGAGTACTTTGTCCTAACGACCGTTCTCCTAATTACACTGACAGACTCAGTTCTATACTTGATTGTGTTGAATCGGATATATTATACAAAGATGGACACCCGTTTGGTTCTGTGGAATATTATTTAAATGGAAAAGTTCTTTATAACTATAACGATACTCGAAAACTATTATATGACAATCCACGCCTATCTTATTGTACCAACCAGGTCTATAGCACCGATGCTGACGATAATAACCGATTTGAGTATTTAAACGATGTGAATAATAATTCACTCATTGATTATCTAACCACACATGATAAATCGGTTAAACGGACTTGGGCAAATGATGCGCCGCAACCATTCGGAGGGAAAATATTAGGTGATTTTGGCTCCTTGACAAGCTTCTTGCTGCCTGTGAATGGACCGGTTCCCGACGGAACGATACAAGAGGTAATTGGACTCCGATATGTCTGCAAAGAAAGTGAAATTGCACAACCGGAAACATTTTTCATGTATAAGAACACAGAATCCCCGGCAGCTCCATATCTCCCCGAATCAATATGGGATATTGATGATAACTC
>JAFLTZ010000058.1 GCA_022509045.1 Muribaculaceae bacterium | reverse complement strand
ATGACATCCGTTTTCAGTGCCGACGGTAAGAATGTACCGTGCACTGTTATCGAAGTAGGTCCCTGCGTTGTTACTCAAGTGAAAACTGAAGCTACCGATGGCTACAATGCTCTCCAACTCGGGTTCGAGGACAAAAAAGAGAAGCATACAAACAAGCCGGAACTCGGTCACTTCAAAAAAGCCGGAGTAGCACCAAAGAGACACTTGGCCGAGTTCAAAGGTTTTGATGGTGAATACAAATTGGGAGATGTCCTTAATGTTGAATTCTTCGACGGCACCGAATTTGTTGACATCATTGGTACTTCTAAAGGTAAAGGTTTCCAGGGCGTTGTCAAACGTCATGGTTTCGGTGGTGTAGGTCAATCTACTCACGGTCAGCACAACCGCCAACGTAAGCCCGGTTCTATCGGTGCTTGTTCTTACCCCGCTAAAGTATTCAAGGGTATGCGTATGGCTGGTCAAATGGGTAACGAACGTGTCACTGTACAAAACCTTCAAGTACTCAAAGTTATTGCCGAGCACAATCTGCTCCTTATCAAAGGTAGCGTGCCAGGCGCTAAAGGTTCAATCGTAATAATTGAGAAATAATGGAACTCGCAGTATATAATATTAACGGTCAGGATACCGGTAAAAAAGTAACACTCAACGATGAAGTGTTCGCTATCGAACCAAACGAGCATGCCGTTTATCTCGATGTAAAACAATATCTTGCAAATCAACGTCAAGGTACTCACAAATCGAAAGAACGTAGCGAAGTTTCTGGTTCTACACGCAAGCTCCACAAACAAAAAGGTGGTGGCGGCTCACGTATTGGTGATATTAACTCTCCTGTTCTCGTTGGTGGTGGTCGCGTTTTCGGTCCGCGTCCTCGCGATTATCGCTTCAAACTCAACAAGAAAGTTAAACAGCTTGCTCGCAAGTCTGCACTCAGCTACAAAGCTATGGACAACGAAATTATTGTTGTTGAAGACTTCACTTTTGAAGCTCCGAAAACTAAAGATTTCGTGAATTTCACTAAAAATCTTAAACTTGAAGGCAAGAAACTCCTTCTCGTTTTCGCATCACAAAATAAAAACGTATATTTGTCGGCTCGCAACGTTCAGACTGCAAATATCATGACTGCTCAAGATCTTAACACCTACAAAGTGCTTGACAATAAAGCATTGGTGCTTACCGAAAGCAGTGTTGATGTTATTAACAACTTTTAATAGGAGGAGGTAAACTTATGCAAATTAGTATTCAACCAATAGTTACCGAAAAGGCTAATCAGAAAAGTGAAAAGTTAAATCAATATACTTTCCGCGTTTCTCCTGATGCTACAAAAGGTCAAATCAAAGCTACTGTTGAGGACCTCTATTCTGTTAAAGTAGTTTCTGTTAATACTTGCAACTACGAAGGCAAAAATAAGTCGCGATACACACGCACCGGTCTTATCAAAGGTAAAACTAATGCTTTCAAAAAAGCTTATGTAACCTTGGCCGAAGGTGATAAAATCGATTTCTATAGTAATATATAATTAAAATGGCAGTAAGAAAATTTAAGCCCACAACACCGGGGCAAAGACACAAAATTATTGGCGTTTTTGACAACATCACTGCACGTACGCCAGAAAAATCTCTTACAGTCGGTAAACGTTCTACCGGTGGTCGCAACCAAGAAGGTCATCGCACTATGCGCTACCTTGGTGGTGGTCATAAACGTAAATACCGTTTTATCGACTTCAAAAGAGCTAAAGACGGTGTTCCGGCCATCGTGAAAAGCATTGAATATGATCCAAACCGTTCGGCTCGTATTGCTCTGCTTTATTATGTAGATGGCGCTAAAGCCTACATTATTGCACCCAACGGTCTTGAAGTTGGCGCTACAGTTGTAAGCGGGGAAGCTGCTGCTCCTGAAGTGGGCAACGCTCTTCCTTTAAGCAAAATTCCTGTTGGTACTTTAATTCACAATGTTGAACTACGTCCGGGTCAGGGAGCTATGATGGCTCGCTCTGCCGGTACCTTCGCTCAGCTTACTTCTCGCGAAGGTGATTACGTAATTGTCAAGTTACCTTCCGGTGAAACCCGCAAAATCCTTGCCACTTGTAAAGCTACTGTAGGTGTGGTTGGTAATGCTGAGCACAACCTTGAGCAAAGTGGTAAAGCTGGTAGATCTCGCTGGTTGGGTCGTCGTCCTCACAACCGTGGTGTGGTTATGAACCCGGTTGATCACCCGATGGGTGGTGGTGAAGGTCGTCAGTCCGGTGGACATCCAAGATCACGTAAAGGTCTTTACTCTAAGGGCTTGAAGACTCGCTCACCGAAGAAGCACTCTTCTAAGTACATTATTGAAAGAAGGAAAAAGTAATTGATTAATTAAGTAATTATGAGTCGTTCAATTAAAAAAGGCCCATACATCAGCGTGAAGCTTGAAAAGAAAGTTCTCGCCATGGAAGAATCGGGTAAAAAATCCGTTATCAAAACATGGTCGCGTGCATCTATGATTTCTCCGGATTTCGTGGGGCATACTTTCGCGGTTCACAATGGTAATAAGTTTATTCCCGTTTATGTTACTGAAAACATGGTAGGTCACAAGCTTGGCGAATTTGCTCCAACTCGTACTTTCCGTGGTCATGCAGGTAACAAGAAAAAATAAGGGCCCGGGATATTAATTAGATATTAAAAGAATTAAATACAATGGGTAAAAGAAAAAGAGAATCAGCTGAAAGAATAAAGGAAGTTCGCAAGGAACAATACTTTGCCAAGCTGCGCAATGTGCCTTCTTCTCCTCGCAAAATGCGTCTGGTTGCAGACATGGTGCGCGGTGTTGAAGTAAACAAAGCTCTTGGCATCCTTAAGTTCTCAAATAAAGAAGCTGCTGCCAAAGTAGAAAAGTTGTTGCGTTCAGCTATCGCTAACTGGGAAGAAAAGAACCAGCGCAAAGCCGAAGCAGGCGAATTGTATGTTAAAACAATCTTTGTAGATTGTGCACCTATGCTCAAACGCCTTCGTCCGGCTCCGCAAGGTCGCGGTTATCGCATTCGCAAACGCTCTAACCATGTAACTATTTTCATTGACACTAAACAACCAAAAACTGAAGCATAAAATGGGACAAAAAGTAAATCCAATCAGCAACCGCTTAGGCATTATCCGTGGCTGGGACTCTAACTGGTACGGTGGCCAGAAATATGGTGACACTTTGCTCGAGGATTCTAAAATCCGTGAGTATCTCAATGCTCGGTTAGCTAATGCAAGCGTGTCACGTATAGTTATAGAACGCGCAATTAAGCGTGTCACAATCACTGTGTGCACTTCGCGCCCAGGTCTTATCATCGGTAAGGGAGGACAGGAAGTTGACCAACTCAAGAAAGAACTCCAGAAGATTACCGATAAAGATGTTCAAATCAATATTCACGAAGTTAAACGCCCGGAACTTGATGCTCAAATCGTGGCAAGCAATATTGCACGCCAGATAGAGGGTAAAATTGCATATCGTCGTGCGGCAAAACTTGCTATCCAAAACACAATGCGTTTGGGTGCCGATGGTATTAAGGTTCAAATCTCAGGACGTCTTAATGGTGCTGAAATGGCTCGTTCGGAAATGCTTAAAGAAGGACGTACACCACTTCACACTCTTCGTGCCGATATCGATTATGCGCTCGTTGAAGCTCACACCAAAGTTGGTGTAATCGGTGTTAAAGTATGGATTTGCCGTGGCGAAGTTTATGGCAAGCGCGATCTCGCTCCTTCTTTCACTACTACAACCAAAGAAGGTCGCCAGGGTGGTGCTCCACGAAAGGGCTCATTCCGTAAACAAAAAAACAACCGTTAATCATCCACATCAAAAAGTAGAACGCAATGTTACAACCAAAGAAAACTAAATTCAGAAGACAACAAAAGGGTCGCATGAAGGGCGAAGCTCAACGCGGCCATCAGTTGGCTTTTGGTTCATTTGGTATCAAAACGCTCGATTCTAAATGGATTACAGGGCGTCAGATTGAGGCTGCCCGTATTGCCGTTACACGCTATATGCAACGTCAAGGCCAAATATGGATCAGAATTTTTCCAGATAAACCAATTACTAAAAAGCCTGCAGAAGTACGTATGGGTAAAGGTAAGGGTGCTCCCGAAGGTTTCGTAGCTCCTGTTACTCCCGGTCGTATTCTTATCGAAGTTGAAGGTGTGAGCTATGATATCGCTAAAGAAGCACTTCGCTTAGCTGCACAGAAACTTCCAGTTTCCACAAAATTCATCGTACGTCGCGACTACGATCCAACTCAAAACGTGTAGTAGATATGAAAAAGGCAGAATTGAAAGAATTAAGCACAAAAGAGCTTACAGAACGTTTGGAGGTAGCTAAAAAGGACTATATCCAACAAAAAATCAATCATTCGATCACTCCTTTGGATAATCCTTCTAAGATTACATTGGATCGTAAAATGATTGCTCGCATGAAAACTGAATTGCGTGCACGCGAACTTAACATCAAAAATTCCGGCAAATAATGGAAACCAGAAATTTAAGAAAAGAAAGAATAGGGATTGTTTCCAGCAACAAAGGTGATAAAACTATCACAGTCACCGTTAAGTGGAAGGAAAAACACCCTATCTATGGTAAATTCGTTAATAAGACGAAAAAATACCATGCTCATGACGAAAAGAATGAGTGTAGTATAGGCGATAAAGTACGCCTTATGGAAACTCGTCCTCTGAGCAAAACAAAAAGATGGAGATTAGTAGAAATTATTGAAAAAGTGAAGTAATATGATACAGACAGAAAGCCGTTTGAATGTTGCTGACAACAGCGGTGCAAAGGAAGTGCTTTGCATCCGCGTTATGGGAGGTACAGGCCGTCGATATGCTTCAGTAGGCGATGTAATTGTTGTTACAGTGAAGTCTGCTGTTCCATCTTCTGATGTAAAAAAAGGTACTGTATCTAAAGCTGTTATTGTTCGTACGAAGAAGGAAGTACGTCGTCCCGACGGTTCGTATATTCGTTTCGATGATAACGCGTGCGTGTTATTAAATAATGCCGGTGAACTTCGTGGCAGCCGTATTTTCGGTCCCGTAGCTCGTGAGCTTCGTGCAAGTAACATGAAGATTGTTTCATTGGCTCCTGAAGTACTCTAATTGATAAGTTTATTTACAATGAGCAAATTACATATCAAAAAGGGCGACACAGTTTATGTCAATGCTGGTAACGACCGTGGCAAAACCGGTCGTGTGTTGCGTGTCATTGTTGATAAGCAGCGTGCCATCGTTGAAGGCATTAACATGGTATCAAAGAGTACCAAGCCCAACGCAAAAAATCCACAAGGTGGTATAGTCAAAATGGAAGCGCCCATTCATATCTCAAACCTTAACCCCATTGATCCTAAATCAGGAAAGCCTACCCGTGTAGGTTTCCGTAAGGACGAGAAAGGCGTTACAGTCCGTTATTCTAAAAAATCACAGGAGGAGATTAAATAATGAGCACTACAACACTAAAGAAAGATTATAAAGAAAGAATCGCACCTGCGTTGATGAATGATTTTAAATATACTTCTACAATGCAAGTGCCTCGTCTCGAAAAAATTGTAGTTAATCAAGGTCTCGGACAAGCTACTCAGGATAAGAAAATTATCGAAACAGCTATTAACGAGCTTACTGCGATTACCGGTCAAAAGGCAGTAGCAACACTTTCAAGAAAAGATATTTCTAACTTTAAAGTGCGTAAGAAAATGCCTATCGGTGTGCGTGTAACACTTCGTAACGACCGTATGTATGAATTCATGGAACGCTTCATTAGAGTGGCTCTTCCACGTATTCGCGACTTCAAAGGTATTGAAGGTAAACTTGATGGTCGTGGTAACTATACAGTAGGTATCACAGAACAAATTATTTTCCCCGAAATTAACATCGACACAATCTCGAAACTTGTTGGTATGAATATCACATTTGTTACTTCAGCCAAGACAGATGAAGAAGGTTATGCGTTGCTTAAATATTTCGGACTTCCATTTAAAAACGCTAAATAATTACTACGCATTATGGCAAAAGAATCAATGAAAGCCCGCGAAGTGAAGAGAGCAAAACTTGTGGCAAAGTATGCTAAGAAAAAAGCAGAACTCAAAGCTGCCGGTGACTATGAGGCTCTTCAGAAACTTCCCAAGAATGCATCTGTAGTGCGCCTTCATAACCGTTGTTGCATCACAGGTCGTCCAAAAGGCTATATGCGCCAGTTCGGAATTTCTCGTATCCAATTCCGTGAAATGGCGTCGGCAGGTCTTATCCCGGGTGTTAAGAAAGCAAGTTGGTAATCCCTTAGAGGTGATATTCCAATTTACTATATTTTAATTAAATATTGTTCGGAAATCCGAATCAATTTAAATTTCAAAACAATGACAGATCCAATAGCAGATTTTTTAACAAGATTGAGGAATGCTATTAGCGCTAACCACCGTGTGGTAGAAGTGCCAGCCTCAAAAATCAAAAAAGAGATCACTAAGATTCTCTTTGAACAGGGATATATCATCAACTACAAATTTGTAGAAAATGGAACTCCCTCAGGCAATATTAAAATTGCCTTGAAATATGATCCAGTTGACAAAGTAAGCGCAATCAGAGGTTTGAAACGCGTGTCACGTCCTGGTCTTCGCCATTATACTGGCTATAAAGATATGCCTCGTGTGCTTAACGGCTTGGGTATAGCTATCCTTTCTACATCGAAAGGTGTGATGACCAATAAGCAAGCTGCTCAGGAAAAAGTAGGCGGTGAAGTTTTATGTTACATTTATTAATATAGGAGGTAAATACAATGTCAAGAATAGGAAAATTGCCAGTACAAATACCTGCCGGAGTAACTGTAACAATTAAAGACGGAACAGTAACCGTGAAAGGCCCAAAAGGCGAGCTTAAACAAGGTTTTCACAAAGATATCACTGTGAAGCAAGAAGGCAACGAAGTGATTGTGAGCCGTCCATCTGACGATCGTGAACATCGCGCACATCATGGTTTGGTGCGGGCGTTGATACACAACATGGTTGTAGGTGTTAGTGAAGGCTACAAGAAAGAGTTGGAATTGGTAGGCGTTGGTTATCGTGCCACAGCTACAGGTCAGGTGCTTGAGCTTGCGCTCGGTTATTCGCACGCTATATATATAAAGCTTCCTGCTGAAATCAAAGTCGAAGCTAAATCTGAGAGAAATAAAAATCCATTGATTATCCTTGAATCTGCCGACAAGCAGCTTATCGGACAAGTTTGTGCTAAAATTCGCTCTTTGCGTAAACCGGAGCCTTATAAAGGTAAAGGTATTAAGTTTGTGGGCGAAGTTATCCGTCGCAAGTCAGGTAAATCAGCAGGTGCCAAATAATTTAAATCTTAGACGACAATGATGAATAAAATTGCAAGAAGAATAAAAATTAAAACACGCATCCGTGGTCGCATATCAGGCACTGCCGCACGTCCTCGTATGACTGTGTTCAGAAGCAATAAGCAGATTTATGTTCAGCTGATAGATGATCAGGCAGGACACACTTTAATCGCTGCTTCAAGCAAAAATATTACCGAAGGAACAAAATGCGAAATCGCTGAAAAAGTAGGTGAAATGGCAGCAAAAGCTGCTTTGGCCGCCGGTATTGAATCAGTAGTATTTGATCGTAATGGTTATTTGTTCCACGGAAGAGTAAAATCAGTAGCCGATGGCGCACGCAAAGGCGGACTTAAATTTTAATCGATTATGGCAAAAGCAAACAATAGAGTAAAATCAACCAACGACATCGAACTTAAAGATCGACTCGTAGCCATTAACCGCGTTACTAAGGTTACTAAAGGTGGTAGAACATTCACTTTCGCTGCCATTGTAGTAGTTGGTAATGAAAACGGTATTGTAGGTTGGGGACTTGGTAAAGCAAATGAAGTAACAACAGCAATCTCTAAGGGAATCGAGGCTGCTAAGAAGAATTTGGTAAAGGTGCCGGTGCATAAGGGCACAATTCCTCACGAACAGGAATTCAAATTCGGTGGTTCTCGTGTTCTTCTTCGTCCGGCATCTCACGGTACCGGTGTGAAGGCTGGTGGTGCGATGCGCGCCGTGCTTGAGAGTGTAGGTGTTACTGACGTCCTTGCTAAATCTAAAGGTTCGTCTAACCCTCATAACCTCGTGAAAGCTACTATTGGAGCTCTCAATGAAATGAGAAGTCCTATCATGGTAGCGCAGAATAGAGGAATTTCTGTATCAAAAGTGTTTAACGGTTAATCATCTATACCTTATAATCATGGCTAAAATATTAATCAAACAAACTAAAAGCAGAATCAACTGCCCCGCAGTGCAAAAGCGTACTCTCGATGCACTCGGATTGAGAAAAATGAACCATGTGGTCGAAAAAGAGGACACTCCATCGATCAGAGGTATGGTAAATAAAGTACGTCATCTTGTCACAGTGACTAATGCTTAACTTTTAAACAGGTCAATTAATTATGGATTTAAGTAAAATAAGACCCGCTTATGGGTCCAACAAAAAAGGTAAAAGAGTAGGTCGCGGTCAGGGTTCCGGTAAAGGAGGAACATCTACACGTGGTCATAAGGGTGCTAAATCACGCTCTGGTTACTCTGCAAAAATCGGTTTTGAAGGTGGTCAGATGCCTTTGCAACGCCGAGTGCCTAAATTCGGATTTAAGAATATTAATCGTGTTGAATACAAGGCTATAAATCTTGAAACTCTTGAGGCTATTGCTAAGGAAAAAGGTCTTAAAGAAATCGGATTGCAGCAGCTTTGTGAAGCAGGCTTTGTTAATGGCAAGCAACTTGTTAAAATCCTTGCAAAAGGTGAAATTACACAAGCTATTGTTGTTACGGCAAATGCTTTTTCTAAGGCAGCTGAGGCAGCTATCACTGCAGCCGGTGGTTCAATCAATAAAATTTAATTCTAATGAGATTCGTAGAAACTATTAAAAACATTTGGAAGATTGAAGATCTCCGCAAGCGTTTGTGCTATACATTTATGCTTGTAGTTATCTATCGCTTCGGTTGCTATATCTTGTTGCCGGGACTCACTCCAACTGATGTGAAACCGCTACAGGAGTTTACCAGCAATGGTTTGATGCAACTTGTGGATATGTTCTCCGGAGGTGCATTCTCGCAAGCTTCAATCTTTGCTCTCGGTATCATGCCATACATTACCGCATCGATTGTTATTCAATTGTTAGGTATAATTTTACCCTCGTTTAAAAAATTACAGCAAGAGGGTGAAAGTGGTCGCATGAAACTGAATCAGTACACTCGTTATCTCACAGTGGCTATTTTGTTGCTCCAAGGTCCGGCATATCTTGCTACTCTTGGTTATCAAATAGCACAGGCCGGAGGTGCTGTCACATTTACATTTATTACCTACGTTTATTATACCATAATATTGGCGGCAGGTTCAATGTTTATCATGTGGCTCGGTGAAAAAATCACTGATAGGGGTGTAGGAAACGGTATCTCATTTATAATCCTTGTAGGTATCATTGCTCGCTTGCCTTTGGCTTTTGTTCAAGAGTTTACAAATCGTTTGACATCGGCTCAAGGTGGTCTTGTGATGTTCCTTGTCGAAGTAGTAATCTTATTTGCTATCATCGCATGTGCTGTGCTTCTCGTGCAAGGTATTCGTAAAGTGCCTGTACAATATGCAAAGCGCATTGTCGGTAACAAACAAATAGGAGGCGCACGCCAATATATTCCATTGAAAGTGAATGCAGCTAACGTAATGCCGATTATTTTTGCGCAGGCTATCATGTTTATCCCAATTACTGTTGCCGGATTTAACACTGCCAATTCTTCTGCATTTGTTCGTGCTCTTTCTGATATGCATGGATTTTGGTACAATGCTGTATATTTCCTATTGATTATTGCTTTCACCTACTTCTATACGGCTATCACAGTTCGACCGAATGATATAGCAGATCAGCTGAAACGCAATAATGGTTTTATCCCTGGAGTTAAGCCGGGAAAAGCTACTGCTGAATATCTTGACTCAATCATGTCGAGAATCACTTTGCCGGGTTCTATTTTCTTAGGAATTGTGGCTATACTTCCGGCTATTGCCAAGATTTGTGGCGTTAGCCAGCAGTTCTCACAATTCTTTGGAGGAACTTCGTTGCTGATTCTTGTTGGTGTCGTTCTTGATACTCTTCAACAAATTGAAAGTCATTTGATGATGCGTCATTATGATGGTTTGCTTAAGTCAGGTAAAATCAAAGGACGCACCACTGGAAGTATGTATTAAGGGTTATCATCGCGATGATTTATCTTAAGACACCTGAGGAAATAGAATTAATGCGTAAGGCAAATGACTTGGTGAGCCGTACTCTTGCAGAAACTGCAAAATGGATAGCTCCCGGAGTCACAACCCAACGTCTCGATACTATAGCTCGTGAATATATCCAAGACAATGGCGGTATTCCCGCCTGTCTTGGTTATCACGGATTCCCGGGTACTCTTTGCATAGAAGTAAACGAAACAGTAGTTCACGGTTTCCCTTCGCAACGCGCTCTTCGCGATGGTGATATTGTGGGTCTTGATTGTGTGGCGCAACTTAATGGATTTTGCGGTGATTCGTGCTATACTTTTCTCGTAGGAGAAGTAGCTCCGGAAGTTGTTCGCCTTTGTGAAGTTACCAAACAGTCGCTCTATGAAGGCATAAAAGCATGTAAGGAAGGTAACCGCATAGGACATATAGCTAATGCAATTCAAACCTATTGCGAAAAGAATGGATATTCCGTTGTGAGAGAATTTTGCGGTCATGGTATTGGGAAGTCGATGCACGAGGAACCGGAGGTGCCCAACTATGGACGTCCCGGGACTGGTGCACTAATCAAAAATGGCATGTGCCTCTCTATTGAGCCGATGATAAATCTCGGCAGTAAAAATGTAATAGTGGAGCCGGATGGGTGGCAAACACGTACGAAGGACAGAAAGCCGTCGGCCCATTATGAGCATACTGTGGCAATTATCGACTCAAAAACGGAGATACTAACTACTTTCAGTTATATAGAGGAAGTGCTTAATAATAAATCTTAGCGATATATATACTATTTATGGCAAAACAAGCAGCTATAGAACAAGATGGCACAATAGTTGAAGCCCTCTCAAATGCGATGTTCCGCGTTGAACTTGAAAATGGTCATGAAATCACTGCCCACATTTCAGGTAAGATGCGTATGCATTATATTAAAATCCTTCCGGGTGATAAGGTGAAGGTTGAAATGTCACCCTATGATCTTTCAAAAGGTCGTATAGCATTCAGATATAAATAATAATTAATGAAGATATGAAAGTAAGAGCTTCTGTAAAAAAACGTAATGACGATTGTAAAATCGTTCGCCGTAAAGGACGTTTGTATGTAATTAATAAGAAAAACCCAAAGTTTAAACAACGTCAAGGATAATTTTATTATCTTTGCAGTCAAATTAGTAATAAAATATGGCAGTAAGAATTGTCGGGGTAGATTTACCCCAAAACAAAAGAGGTGAAATTGCCTTGACATACATATTTGGTATCGGTCGTTCATCTGCTCAAAAAATCCTTGAAAAAGCAGGTGTTGATCGCGATATTAAAGTGAAGGATTGGACAGATGACCAATCTGCAAAAATTCGTGAAGTTATAGGCGCTGACTACAAAGTGGAAGGTGATCTTCGCAGTGAGATTCAACTTAACATTAAGCGTCTTATGGATATCGGTTGCTACCGTGGTATCCGTCATCGTATTGGCTTGCCGGTGCGTGGTCAAAGCACTAAGAATAATGCCCGCACACGTAAAGGTCGCAAGAAAACCGTTGCTAACAAAAAGAAAGCTACTAAATAAAATTAAAGTATGGCAAAAAAGACAG
>JAFLTZ010000057.1 GCA_022509045.1 Muribaculaceae bacterium | reverse complement strand
CATGATAGCATCTTGACGGGCTATCAACTTTTTATGGGAAAGATCCTTATAAATTGTAAGTGTCCGACTCGTTATAGAATGGTTGTACAGCGAGATTAACAATATTTTGGTATTATTTTGATGAATTTTTGTTGATTTTACTGATTAATGTATTATATTTGTGCAAAAATTAATTAACATTTAGATTCTAAAATTTCATTACGTAATTAAAATAACAAACGTATGGCAAATATGCAATTAGATGCATTAGATTATTTCATCTTGAAGACTTTATCGGAAGATGCTCGTAAACCGTATCTTGAAATTGCACGCGAATGTGGTGTGTCGGGTGCGGCAATTCATCAACGTATTCAGAAACTCACTCACAATGGTGTTATCGTAGGCTCTCAAACGCTTATTACACCGTCATCTGTAGGGTATGGCACATGTGCATACATTGGATTCTGTTTGGCAGATCCATTCCGTTTTGATGAGGTGGTTGAACAACTTCGCCAAGTTCCGGAAGTTGTGGAATTGCACTTCACCACAGGAAAGTATGACCTATTTATTAAGGTGTACGCTAAAAACAATCCGGATTTGTTAAATATTATACATACCAAACTTCAGAATATTGGTTTTGGTAGAACTGAAACAATCGTTTCGTTTAAAGAAGAATTTCGTCGTCAAGTTCCGATTATTCAAGATTGATTGTAAAGAATACTGCTATGAGCCCCGATGCAGAAATTGATATAGATAATATTTTGATGAATGCTGTAGCTTGGGCAAAACAAGCAGGTAAAATCCAGCTCGAACTTTTTAGGAAGCCGGATATTTTGAATATCAGTGCCAAGCTCAACGATAGTGATGTTGTCACAAATGCTGATCGTGCGAGCGAGGCACTGATATTGAATAATATACATTCGTTGTTTGGTAATTCACACTCTATTCTGTCGGAAGAAAGCGGTGTGGAATCAAATGATAGCAACTTTTGTTGGGTAATTGATCCGTTGGATGGAACCACAAATTATAGCTCAGGACTCCCCATCTTTTGCGTTTCCATAGCCTTGAAATATAAAGAGGATACAATTTTAGGAGTGGTATATGCTCCGTATTTAGATGAATTATATACTGCCATAAAAGGAGAAGGTGCGTGGCTCAACGGAGAACCAATCAAAGTGTCATCTAATTGTGAAATATCTAAAGCGGTAGTATCCACTGGTTTTCCGGTAGATAAAAATGTTAACCGGGATAATAACCTTGATAATGTTGCACGTGTGCTTCCGTTAGTGCGTGGGATGAGACGGCTCGGCTCAGCTGCGTGGGATATATGTGCAGTGGCAGCAGGTAGTTTGGATGCGTACTGGGAAATGAATCTTCATGAATGGGATGTATGTGCTGCAGCTCTGATTGCGAGAGAAGCAGGTGCCGTTGTAAAAAGTTTTCGTTCTGATAGAAATGTTTCAATTCTGGTAGCATCACCGGGTGTTTCTGATACTATTTTTCCGCTATTGCATTAAGATATTGTTAATATCGTTTTCTGAAAATAACATGATGTATTCTTTTTCAAAATTTGGAGTGAATACGTCGCAATTGAGATTTTCTAATATTTCTTTTTGAGTCCAAAATCTTCCACCGTCAAGTTCATCACTGGGTTGAGGACTTTCGTTGATTGTGGTGAATACGTTTACTAATTCCCGTTCGATTGCAGATTCAAAAACATATTTTTTTATAAATCTGTAATTGGTGGCATGAATCCCGACCTCCTCGAATGTCTCGCGGAGCAAAGCCTCCTCTACACTCTCTCCAAAATCAACATGCCCGCCTACGGCTGTGTCCCATTTGCCCGGTTGTATGTCTTTCCATTTCGGTCGTTTTTGCAAAAAAAGGTTGCCTTCATTGTTGAATATATGAAGATGTACCACAGGATGTAATAGTTTGGTCCCACTATGACATTCATATCGAGATGCGCTCCCTATCACTTTCCCATCCTCAGTGACTATCGGAAAAATTTCTGAAGAATTATCTGTTTTCATTTTTAATTTAATACCAAGTCATCCCATAACTGGCATTGCTGCGTTTGTCATATTTTAAGTCGCTCAACATTGAAGATTTTACAGAGATGCTGAAGTTGTAAGATTTGTACGGACCAACAGGTACAAAACTGGCACTCATTGTGAAGCAATGCAAGTCGCGTGAAACGGAGCAGTTCATGTATGCGATTTTTCCAGTGTCGAAATTATAACTTGCGGAAAAATTGAAATTCCAGTTTTTAGTCGGGCGTATATTCCCGGAGAAACTGAGATTCTGGGTAATCTTTCCATTGTATTCCATTTTTTTCTTGTTAAATGTACCATATCCGTAACTTACGGAATAGTTTATACTCAAACTCCAAGGGAATTCCCATTTAGAGTATCCGTCAGTAGAGCTTTCCGTTGAATCATCGGTCTCACTTGAAGTATCGTTATCATTCCTACGGTTTGCCGGTTCTCTATTACGCTCAGTCTCTTTTTTTGTGTCTTTTTTATCTTTTCGCTTAAATGTGTCATTATTAAGCGTATAAGAAAAAGAAGTGCCTGTGCTTGATAATCTTCCTAAGCCTTTGCCGGCTTTCCAACGAGGAATGTTTACTCTTACAGGGTTTCCTGAACTGTTAAGCTGATATGTATAAACGTCCCATGTGGCAGAAAGCGATAAATTGAAATTTTTAAGAAGGCGAAGCATTATGGATGTGTTAATATTACTCCAATTCATTGAATCTGCCGCAAAATTATAGCTTTGGCTAACCGAAAAATTCTCAATTAGCGACACTTTTTTTACACCGGTACTGTCGGCATCACTTTTCACTTTCATTTCAAGGTTGTTGGAGAGCGACCAACTCACAGACCCGGATGTGCCTGAAGGTGCATTACCAAATAAACCATGTTGAAAGTATGAATATCGTTGTTTCATGAGTTTACCATTTTGGACATACTGATAATTACCATAATATCCCCAAAATGGTGCGCTAAAGTCGGGTTGAGCATTAAATGATATGGTGGGCGTGAGTACGTGGCGTATCATTTTTACTTTATCCCCAAGAAACGGAAGAGGTTGGAAGAATCCATATATCTTAGTATCTAATGAGATACCACCGCTAAAATCAAATATATTGTAAAAATTATATGTTGTATCTACAGCAACCTCGCGAGACGCCCCCGGGTCCCAGGCTTTGCGTATTTTGCTTGTGTACATCCTGTCGTTAAGAGTTATATTTGGGGTGACATTAATGTATTTAAAAATATTAAATGTTGCAGAAATCGGTACAGAGTGTCTCATGCCGTTACGCCAGTCTTTTATGAGACTTTTGTGAAGAAAATCGTTTTGTTTGGCTGTAATGGAATTCTGAAATATACCGCTGTATGAAAGTTTAATTTTTTCATACCATTTTTCATTACCTACGGCACGTTTGCGTTTGAATGGAGCTATCTGCGACATTGAAATTGTTACATTTGGGAATGATACAGACAATGTAGAGTCAGAAGACCGTTGTGACACATTCGCCGTTGTAGAGAAACTCCATTTAGAGTTTGGGACCCGATAAGTCATGTTTATGGTACTGCTTTTTGTATTCTCTGTAAATGACTGGTTGTAATAGCTATTCAAATCATTTCGAGAATATCCGCTTGTGGCAAAGTTTACACTTGCCGAAAAAGTCATGTTGGGATTAGCTTTTGCATCTTGCGTGTGACTCCATGCTACACGAAAGTTGTTCATTTTTGAATAGTCGGCAGAGCCTTTGTCTCCTGTAACTGTTGTGATATAGCTAATATCAAAATTGCCTGAAAACTTATATCGTTTCACGTATTGCGACCGAGCATTCACCCCCCATGAGCCTTTGGTGTATAATTCGCCGGTGAGTGCAAGGTCTATATTGTCGTTAATCGCAAAATAATATCCTCCATCGCGCAAATAGAATCCTCGGTTATATTCATCGCCGAAAGTTGGTACGATAATACCCGAGGAATATTCGCTTGTGAATGGAAAATATCCAAATGGAAGAGCTATCGGTAATGGAACATCGGCAACTACAAGGTAAACAGGACCTGTTACTATATTTTTCTTCGGTCGGACTTTACCTTTTGTGATTTGGAAATAAAAATGTGGGTGTTCATGGTCATCACATGTGGTATATTTGCCATTTCCGATGTAATAATCACCATCTTTCATTTTTTTTGTTATCCCGCCTGAAAGAAATCCTTCGCCTTGTTCTGTTACAACATCAGTGATAAGACCTTTCCCGGATTTGAAATTGTAACTCATGGTCTTAGATTCATATTCACCGCTTGGGTCTTTAAAAACCGGGTTACCGATAAGTTCACCTAATGAGTCTGTTCGTCCTACCGCGTACACTGTGCTGGTGTTCATGTCCATACGTATCTCGTCAGCGTCAATCTTCATGTCGCCGTAATCCACTTTACTTGCACCATACATATAGGCATTGTTTTTGCCAAAAAACAGGAGTGAATCTTTTGCGCTGAAATTTACAATTTCTTCGATGTCGATTTTTTCATTTATAAATCGTTGTTTAATGCGAGGAATTGAATCGTGACGCATAGTATCGGCTGCGATTGTGTCAGGTAAAATAGAGTCGATATTCAAGATGCTGTCGTTCATTATAGGAAATGCAACGCTATCCCCTTGCGACAATGTGCTTTCGGGGTCGGCACTTTGTCCCATAGCATTGCTCCATGATACGCATATCATAAGAGCTATTATGATAATCGGAATATATGCGTTTGCAAATTTCAAACCGAACAATATCTCTTAGAGAATACAAAGTTAAGTATAAATTTTAAAGAGAGTTGTAAGATTTAAGATAATTAAAGATAAGATTGGTTTTTTTATAATTTCAAAAGGTGATTTAGGCATGTTTAATACCCGAATATGTCAATCATTTCTTCCAGTCGTTTGGCGCAGTCTTCGCCATAACGCATCATCTTTTGACGAAGGTCGTTGATTGTTGCAAATTTAGTCGTGTCGGATTTGGAGAAAAAATTGTCAGCATAACACACTAATTTTTCCTCTAATGTTATAGGTAGATAATCACGATAGGGAAGTGGTAATTGTTGCGTTGCTATTTCTTTTGCAGTCAGTCCTGTTCCAATATGACGTTCGCACACTAAAGCGAAGGACTCGGCTTCTGTGTAAAACTGCCGTATAAATTTTGCCCCTATCAAGCCGTGCTGCATATAGTGTTGGGTGCCAAAACAATGAATTGCGTGTGCATTTGTCTCTTTGATACCAATGTCGTGAAGCATTGCGGCTGTATATACAAATTCGGCATTGATAATCGTTTCCAATCCTCTTCGTTGTATAAGTTCAGTTGCAAAATCCGCCACTTGGCGGCTGTGGGTTATCAGCAACTCGCGAAGCAGCGGATTTATATTGATGGGATAATATTTATCTATTATCTGTAAATAATCTATACTGGTGTTCATCTGTTAGTCAAGCACGGTGTTCCACCCATGTTTGTCTTCTATTTCACCATATTGAATTCCACGAAGTTGGTTGTATAGCAGTGTGGTGTATTTGCCGGGTTTGCCATCTTTTGCCATAATATATACCTTCTTCGTATCAATATCGTGGATTTCACCTATTGGTGCGGCTACTGCAGCTGTGCCACATTCAGCAGCTTCGTCGAATGTTTCAAGTTCTTCAACCGGAATAGGGCGAGCTTCAACTTTCAAACCATTGTCGAGCGCAATTTGTTGGAAACTCATATTGGTAATTGACGGTAAAATTGAATCTGATTTTGGGGTGACATAAGTGTCGCCTTTAAATGCAAAAAAGTTTGCCGGTCCGCATTCATCTATGTATTTTTTCTCTTTAGGGTCGAGATACAGCACTGTGGAGAATCCCGCCTCTTTTGCGCGGTTGATTGCATAAAGCGATGCGGCATAATTACCTCCCACTTTAAAACGACCGGTTCCTTGTGGAGCTGCTCGGTCACAATTGCGGTAGATTGCAATATTTGTGGGACTGAATCCCTGTGGGAAATATGGTCCTACCGGAGATACGAATATCATGAACATGAATTCTTTCGCAGGTTTCACGCCCACTTGGGCAGTTGTCCCTATTTCGAGTGGGCGGATGTATAGAGAACTTCCTGTACCATAAGGTGGAATAAAGCGTTCATTGAGTTTTACCACCTTTATCACCATTTCGCGGAACAATGATTCCGGGATTGGCTCCATCATGATTCCGCACGCTGAATTATATATGCGTTTCGCATTTTCTTCAAGGCGAAATATTCTTATTTTACCATCGATGCCCCGGAAAGCCTTAAGCCCCTCAAATGCCTCTTGCCCATAATGTAAGCATGTTGCAGCCATGTGTACATTCACATACTCGCTTTGCGAAACTTCTATTTCGCCCCATTTCCCATCTTTAAATGTACATCTCACATTGTAGTCGGTTGGCATATAGCCAAATGGGAGTTTCGACCACTCGATGTTCTCGGTTTTTGTCATTGTCTTTATTATTCTTTGCGCGCAGCACCTTATTGTTTATAAGGCTATTTTCTGCGTATGATTTCCTATTTTGATTATATATATTCCTCTTGAGTTAATTTTTAATTCCCACGTGCCAACCGGAAGTTCTTCATTGCTCACAAGTTGTCCCAAAATGGTGAAAATTTTTACTTGCGATTTTTCTTTCAGTCGGATTATCACATTCCCGTTGGAGGAATAGACATCGATGTTGTCTTGTTGATAACGTTCTGATAAAGACACATTATCGCTGAGTTTTTCATTAAACTCCTGCCATTTCAGTGGGGTGTTTCCTGAAAGGAAAAACACAGCCGAAATTATCATTAATATGCCTATAAAAGTTCTCCGCATTGCCCGTTGTGAAATATCGACCAAAGTTAAAAATTATTTCTATTCTTTGCAAATGTTGAAAATTAAACCTCCTTTTTTGTACTATTAAAATGGATTTCTATATTTTCCGCTCTCTGAATCTTCTAAGATACTCAGATAGCTGGCGTATCTTGATTGACTTATGTATGAGTTTTCAACAGCTTGTCGCACTGCGCATCCCGGTTCATGTGTGTGCGTGCAATTGTTGTATTTGCATTCGTGTGATGTTTCAAATATTTCAGGAAAGTAATGCGCCACTTCCGCTATGTCAAAATCAATTGTACCAAATCCTTTTACACCGGGAGTGTCGATTATACACCCGTTCCCACTTGGTAAAAAATGCATTTCACTGAACGTCGTGGTATGCATTCCGGTGTGGTGAGTTGCTGATATGTCTGCTGTACGCAAATTTAAATCGGGTATGAGTTTATTAATTAGAGATGTTTTGCCCACGCCGGAATTTCCTGAAAATAGGGTTATCTTGCCGACAAGTATTTCTCTGATGGCGTCTATGCCATCACCGTTTTTCGCCGATGATAGAATTACTTGGTAGCCAATTTGATTATACATCGTTTTTATGGCGTTGGCAAGTTCTATGTCCTCATTGTCAAGATTGTCTATTTTATTGATAATTATCTGTGTGGGGATATTATAAGCCTCTGCCGTAGCCAAAAATCTATCTACAAAGGTGAGTGATGTCTCGGGGTTTTTAAGCGAAATAACCAACATCGATTGGTCGAGATTGGCTGCAATGATATGCGATTCTTTTGAAAGATTTGATGCGCGTCGGATAATGTAATTTTTTCGTGGCTCAATCTCGGTGATAAAATATAAAGGAGTATCACTGTTGCCCCCCTTAGGTGGCTCGAATCTTACACTGTCACCGATAGCAACAGGATTAGTGGTGCGAATTCCCTTAATTCGGAAATTCCCCTTTATTTTGCAGTTATAAAGCGCTCTGTCTGGCCCTTCAACCACATACATGCTTCCGGTGTTTTTTATCACTGTTCCTTTCACGACCGTAAAATTAAGTTATTTCATTTAGATACCAAATTATAAATTATTAAAATAACTCATTTTTTCGGATAGTGTGTTGGTTGTTAAACACAATTAACATTAGCTATACATGATAGCGGCAACAAAAATAGCGCTCTCCATATAATCATGTGGAGAACGCTATTTTTAATTGGTGGATATTAATCTATTTTTACCATGAACCCGTCTATGCAGAAATATGTTGGAATACATGTGCCATATTCATTTTTCGATGAAGAAGACATTGTGAAAAATATCATATCTACCTCTCCTAATTTTTCTAATGACACACCTTTCCATGTGGTAAGGATTTGTCCATTGCGCGCCAAATCCACTTGTTCGGTGCCTACGATTTTACCATTACGTACGCCGTTTATGTTTAGCACCAGATAGTCGCTTTGATCGAATGGATCGTTGAAATTTGTACCGTTCTTTATTGCATAATATGTGTAGGTCGAGTTGGTTACATATATTCCGTATGGAGTAAATGGCTGATCGCTTGTGATTGCACAACTTGGATGTTCAGGAATCACATCTCCGGACTCGGTGTCGCCATATTCATTCCAATAAGCTACCATATATGGTTGATTGCGATACATTTCATTTTCCAATACGGAACGACCTGTAATAGCACTAAACTGATAGTCTGGCGTCCATTGCCCGCTATGGTCTTGTGTGTCTTGTGATTTGCTTGGGCAGAAACCATAGAAATAATTAAATTCGGCAGAGCCATAACCTTCGTGGCTAAATTGAAAACTTCCAAACTTCAAATCATTATTATGTGAAGAATCAAACACATCGCTCCATGCATTTGTGGTGTCATCATAATCTAACTTCGTACTTCCGAAATCAAGACATGCGATATTGTCCATTTTGATGTCATCATTCGAACATCCGGTAAACACAGCAGTTGTTGCTGCAGCAATAATAATTGAGAATAAATACTTTGTCATATTCATAGTTGTTATAGTTTTAGTTGCTGCAAAATTAGATATTATTTCCGTATGTTGATATTATGTGAAAGGTAATATTTGTTAAAAAATAGAATCTTCGTATCTTCGCACTATGATTACGTTTCCTAATGCAAAAATAAATCTGGGGCTCGATGTGGTCTGCCGTCGTTCAGATGGATATCATGATATATCCACATTGTTCTATCCGGTACCTCTATGTGATATACTTGAAATGACAGAGTCGCCGGATGGAGAAAATCCGTCGCTCACAGTGTATGGCAATACTATTGATTGCCCTCCGGAAAAAAATTTGGTGATGAAAGCATACCGAGCTATGGCAGAACGGTATGAAATCCCTTCTGTGGCATTTTATCTTGTTAAAAGAATTCCAGATGGGGCAGGGCTTGGTGGTGGCTCGGCTGATGCTGCATTTGCCATAAGAATGCTGCGTGATTCGTTTTTACCGCAGGTAAATGATAACACTCTTGCAGAAATCGCAGCTACAATTGGTGCGGATTGCCCGTTTTTTATTTATAACAAACCGATGTATGCCACCGGTATTGGTGATATCCTCACTCCGGTGCCGGATGTGCTCAATGGATATACTATGCTGCTCGTGAAACCGGACGTATATGTCTCTACAAAAGAAGCATATTCTATGATTCATCCGGCTTCACCCGAAAAGACTGTTTCCGAAATTGTTGCTCAGTTGCCTGATGTTTGGAAGACCGAGTTGAAAAATGATTTTGAGCCGGGCGTATTTGCAAAATTTCCGGTTGTGAAACAGATAAAACAATGCATGTACGATGGTGGAGCTGTGTATGCCTCAATGTCAGGATCGGGAAGCTCGGTATATGGCATATTCGAAAGTGTCAATTTGGCAGAGTCGCTATATGCTTCACTCGATTTCTCCAACAAATTCTTGCTCTCCCTATAATGAGCTGCTGTAACACGCTTTTTGAACGTTACGGTGTTTTATTTGTTGATATATTATTAGGTTTGGCAAAATTTTTGATACATTATATATACAACTACTATGAACAAGAAAAGAAAAAAATTTTATCATAATATGAAATCGGAGAAAGTGGATAAAGAACTCGATGAAACTCTGACCGATAATGTGGAGGGTGTGGAGACTGAGTCGGCCGAATCGGAAATTGAAGAAACAAAATCCGAAATAGATATTCTAAGGGAAAAAAATCAACAGTTGGAAGAACAACTTGAAAAAGAGAAAAATGAATATCTGTTTCTGAGGGCGGATTTTGAGAATTTCCGTAAACGTACTCTTAAAGAAAAATCAGATTTGATTAGAAATGGGGCGGAAAGCGCGTTTAAAGAATTGTTGCCTGTTGTCGATGATTTTGAACGAGGCATTCAAGCTATGGTAGAATCTGCTGATTCCGAGTCGATAAAAGAGGGGATGACTCTGATCTATAATAAATTTATTAAATACCTTGAACAAAATGGAGTGAAACCAATGGATACTGCCGAAGGGGCTGATTTCGACAGCGATTCTCAGGAAGCGGTTGCAATGTTCCCGGTTGATGACGAGTCGAGAAAAGGTAAAATTATCGACACTGTGCAAAAGGGATATGTTTTACATGATAAAGTGCTTCGTCACGCCAAAGTAGTGGTGGGACAGTAAATTTTAAGATTCTGACAGTATGGAAAAGAGAGATTATTATGAAGTGCTGGAGGTACAGAAAAATGCTACCGATGAAGAATTAAAAAAAGCTTATAGAAAAAAAGCACTTAAATATCACCCCGATAGGCAAACCGATAAATCTGAAGCAGAAAAAAAAGAAGCAGAAGAAAAATTCAAAGAAGCGGCAGAGGCATACGATGTGCTCTCTAATCCCGAGAAGCGTGCACGTTATGACCAGTTTGGACACAATATGGGTAATATGGGAGGCGGAGGCGCCGGTGCCGGTTTTGGTGGATTCGGTATGTCAATGGAAGATATTTTCGCTCAGTTTGGCGATATCTTCGGCGGTGGAGGATTCTCCGGTGGCTTCGGTAGAACAAGTCGGGGTAGGCGAGTTCGCAAAGGTTCCGATTTAAGAATTACCGTGCGAGTTACTCTAAAGGATATTGCTCATGGTGTTGAGAAGAAAATAAAATTGCCGCGCTGGGTGAAGTGTGATAGTTGCAGTGGAACCGGCGCAAAAAATGGCACATCATTCTCCAATTGTACCACATGCAATGGCTCGGGATACATACAACGTGTGCAGCAATCTATATTCGGCAACATGCAAACCACAGCCGAATGCCCTAATTGTCATGGCGACGGAAAGATAATTACCGAAAAATGTGGCTCTTGTGGAGGAAGCGGCATTGTTAAGCGGGACGAAGTGGTTACCATTAAAATTCCGGCAGGTGTTTACGAAGGTATGACTCTCTCAATGCGAGGTATGGGTAATGCTCCTCAGCATGGTGGCGAATATGGCGACCTCCTTGTCGTTATTCAGGAAGAAAAAGATGCCGAACTTCAACGTGATGAAAACGACCTGATATATAACCTGATGCTCGACCTTCCTACGGCGGTTTTGGGTGGAAAAGTAGAAGTGCCTACTGTTGATGGTCGTGCACGGCTTACAATAGAACCGGGTGTGCAACCGGGAAAGATTTTCAGATTAAGAGGAAAGGGACTCCCTTCTCATGACAAATATGGAATAGGTGATTTACTTGTAAATGTTACCATTTACATACCAAAAAATCTCACAGAACAAGAAAAGTCCGTATTTGAGAAAATGAAAGAATCTCCTAACGTCAAACCTTCCGAATCTGAAAAAAAACATATATTCAGTAATCTGAAACACATGTTTGAATAATAAACACAGCGGGGATTCTTCCCCGTTGTGATATTGAAGTAATGAATGCTATAGGTGGAAAACCATTTGAACTTAAAATGGAATTACCAACATTTGAAAATCCTTATAAAATTTTTTAAATTATGATTACGATAATACTTTTAATTTTAAATATCATTATTATAGGAATAATGTTATTACTTGTTTCTGGATTAGATTCATGTAGAAAATTTCAGAAATACGATGATAAGTAAAATATTATATTTATTATACAAAGGACTCGAATTATTTTTTATTCTTCCTTTATGTATGATATCCAGAAAGGTTTTTAATAAAGTTTGGAATAAATATTCTGTAAGACCCTTCCCAAAAAATATTTTTAATCTTTGTGTCCAATGGTTATTATATATAGGTTCAAAATTAAATATGACTTATGAACAGATTAACATAATCATATTTTGTATAATTTGGCCTTTGTTTACAATAACGTCAATAGTTTCAAATATATTGTTAATAATTATTTTGTTTCAAAGTGTTTGATAACTATTTTATATTTTAGCTTTGCACCGAGTTCATCTTTCATTCGAGAGAAGGAAATCGAAGAGCGGAAGCCATAGATGCTATCCGCTCTTCGCTATTAGATAGACACTGGTAATGATTTTGTCTATAATGATGATTTTGCTCAGGGTAAAGATCTCGACTCGTCGAATATGGAAGATGTATATTACACTCCCGACGCTTTCGAGCCTG
>JAFLTZ010000056.1 GCA_022509045.1 Muribaculaceae bacterium | reverse complement strand
CTACATCCCACGAGTGAGGCTCTTCTGCTGCTGAAGTAAAGCCGCCACAACCCCCTGACCATATTCATATTAGATTTAGATTAAAAAAAACACACTCCTCACACCAAGTTCTTTGACATTTTGTTTTATTTGAACAGATTGTATTTTTGCACGATACTTCTGGCTGGCGCCCGGTGTATTTGCAATTATTACTTTGTGATTTGTTTGATTTTTGCGACCTGAAATAATATCAACCAAAAGTTTGATAATTGATATTATGTTAAATAGTGTATGCAAAAAAAGATAACACTACTACTCCCAATCTGTTCTATCACGATATTGGAATTCTATTATCTAAGAATTATATCACCAAAGAATTCTGGACGATGGAAATCCGGATTTGGCGTGTCTATTTGAGACCAACTCAAATAATGAGGCATACTTGTCTTATCTCCACACTTGTAGAAATTACCTTTTAAGTATATGGGTGCACACTTAACATTTATTTTTATAATACTAAGCGGAATTGCCACAATCAAATTCCATGCAAACAACCCTTCCATTTCTTCGAATGGTCTGGTTCCGCACGATGAAAATCGCTTTATACTTGACAATTCTTCTTGACTTAATGGTGTCGAATCATCCCTTCTTATCCTTTTCTTACAGTGTGCCGTTCCAATGCAATTAAATTCAAAATTGTAGTATAATTCATCATCTGCCTTTTTTACAAAAAATTCTACGCAACTATCTTGATTTACAGGTGAATTATCAATGTAATTTACTGCTTTCAGATAGTTTCCCCTCACAAAATAATCAATGTATATATATTTTGATGAATATGCGGCAGCAAATGTAGTCACAGGCTGATATGGGTATTTGTCCACCCAATTACGACAATCTATTGAGTTTTTTGCATAGTTTTGCTCCATATATTCGCTCACTTCTTCAAGTGTGAAGCTGTCGAGTTTGTCGCATCGTTCTATTTCTAATCGTTTAGCTGTGTTACTCATTGTATATTAATTTGTTAATCAATTGTATAGGTATGCGTGGGCGCCCATTATAAGTCCTGCCAATGCCATTATCATGATTATCACACCTATGGTCCGGTTTATGATAACCATGCTGTGTGTATTAAATCGGCTTCGTACTATATCCACGAAACGAGTGATTAAAAACCACCATAGTAGCGCGCCAATCATTATGGATATAAATCCTATGATTGATTGGTATAGATCGATTTCAGAGTCTAAAAAATTAAAACGTGCATACAAACCAATTATCAGGAATATTATCAATGGATTAGAAAACGTAAATATAAATCCGGTGATAAAATCCTGAGTGTAACTGATTTTTTTGCGTGATGTAGGTTGACTGTGTATCTCATTTCTCGGGATATGTTTTATTAAATAGTACGAAAATCCCAAAAGTACAATGCTGCCAAGAATTTGAAGTATGTTTTGATTTGATGTGATAAAATCGGTTATAAACGATAATCCTAAGCCGGTTAGCAAACAGTAGATTATATCTGATATGGAGGCTCCTATGCCGGTGAAAAATCCCGACCATCTTCCTGAATTAAGGGTGCGACGGATACACAACACTCCTATCGGTCCCATCGGTGCCGATATTAGCAATCCTATTGCCATCCCTTTTAATACGGTGTAGATTAATGATTCCATCTCTATTTTTTGTTCTACGCTTTTTCGTGATGCAAATTTACATAAAAACTGTGACAAATTAAATCGTAATGGAATTTAATCTGTGTTATAGGTCTGTTATAATTATCTCTCACACCTGCCGCTTTGCTGTATCTTATTAAACAATAGATTGTTAAAATCGGAATGTTTAAGTAATTCTTCAATATTTATGTGCATTCTGTACCGCCAATAATGGTCCGGATTTGATGGATTATTGATTTGCTCATCATTCGGATTCTTACGTCTGATGTCGTTATCTATTGATAACCAGTCTTGTAATGGATTTATAACAATCATTGCAGGTGATGACAAATGTTGTGAAATTATTTGAGCACAGATATTTGATTCTGCTTTCATTGGTGCTTCTCCTGCGCAGTGAAGAATGTTATTATAGAAGTGTTGTGTCGAGATTTTGTTTTCTTCCCACCATCCTCTTATTCCACTCATATCGTGTGTTGATGTGGATGCTATTGACATATATGGATAGTTTTTAGGATTGCCGAATTTTTCGTCCTGATTCTTTGGCATACGTTGTATTTCAAGTGACAATATTTTAAGAGTATTCATTACCATAGGCACGCATGCCGGTATCATACCAAGATCCTCTCCGCATACGAGCATATCGGTCGAGTTTATTAATGGCGGGAGTTTTTTCATAGCATTTTCACGCCAAAATTCATTATGGCGATGATAGAAAAAGTCATTATATAGTTTGTCAAATTTGTGTTTATTTTCTTTTGATAAGGATTGGTATATGTGTGTGTTTTGTGCACATATTCGTGGGTGGTAATATCCTCTCTTTTTTCTATCTTCAATGAATAAAATTTCTTCCGTTAATTTCAACAGAGATTCTTTAATGTTGTCATTCTTGTCATTTTGCTCTTGAACGGTGAAATAATTTACTATCTCACGTTGAGTCGCATACTTTGGATGTAAATCGTATCTCCCACTACCCTTTGCCACTAAGAAATTCTGCTTTATTTCTTCTGTGTAGATACCAAATAGGTCTGTGATACATTGCTCTGTTATGTATGGAAGTGCATATAAATCTGGTTCCATTTTGAAACTATAATCTCGCTGCAATTCTTCTGAGGAATATGGTATTGCGGGATTAAATGTTCCTAAAATTCCATGTATAGCAGTTGTTGGAATTTCCCAAATGCGGAAAAAACCGAGGATGTGGTCGATTCTATATGCATCGAAATATTCCGACATCTTTGCAAATCTGTTTTTCCACCATTGATAATCATCAATGCTCATCTCATGCCAATTATATGTTGGAAATCTCCAGTTTTGTCCCATGATGGAAAAATCATCTGGAGGTGCTCCGGCTTGGCAGTCAAGATTAAATAATCGTGGATTGGTCCAGGCATCTACACTCATGCGGCTGATTCCTATGGGAATATCTCCTTTAAGTGCTACTCCTTTACTGTGGGCATAATCGCGAACTTCTCTAAGTTGTTTATCCAAATGATATTGGATAAAATATATGAAATTTATATCGTCGATATTATCAGCAATAAAGCTATCCACCTTTTTTTGATTGTATATCGCCATATCCTCCCACATATTATAGTTCGAGGTTCCGGTTTTATCTCGTAATACACAATATGCCGCGTATGGTTTGAGCCAATGTGCGTTATTCGTTACAAAATCTTTGAATTTTTTTTGTCTTAGAGTCTTTCGACCTGTTTCTGAATACACTTTTTTCAAATAATCAGATTTTGCAGCATTTACACGCTCGTAATCCACATCGCTGAGACTGTTTAGCTCGTTTTTGAGTTTATGATATTGTTGCATATCATGTGCATTTTTCAGCGTCCCGACCTCCTCAATTCGCAAATACATAGGATGTAAAGCATACGTTGAATTTGCATTATATGGATATGAGTCGTGCCATGTATTTGTCATTGATGTGTCGTTAATAGGGAGTATCTGCACAAAACTCATTCCCGTAGCAACTGCCCAATCGATGAGTTTTTTTAAATCATAAAAATCGCCTACTCCAAAATCTTCAGATGAACGAAGTGAAAACACCGGAATTGCAACCCCGGCTGCACGCCAGTTTGGTAGTGGATCATATAACCTGAGTCCCTCAATAGCAATTGTCTCTGCTTGATTTTGCTCTGAAACTATAAAGTGATGATTCTCCCCTTTTTCCCAAGCAATAAGTTTTCTGGTTTTTTTGTTGGCAATAATAAATTTGTAGTGAAATTCTTTTGGGAGTGTATTTATGTTAAAGGATGCGGTCCAACGAGGAAATTCGCTGTCATTCATTTCTACTGCTTGGTCTGGATTCCAATTTCCTATGGCATCACAATCTCCGCATATCATTAGGACCTCGTCTGGAGAGATGTGGGGGGCGTTTACTGAAATGTAAATTGATTCACGAGTAATTTTATTACATTTAGGGGCAGAACCTCTCTTATTTATGGCAGAAAGTAGTGCTGTCGAATAATAATGTTTATCTTCTGGACAATCTTGCCATTGTGAATACACGGTGAGATTTTTCAATCTTGCACTCAGATTCAGTTCATGAGGCCTCCCCCATTCTTTTATTATTGAACCGTTCTCGGATTTGACAATAAATCGGTATTTGACTGTTATTGCTTTGTCTATAGAAGTAGTATGTTGCCAATAACCATCTCCAATTGGGTTCATTTTGATGGCTTTTGATTCATCTGCATCGCCTAATTCCGGAGTATTCCCGACAATATATAACGATTCGCCCCAATGAGTATGATAATTTATGATAATCGTAACTCGCATTATTCAAATTATATGATATATAAAATTCTTTTTAAGAATATACTATTTTAAGGCCTTAAAGGTAGTGATATTTTTAAGAATTTTATTACTTTCGTGGGAAATTATTGCGTATGATTTGGTATAGGATACTATTAACGTTGATATCACTGATGATGACTTGGGGAATGTCTCAAGCGAGTGTGCGCGTTTATTATAATAAAACTAATGGGTTTGATGGGATAGCTAAATCTAAAGCTTGTTCAGTTGATGAGGCCGGAGATTTAGTGTTAGGTTCAAATTCTGGAACTCCGGGCTTCGCATTGATGCCTGTCCCTGATGATATTAATGATAGAATGGTATATTCATTACGTGTCAGAAGTTTGGAAGCGCAAAACCAACACTATTCAATTCTGATTAATTTCCGGGATTCGTTAAATTATGATGAAATAAAAATTGTTAGTGGGAATACGGATTTATACGAACCTTACGACAGGAGATATTTCCAAATTGAATTTTGGAAACATACTGAAGGAATGGAATCATGTATGGCTGTGTCAAAAAAATTCTACAAGGATCTTGGCAGAAAAAATGATTACAATACACTGTGTTTGAATTTTAAAAACGATTGCCTTACGTTCCAGATAGGACGTTCTACCTATGAGACTGTATTTGAATTGCAACTCCCGTTAGATAAAATGAAGAAGATTGGAGTTTTATCAGTGCAAAAAATAGGTATTAAGAACATATATATTGATTATGAACCTTTGGGTGAACCTATGAAGGCGCAAATTTATAATTATGCTGCTATTGATAGTCTAATATCTAATTCAGATGAACCGATTGTCGGATACTGGAATTACTTTGACCGAAAAATTAATGTGCCTAAAGTTCAGTTAGGAGGAAAATATTCACTTGCTATTATCCCTGATGTCGGTACGCAAAATTTTAATGTATTGTACATAGATAACGCAAAGGTGAATGAATCAAAGTGGAAGTGTGGAATGATAAAAGGCCGGTTATATCCTACTGGTGTTTATGGTAATTATAACCTTGTGTGGTATGATGCCGATATGAATGAAATGAACGATGATTGCTATGTTTCTTTAACTGGTGGTGAATTTGTGGAGTTCGTATTTCCTGTAGAAAAAAGTAGTTTTAGATTGATAAAAGTGAAGAATAATTAATATGAAAATATAAATATTACTGCGTATGAAATATATTGGAGCACATGTGAGCGTGGAAGGTGGTGTGTCAAACGCACCGGTTAATGCTAATGAAATTGGTGCTAAGGCTTTTGCGTTTTTTACACGTAATCCGTCTCGTTGGATTTCAAAACCTCTTTCTGCCAATGAGATTGATAAATTCAAATCTAACTGCACAAAATATGGATATAAGCCTGAACATATTTTGGTTCATGATAGTTATCTTATAAACCTTGGTTCTCCGGATAAAGATAAATTACAACAGTCTCGAGATGCTTTTGCCGATGAATTTGCTCGGTGTGAGCAGCTTGGACTCACACTCCTTAATTTTCACCCTGGCAGTCACTTGAATATGATTGATGTTGATTCTTGCCTCGATATTATAGCAGACTCTATCAATATTGTGTTAGATAAAACTTCTAATGTTACGGCAGTTATTGAAAATACTGCCGGACAGGGTTCTAATCTTGGGTTTGATTTCACACATCTTGCTCACATAATAGATAAAATTGAAGATAAGTCGAGAGTTGGAGTTTGTATTGATTCATGCCATGGCTTCGCTGCTGGATATGATTTTTCTACTGCTGAAAGTTTCGAATCGGTGTGGAAACAATTTGATGAAATTATCGGCTTTAAGTATCTTAAGGGAATGCACCTCAATGACACAAAAAAGGGTCTTGCATCAAAAGTAGATAGACATGAATCTATTGGAAAAGGAATGCTTGGTGAAGAATTTTTCAAACTGTTAATGCACGACAATCGATTTGACAATATCCCTTTAATTCTTGAAACGCCCGAGCCAAAATTGTGGAAAGAGGAAATAGAATGGTTATATGAGCAGCAGTAGATTGCAAACAAATTGATACCTATAAACAATCATGTAGATGCTTTATTTGCAACACTTGTAAATATATGCTATCTTTGTGTGCCGAAATATTAAAAATTATAATTTTTACAGAAATAATTATCTCACCGATATATGGAAAAGAAATTCAAAGAGTATGAATCTTTAAATTTATCAAACGTAAACAAGGAAATCCTCGAAAAATGGGATAAAGAAAACGTGTTTGAAGAAAGTATTTCCACACGTCAAGGTTGTCCTTCTTATGTGTTTTTTGAAGGTCCGCCAAGTGCCAATGGTATGCCGGGTATCCACCATGTATTAGCTCGAACTATAAAAGATATTGTATGTCGTTTCAAAACGATGCAGGGTTTTCAAGTAATGCGCAAGGCTGGTTGGGATACACATGGACTTCCTGTGGAATTAGGTGTAGAAAAAAGTCTGGGTATCACTAAAGAAGATATTGGTAAAAAGATATCTGTTGATGAATATAATGCCGCTTGTCGCAAAGAGGTAATGAAATATACCAAAGAATGGCGTGATCTTACTCATAAAATTGGTTATTGGGTGGATATGGAACATCCGTATGTAACATACGAAAACAGTTACATCGAAACTCTTTGGTGGTTGCTTAAACAACTCTATAATAAAGGACTTCTTTATAAGGGTTATACCATTCAACCGTATTCCCCCGCAGCCGGCACCGGATTGAGTTCTCATGAGTTGAACCAACCTGGTTGTTATCGCGATGTTAAAGATACTACTGCCACTGCAATCTTTAAAGTCGATGATGAAAACCATCCATTGGTGAAGAAGATCAAAAATTCACTCTCGGCAGAATATAAAAATGTGGCGATATCTCTCATGGCATGGACCACTACTCCATGGACATTACCTTCGAATACAGCTTTATGTGTTGGACCAAAATTCAAATATGTCGCTCTTGAAACTGTAAATCCATACACTGGTGAAAAACTGGTGACCATATTAGCCAAGGATTGTGTAAAGTCATATTTTAAACAGGAAGGTGAAAACTTGCCATTTTCTGAATATAAGGTTGGTGACAAACTCATCCCCTATCGTGTGGCTGCTGAGTTTGATGCTGCGGAGATGTTTGACATGAAGTATGCTCAATTATATCCGTGGATTAAGCCTGTAGATAAAGTTGATGGTAAGATTGTGATTAACAACAATGGATTTAGGGTCATTCCTGGCGACTATGTTACCACTGAAGATGGTACTGGTATTGTGCATATCGCTCCTACTTTTGGTGCTGACGACGCATTTGTGGCAAAAGCTGCCGGCATACCTTCTTTATTTATGGTAAACAAAAAAGGTGAAACTCGCCCTATGGTTGATTTCACCGGAAAATATTGGCTGATTGAAGAACTTGATTCAGATTTTGTTGCCAACTGTGTTAATGTGGATTTATATAGCAAGTATGCCGGTGCGTACGTGAAAAATGCTTATGACCCCAAATACAATGTCGGTGGAAAATATGATGAAACTACCGCATCTAAGGATGAGGATTTAAATATTATTCTTGCGCTTGAACTTAAAAAACAAGGTAGTGCTTTCCGTGTAGAGAAACATGTGCATAATTATCCTCATTGCTGGCGTACGGATAAACCGGTACTCTACTATCCTCTCGATAGTTGGTTTATCAAATCTACTGCTTGCAAGGATAAAATGTATGAGCTTAACAAAACTATACGATGGAAACCTGAACACACTGGAACAGGGCGTTTTGGAAAATGGCTTGAAAATCTTAATGATTGGAATCTTTCTCGCAGTCGTTACTGGGGAACTCCATTGCCAATATGGCGAAGTGAAGATGGTGAAGAGATTTGCATTGGTAGCATTGCGGAACTTTACAATGAAATTGAAAAGTCTGTAGATGCCGGATTTATGAAGTCTAATCCATATAAAGATAAAGGCTTTGTGGTTGGCGATTATTCAGATGAAAACTACCATAAGATTGATTTACACCGTCCTTATGTCGATGATATTGTACTTGTATCAGAAAGTGGTAAGCCTATGCATCGTGAGCTTGACTTGATAGATGTATGGTTTGATTCTGGTGCTATGCCTTATGCTCAGATTCATTATCCTTTCGAGAATAAAGAAATTCTTGATAGTGGTAAGGTTTATCCTGCTGACTTTATTGCAGAGGGTGTGGACCAAACTCGTGGCTGGTTCTTCACACTTCATGCTATAGGCACAATGGTATTTGATAGTGTTGCGTATAAGTCTGTTATTTCCAATGGACTTGTGCTTGATAAAAATGGTAACAAGATGAGTAAACGCCTTGGAAATGCAGTTGACCCATTTGTTACAATTGAAAAATACGGTACGGACCCATTGCGTTGGTATATGATTTCAAACTCCTCTCCATGGGATAATTTGAAATTTGATAATGCCGGACTTGAAGAGGTGGCGCGTAAATTTTTCGGTACACTTTACAATACATATTCATTCTTGGCTTTATATGCCAACGTGGATAAGTTTGATAATTCGCTTCCGCAAGTGCCATATAGCCAACGTCCGGAAATTGATAGATGGATAATCTCATTACTAAACTCACTAATAAAAGAAGTTACTGCCGATTATGAGGACTTTGAACCGACAAAGGCGGCTCGTGCTATAAGTGATTTCGTCACAGATAACCTAAGTAACTGGTATGTTCGTTTGAATAGAAAACGTTATTGGGGGGGCGAGATGAACCCTGACAAATTATCGGCGTTCCAAACATTATACGAATGCTTGCACACCGTGTCCGTATTAATGGCACCAATTGCTCCATTCTATTCCGACCAACTATATCGTGACCTGGAATCTGCAACATCCGATATAGCACCGAAATCTGTGCATTTGGCAAAATTCCCGATTGCGGATGATTCTAAGATAAACAAGCCACTTGAAGTGCAAATGAAATTAGCTCAGGACATAACTTCAATGGTATTATCTCTTAGAAGAAAAGAAAATATTAAAGTTCGTCAACCACTTTCTTCTATAATGATTCCAGTAATGTCCGATGCTCAGAAATCAGACATTGAAGCTATGGCATCATTAATTCTCAACGAGGTTAATGTAAAAAACATCAAATTCGTTGATAATGAGGAAGGTGTTCTTGTTAAACGAGTTAAGCCAAATTTCAAGCTTCTTGGTCCTAAATTTGGCAAAATAATGAAACAGGTTGCTTCAGCTGTAGCGTCTATGAGCCAATCTGATATCATAAATTTTGAGAAAGAAGGAAAATTTACGTTTATTATTGATGGAGAGGTCGCAACTATTGAGCTTGCTGACGTCGAGGTTATATCAGAGGATATTCCGGGTTGGACTGTAGCAAACTTTGGGAACCTGACTGTTGCGCTTGATATTACAATCTCAGATGATTTACGTAATGAAGGGATTGCTCGTGAATTGGTTAATCGCATTCAAAATATTCGCAAGAGTGAGAATTTTGATATAACTGACAAAATAGACGTGCGTGTAGCTCCTGATGCAGTACTCGAAGGAGTTCTTTCAAAATATAAAGATTATATTTCCAAACAAATCCTTGCTCAGAATATTGAGTTCGATGAAAGTGTAAACAACGCATCTGATAAAGTTACTCTTGAAATCGATGATTTGGTCGTAGGCGTAATTATATGTAAGATATAACTTTTGACATATGGCTGAGGAAAAAACAAGATACAGCGATGAAGAACTAATGGAATTTAAAGCGATAATCTTGGAGAAACTCGACAAGGCTTATCGTAATTTTGAGCATCTGCGTTCAAGTGTTACAAATTCTGATGGTAATGATGTCGCCGACACCTCTCCTACTTTCAAGGTGTTGGAAGAGGGTGCGAATACATTGGGAAAAGAAGAAGCTGGGCGTCTTGCTCAGCGTCAGATGAAATTTATCCAGCATCTGCAGTCTGCTTTGGTCCGAATCGAAAATAAGACGTATGGTATTTGTCGGGAAACAGGACGTTTGATTCCCAAAGAGCGCTTGAAAGCAGTACCGCATGCTACCCTCAGTATTGATATTAAAAACGACAAGCGAAGGAAATAATCATTATTTTATTAATTTGTAGAGTGAAAAAGGAACTGTTAATATCGTTATTCATTGTCATTATTGTAGTAGCTGTAGATCAAATTGTAAAAATTTGGGTAAAGACTTCGTTCTATTATGGCGAAGAAGTAATGATTACATCCTGGTTTAGATTGCTGTTTATCGAAAACAATGGAATGGCATTTGGGATGGAATACATCAACAAACTTGTTCTCACATTATTTAGAGTGATAATGTCTGTGGGGCTTATATACTATATAGTAAGTTTAAGCAAAAAAGGAAGTATTCCACTCGGTTATATGATTTGTTTCAGCCTTATTACAGCAGGAGCAATTGGTAATGCTATTGATGGGGTGTTCTATGGTGTTATTTTTGATAACCCGGTTTTCCCTGCTACTGCTACTATGTTCCCGCCTGGAGGTGGCTATGCCCCATTGTTTTATGGAAAAGTAGTTGATATGCTATACTTCCCACTTTGTGAATGGGATTGGCCTCAATGGATGCCGTGGGTTGGAGGTAAACACTATTTATTTTTTCAGCCGATATTTAATATAGCTGACTCCGCGTTATGCGTGGGAATATTTGTGGTGATTATTTTCTATGCTAAATACCTATCAATGAATCCAACACCTGATTCTGAAGAAGTTTGATATATCGCATACAATGAAAAATGGAAAGCATATATTATGGATTATTTTAGGGGTTGCTTTTGTGGTTGGTTGTAGCCATATTCCTTCGTACGTTATTCCTAAGAATAAGATGATAAATGTCTTGATGGACGTATATAGAGGAGATGCGCTAATAGAATCGGCTCCAATAGAATTCAAAAATGATTCTTTGAAAAAAATCGTTAAGCAGTCCGTCTTTGAGAAACATGGTATCACACAGGAAATGTTTGATACTTCGTTAATATGGTACGGTAAACACACTGAAGAGTATGTCGAAATATTAAATGAATTAGAAAAGCGATTAGATAAAAAGGAACAGCAGGTGATAGCTGAGGCTCGACGTGAGGGGGAAGCCACAATCGCATCCGGCGACAGTATTGATTTATGGGATTTCGGCACAATTAGATTTTTGTCGCATAAAATAGCTGATAGCACCATGACGTTCCGATTTCAGCCGAA
The DNA here is from genome assembly GCA_022509045.1 of Muribaculaceae bacterium. Lineage (GTDB taxonomy): Bacteria > Bacteroidota > Bacteroidia > Bacteroidales > Muribaculaceae > JAFLTZ01. The sequence goes on along the minus strand of JAFLTZ010000056.1, from coordinate 1,323 downwards.
CGCTGATTTTAGGAAAGGAGATGCATATCAATGGCAGTTCCGTATGCTTTCAGATGATGTTACACTTAGAGCCTTCATCGGAGCTAACTATGAAGACGGCTCTGTTACGTATATAGAATCCGACCTCAATGCAAAAGGCTGGAATAAACTTAGATTTCAAACCGATTCTACTCGTAATTTGGTGCAAATATATGGAGGGGTTACGTTTAAACCGGGTGAAAAAAATATTGCGTTAATAGATAGTATTCAGCTTGTACGCACACGTGTTAACCAGTCGAACTATTATTCTAATTTCAATAAACTGAAAAAGATTCCTTCAAATTCCGATTTACGCAAGAAGAGAATCCGCTATAACCACTAAATGTGTCTAATCAAAATGTTTGAGATATCAATCAGTAAAGAACAACTTGCCATATTGCCTGTGGAAACATATAATGGGAAGATTGTTTTGATTGATAATTACAACTCATTTGAAAAAGCTATTTTAGAGCTGAACAAACATAGCATTGTTGGTATAGACACAGAATCACGACCGGTATTCAAAAAAGGACAGCCCAGCTATGTCGCATTAGTGCAAATTGCTACTTCCGATGCATGCTATCTTATTCGACTTAATAAGATAGGCGGTATTCCTCACGATTTGATTAAATTTTTTGAGAATGCAAATATAATGAAGGTTGGACTATCGCTTAGAGATGACATTATGAGGCTGCATCAGATGGTGAATTTTGAGCCACGCGGATTTTTAGATTTACAGACATTTGTCAAGCAATATCATATTCGCGATAATGGATTACAACGTATATATGCTATTGTGTTCGGAAAGCATATTTCTAAGTCTCAAAAGCTGACCAATTGGGCGCAGCCCACACTCACGGAAATGCAACAAAAGTATGCCGCAATTGATGCCTGGGCTTGTATCACAGTGTATAATCATTTGATTACAGGACAGTTTAATCCCAATACATCTCCTTATAAAATTAGTTTGGATGAATAATTAATTGAAAATCTATATGAATAAAATTAAACAATCAGTGTTAATTCCGCTGTTATTAACTATATACCTGATAATAATGGTGTCAATATTCGGGATGCGTTATTATCACGCTGGAGAGTATCTGTTCTTTTTTGGCATAACCGTCGCTACGCTTGTCATTATTATAGCTCTGCACTTTTTATTGAAACGTAAAGAGCGCTTGCGCCGAGAACGTGAAGAAGATATTGAGAATAACTCAAAGCAATAATAACCTCTCCCCTTTCTCATATTATCAACGATCAATAATGGCTTTAAGTTTTTTACGAGCCGTGTGAATACGACTTTTA
>JAFLTZ010000055.1 GCA_022509045.1 Muribaculaceae bacterium | reverse complement strand
CCATGCCATTTTGGACCGGCTGACGTCATAGTTATATTATTTACCGGACATTTATGCGCACATATATTGCACATATTGCATAGGTCTTTAGTTACGGTAAAGCTATGGTCGCTCATTGCATAACGCTTATAGACGGGATATATCAATCGGGATTTAAGTGCTGGAAATGACCCGCGGACTATTTCCTCTCGGCATCGTCTTTCGGCTATTGCTTCCGATATTTCATATACTCTCCCTCGGGCTTGCATAAGTTTGGTCAATTCAAGGGTTTTACTGTCTGTATCAAATCCGGGTAGTAGGATATAGTTGTTGGGCATTTGCACTGAAAACTTTGAGTTCAGCATCATATCTTGTGGCAATGCAGATTCGAGGATATCCATTGTAAGTCCTATATCATCTCCGCATACTGCAATGGCATATACAAATTTGCTCTCTCTGTTGAAATTTTCGAGATGCAACCGTTTGGCAAATTCTGCAACTATAGGAGCAGGACCCCATGAATGTACAGGAAACACAAACCCCACGCGTTCACCATCTTTGAGCGTGTATTCGAAAATACCGTTTACAAAAGCTTTCCCGATATCCACAAGCGATTCGCCAAGTGTGGTTGCTATTTGGTTGGCTAACCAGCGGGAATTTCCGGTTCCTGAAAAATAAAATATCATCGGCGCAATTTAAAAAAGGAGGTTATTAGCTCGGAGCACTCTTCTTTGAGCACTCCGGTGATAACATTTGTGCGCGGATGAAATGGGTTTTCCGAATATGTGTGATATCCTCTTTTATCATCCGACGCACCATACACTATTGTTGATATCTGACTCCATCCGAGCGCTCCGGCACACATTATGCATGGCTCTAATGTGACATACATTGTGCATCCTGCAAGATATTTGGCCCCTAAATAATTGGATGCAGCGGTTATCGCCTGCATTTCGGCATGAGCGGTAACATCCGATAAACCTTCTGTCAGATTATGGGCTCGGGCTATTATAGTACCATCTTTTGCTACAATTACAGCTCCTATTGGAACCTCCCCTGAGTCATACGCCAGGCGTGCCTCTTCAAGGGCATGACGCATATAATGTTTATGTCGTTCTATTTCGTCACTCATGGCTCATTTATATCGTTGATTCTCCGCGAAGCGACCTGCTGAAATAGCTCTTTACTGCTTCCGATGACATCCCGCCGCCGAACAGATACATCATTTTCGTGATTGCGGCTTCCGGGGTTAGGTCATGACCGCTGATAACACCGGCCCTTGTCAGAGAATTGCCCGATTCATACAATGTGCTGTGAACCCCTCCATTCGGACATTGTGTCACATTCAATATTACAATCCCCTTTGATATCGCATCTCGTAGCAATTCAATCATCCACTTCATCTGTGGTCCGTTCCCGGCACCGTATGTGCGGAGCACAACTCCTTTTATATTTGGAGTATTGAGTAGATGGCGCATGGTCGATTCCTGAATTCCCGGAAACAATGTGATAAACATCACATTGCTGTCCATTTCATAGCGAACTTTCAAGGGGTGCTTTTTAGCTGTTCGATAGAGCGCATCCTCATCAAAATGTATTCCTAATCCTATTCGTGCCAATGGAGGGTAATTATTGCTGACAAATGCGTTAAAATTATCAGCACTCATCTTTGAACTGCGATTGCCTCGCCATAGATAATCTTCAAATAATATTGCCACTTCTTGCACCATCGGTTCTCCTGATTTGTTTGTTGCTGCTGCAACTTGCAGTGCTGTAATCAGATTCTCTTCGCCGTCAGTACGAACTTCGCCTATAGGTAGTTGAGACCCGGTGATTATCACCGGTTTTTGAAGATTTTCCAACATAAAACTGAGTGCGGATGCCGTATAGGCCATGGTGTCCGTGCCATGTAGCACCACAAAACCATCATAGTTGTCATAATTTTCTTCAACTACTTTGGCTATTGTGCTCCAATGTTCGGGGCTCATATCCGAGGAATCGATTGGCGACTCAAATTGAACGTTATCTATTTCATAATCAAGTTTTTTTACTTTCGGAACGTTCTCAATTAAACTTGAAAAATCAAATGGTTGAAGGGATTTTGTCTCTGGATTCTCTATCATTCCGATAGTGCCTCCTGTGTATATTAGCAATATCTTTGGACGATTATATGTTGTCTTCTGCATATTAATTAGCTCAAGTGAATCTATTTATCTATCCTATTTCTCTCCGATGTTATTTTTACTTGCTGCTGTTACTATTGCAGCCTCTATCAGCGACAGAACAGAGCCGAAAAACGACACACTCCACAAACTGCTCATTGCCGACTGTATAGCGGTTGGCACTTGTCCGCTTTCATATATTTTAGTTAATGTGTCAAGTGTCTCTGAATTTACAAGTTCTGGGTTTTGCTTATAGATTTCAATTGCGGCCCCAAGTTGTCGAGATATAAAATCAGTATCGATAAATTGAAGATATATATACACAACTGCCGCAAGTATGATGCCGCCGAATATGAATGTCAAAATCCCAAACATCCACAATGCGGATAATCGGGTATATGCTCCGGATACTTTTCGCGTGCGGCGCATCATCCAAAACAGAAAAAATGGAATGACGGCGATAAGTGCAATTGCTAATATCGATAACTGTGGTATGATGGTGGAATAGACCACTGCAAAAAATATTATACATAGCACGGCTCCCATATACGCTCCGTAATCCGAGGCTCGCTTTATTAATCCGACATCGTTATTTGCCATACTTTTTGGTGTACATATTTTTATATCATTACAGGGCGCAATTTAATAAAAAACTTCGGGAAATATAACACATTACCCGAAGTTTCTTTCAACGTTTACTCATTTTAATATCATCTGCCGCCTCCAAGTGCACGGTAAAGGGCGATTGATGCATTTGATATTGACATTTCATTCGACACTTGCTGAATCTGTGCGCCTAACAGTGCCTGTTGGGCTGTGATGACTTCAAGATATGTCGCTGTGGAAAGCGTCTGCAAAAGTTGATTATATTCCACTGCTTTGGCAAGGTTCTCAACCTGTATGTCAATGTATTGCTGTTGTGTCACCTTGCTATCAACTGCTGCCACCGCATTGCTCACCTCTGCTGCTGCACTTAATAGTGTGTATTCAAATGTATTCAATGCCTGTTTTTGTCGCTTCTCCGAGGCTTTTAGGTTTGAAATCAATTGTCCGCGCATAAATAATGGTTGCGCTATTGACCCGGCTAAATTCAAAAACCACTTCCCCGGATTCATCACGGCTGAACCCACAAGATTTGTAAAGCCTCCCTGTGCCGATATTGTGATTTTTGGATAAAATGCTCCGCGGGCAATGTTGGTCGCGTAAAAAGCTGCTGCAAATCCATGTTCGGCTGCGGCTACATCCGGACGATTGGCAAGATACTGCATCGGTACACCTTCGTCAAGCACACTCTGTATCACCAAAGGGGTGCTGTTCGGATTAACTACCCATTTGCTCAGTGGCTCATTCATAAGCAACGACAACGAATTGTTTGTTTCGAGTATCGACCGCTCTATCTCCGGAATTGTTGCAAGTACGCTGTTATAATTGGCTTTTGCCTGCACCACGGCCACTTCATTGTAGCGCCCGGCATTCTTGAGTTGTTGCATTATTTCAACTGATTTGGACCAATTATCCGCAGTCTCTTTGTATATCAGGTATTGTTTGTTGAGCGATACTAATGCGTAATATGTTTGTGCTACTGCACTTATAATCTGAGCACGTGTGGCTTGGCGATATGCCTCCGATTGCAATACAACTTGCGATGCTTGTTTGCGTGTATTTAGTGGAACCATTCCGACGCCTATTTCCCACGATGCTGCACCCGATAAGTTATATGTCCAGTTACGGTCCATCCCAATATCGTAAAATTGTGAGGACGCACCGCTGGGATTTAGTGACAATGTCGGAAGCATGGCAAGTCGGGCTCCGAGCAGCTGTGCACGAGCTATCTCAACACTCAATCTTGCATTTTCAAGATTTACATTGTTTTCAAGTGCTTTACTTATGTAACCTTGCAACACAGGATCGGTAAAAATTTCCTTCCAGTCGAGATTCCCGAGGAATGTTGAGTCAATCGGTTCATTCTTATATTGTGAATACTCGCCTGCCATACCCGTTGATGGCAATTTATAGTTGGAATACATTCCGCAACTGTGTAGCGCAATGGATAACACCAAGGCTGCTGCCACAATTGTCATATTCTTAATCAGTTTCATGCGATATTTATTTTTCATTTGTTTCATTCCTATTGATAGGTTTGAATTTTTCCTGCAAAGTTTCAAACATTACAAAGAGACCGGGTACTATGATGACTTGTAAAATCATACCGATGAGCATTCCTCCTACAGCTCCGGTTCCAAGTGTCCGGTTTCCGTTTGCGCCTACTCCCGAGGCAAACATGAGCGGCAACAATCCTATAATCATGGCAAGAGAAGTCATCAAAATAGGACGTAATCGGGCTGATGCTCCCGCTGCTGCTGCCTGAATAATACTCATCCCTTGTTTGCGGCGCCCGAGAGCAAACTCTACAATAAGAATTGCATTCTTAGCCAAGAGTCCGATAAGCATGATTAGCGAAATCTTCAGATAGATGTTGTTTGCCACACCAAATATCTTTGCGAATATAAATGAGCCCATCAACCCGAACGGTACCGACAGAATTACTACAAGCGGAAGAATATAACTTTCATACTGTGCTGATAGAATCAGATATACAAACATCAAGCACAAGATGAAAATAATTCCGGTAGTACTTTCGGCATTTTTCGCTTCTTCGCGAGATAATCCCGAAAACTCATAACTGTAACCTTGGGGCAATACCTGTGCACACACCTCCTGGATAGCGGTCAATGTTTGTCCGGAACTATATGCCGGATTAGAAGTCCCCGATACTTTGATTGAGGTAAAGAGGTTGAAACGTGACAACAGGTCCGGACCATACACTCGTTTTATCGAAATAAAATTGGTTATCGGAGTCATTCCTTGCGGTGTACGCACTTTGATGCCGTTAAGCGTTTCTGGTGAAACACGAGCTTCTGAACTTGCCTGCATCATCACTCGATACATCTTTCCGAAACGGTTGAAATTGGATACATACATACCTCCATAATACCCCTGTAATACCGACAGAACTGCCGAGGTGCTTGTGCCGGCTTTGATACATTTCACATTATCCACATCAACCATATATTGTGGGAATGTTGGGTTGAACGATGAATATGCCATCTGAATCTCAGGGCGCTTATTCAATGCGCCAAGCAACGATTGTTGAACCTCAAAGAATCTGTTTATATCACCTCCGGTGCGGTCCTGAAGCTGAAGTTCAAATCCATTGGATGCTCCGTATCCCGAAATCATAGGGGGTGCAAAGAACATTACTTGTCCATCCTTGATTTTAGCACGAGTCATCCCGTAAAGTTGATTGATGATGTTTCCTACATTTTCTTCTTTGTTACGGTCTTTCCAATCCTTAAGCTTGATTATCATGGAACCGTAAATATTTCCTTGACCGCCCATAAAACTGTAACCTTGAATAACAGTGCGGTTTTCTACGGCAGGTATCGATGCTATTATTGAGTCAACTTGTGTAAGAACTGCCATTGTGCGTTCTTGCGATGTCGCCGGTGGCATATTCACAATACCCATTATGGAGCCGGTATCTTCATCCGGAACAAGACCTGTCGATGTGTTATTCATTAGCCATAAAAGTGCTCCTACACTTGCTATGACTATAACCCATACAAGTGCTTTTGCTTTGATAAAGAACGACACAATGCTGTTATATCGAGAGAGCAGACGATTATAGCCCGCGTTAAATGCTATATGAAAACGTTCAACAAAATTCTTCTTCCCGGTCACATCTTCCGAATGTGGTTTGAGGAATAATGCACACAGTGCTGGTGAAAGTGTGAGTGCGTTTATTGCCGACAATCCGATTGAAATCGCCATTGTAATACCAAACTGACGATAGAATACACCTTCTGTCCCGGGCATAAATGATACTGGGATAAACACGAGCATCATCACCAACGTGATAGAAATAATCGCAGAGCCTATCTCGCTCATTGCATCTATTGATGCCTGGCGCGATGATTTATACCCTTCGTCGAGTTTGGCATGTACTGCCTCTACTACCACTATTGCATCATCCACAACAATTGCTATGGCTAGCACTAATGCTGCAAGCGTAAGCAGATTGAGCGAAAACCCTATGAGATAGATAAAGGCAAAAGTACCTATCAACGCCACGGGTATGGCTATGGCTGGAATAAGTGTGGAACGGAAATCTTGAAGGAAGACATATACCACTATAAACACAAGGATAAAGGCCTCGATAAGGGTCTTTATAAGTTCATGAATGGATGCTTGTAAGAATACATCGGTATTCATTGGTATGTTAAATTCAAGCCCCTTGGGGAGAACTTTCTCACACTCTTTTACCTGGGCAAGCACATCCTTGATAATTTCTGTTGCATTCGAGCCCGGAGATTGAAACACGATTGCGGTAACACCCACATGACCGTTTACAAGATTCTGGAATCCGTATGTCAGACGTCCGAGTTCAATATCAGCTACATCTTTCAGATATAGAACATTCCCGTCATTGTCGGCACGTACGACAATGTCCTCGAATTCTTCCGGCGTTTTAAGTCGCCCTTTGTATCTGAGCACATATTGGAAACTTTGATTTCCTTGTTCTCCAAACTGACCCGGTGCTGCCTCAATATTCTGGTCGGCAAGAGCCGCTGATACATCTGATGGCTGTAAATTATATTGAGCCATGACATCCGGTTTAAGCCACACTCGCATTGAGTAGTCTGTCCCCATAACGAATGCTTCTCCCACACCTGGTACACGTTTTATCTGTGGTAACACATTTATCGCCATGTAATTTTCGATGAAATCCATATCATATTCATCGGTTGGTGCTGAGAGTGTAACTCCTACAAGCATAGAGGTCTGACGCTTACGCGTTGTTACTCCCACTCGTGTAACCTCTGCTGGCAGAAGGTTGGTTGCTTGGCTCACACGGTTCTGAACATCGATGGCTGCCATATCCGGATTATAACCCTGTTTAAAGTATATGTTGATACTGGCATTACCATTATTCGTGGCTTCCGATGTCATATATTGCATGTTGAGGGCGCCGTTAATTGCTTCTTCAAGTGGTGCAATTACGGAATTCAGCACTGTCTGTGCATTTGCTCCCGTATATGTCGTAGAAACGTTTACCGTTGGGGGTGCAATATTCGGATACTGCTCTACCGGCAGACCCGTCAATCCGATACATCCAAGTATGACAATAAATATTGAAATTACCGTGGATAGAACCGGACGATTTATAAAAGTATCTAATCTCATATAATATTCCGAAATTTAAATCCGATGATTATTGAGCTTGAGTCGCTGTTACTGCTTTATCGGCAGGTGTCACTTTTGAACCCTCACGAACTGTAATACCAACACCTTCCGTAACAACAACATCTCCTGGTTTTAGTCCGGAAGTTACCACATACTCCTTCCCATCGGATATGGGATTAATTGTAACCGGCTGCGAAGTTGCCACACATGAGTCATTGAGTAAATATACATATTTGCGGTCTTGCACCTCATACGTGGCCTTTTGCGGAATCACAATGGCATCTGTGATTGTCTGCGGAATTAATACCTTACCGGTTGAACCGCTGCGCAACATACTATTGGTATTCGGAAATATTGCACGAACAGTAGCCGATCCGGTAGCGGAATCAAGCACTCCCGATACTGTTGAAACTTTACCTTTAAGCGGATACATCACTCCGTCTGCCAACATAAGGGTTACTTCCGGCATTGTGGCAATAGCTTCATTGAGTGTTTTCGTCCCTCCGTTAGTGAGTTCAACCACTTGTTTCTCATTAAAAGAGAAATAGGCATACACATCGGAGTTATCACTAACTGTTGTGAGTGCTGTGGAAGGACTGGCTAAAGAACCTTCTCGATTAGGAATACTGCCAACAACCCCATTGCTCGGGGCTACGACGGTAGCATACGATAGATTTTTACGAGCATTAACCAATGCAGCATTTGCTTGCCCCAATTGTGCATTGGCTGCATCAAGAGCCAGCTTTGCTGTGCGGTATTCATAATCGGATATAATACCTTTGTTAAACAAAGTCTCTTTATTGTCGGCTGTTAATTTTGCCTGTGCCACTTGGCTGTTTGCTACAGTGACGGCTGCTTCGGCAGAGCGTACGGCTGCTTCAAATTGTACTTTATCAATTTCAAACAAGGGCTGTCCTTTTTTCACTACTTGACCCTCATCAACGAGTACTTTTGTGATAAAACCTGACACCTGCGGACGTATATCAATATCCGCTTTCCCTTTAATCGTTACCGGGAAAGATTCATTTAGAACGGCAACCTGTGGACGTATGGTTATTGTTTGCACAACAACCGGTGGCATTGCATTTTGTTGATTTTGTGAGCCACCGCATGATGATAATAAAATAGTTAATAATGAGGAGCTCCAACACACAGCTCCTAATTTGACAGAGGTGAATCGCTTCATTTTTTGTCGTTTAAATTTATCTGAATTATAAAAAATCGAACTGCTATTTTATACTTTGCAAATAGGCTTGCAAAGTTACGACTTTTTATAGTGTAACAAAAAAAATGAAGAATTGTTCATTATTTCAAAAATCTGTATTGTTGTTCAATTTCGCAGATTAACTCGATTATGCCGAAAAATATCAAAGAGTATTGAGTAAATATGTGCGCACCTGTTCCATAAGCCAACGAGGGGTAGATGTCGCACCACATATACCGATGGATTTTGCTTCCCGTAAAGATTCAAGCGGAATATCATCAGGCACTGTTGTAACCATGTGGGTATTAGGATTCGCTTCACGGCATTCGGCAAACAGAATCTTGCCATTACTGCTTTTTGCTCCACACACAAAAATTACAGCATCGTGCGAGGCGGCAAAGTGTCTGATTTTGGGGATTCTGTTGGCAACAGAACGACATATAGTATCGAAACTTTGAAATTCTACACCGGGGGCAATCCGTCGTCTTATTTCTTCGATTATATTTTTGTACCCGTCAAGCGATTTTGTGGTTTGCGAATATAGTGCAATTGGGCGATTATAGTCAAGTTTGTCGAGGTCTTTGATTCCTTCCACCACAATTGCCGAACCTTCTGTTTGACCGACGAGTCCGTTTACTTCCGCATGACCTGACTTCCCGTATATGACAATCTGAAGACCGGAAACTGCATTGCAATATGTTTCTTTAATACGTTTTTGCAAGGCTAATACCACAGGGCAGGTGGCATCAATAATTTCAATATCCCGCGAACGAGCTATAGCGTATGTGGAGGGTGGTTCTCCATGGGCTCTCAGTAAAACTTTTACTCCGCTCAATTTTTGTAAATCGGCATGGGTAATGGTCTCCAGCCCTCGATTACGCAAACGCTCCACCTCATCGCTATTGTGTACGATGTCGCCCAAGCAGTATAAACGTTCAGATAGGTTCAGCTGTTCTTCTGCCTTATTAATGGCGGTTACCACTCCGAAACAGAAACCGGAATCGTTGTCAATCTCTATTTCATGCATTTGTTATGCGTTTAAATATCTGTAACAGCGCTTCATTCTGCTCCTCCGGAGTCATATGTGAATTGTCGAGCAATATAGCATCAGGAGCCTTGCGTAGTGGGCTTTCTTCACGAGTCATATCTATATAATCTCGCTCTTTGACATTTTTGAGTACTTCGTCAAATTCTACCGATTGACCTTTTTCGAGTAGCTCTTTGTAGCGTCTTTCTGCTCTGACTTGCGCATCAGCATTAACGTAGATTTTCATCTCTGCATCCGGAAATACGGTAGTGCCGATATCTCTACCATCCATTACGATACCTTTTTTTATTCCTAATTGTTGCTGAATAGCAACCATTGCATGGCGCACTGCAGGCACTGCCGCCACGCGGCTCACCACATTAGATATTTCAAGAGTACGAATGCAATTCTCTACATTAACACCATTTAATGTTACCTCTGAACGTCCTGATACTGGATTTACCTCAAAACCGATATTAATTTGGGGGAGACATTTCTCGAGCCTTTCTGTGTCTATGATGCCATCCCCTGTTATGATATCATTTTCAAGACAATACAAAGCCACTGCACGGTACATTGCCCCGCTGTCGATATATGCATATCCTATGGTGGCGGCCAATTGGCGAGCCATACTGCTTTTCCCGGATGACGAAAATCCGTCAATTGCTATTGTTATCTTTTTCACAAGTCTATAATTATATGTAGTCTAATTATTCTCATCAGTCCCGATTCCGGGATTTTCTGCCGGAATAATATTTGAATATTGTTCTGCTATCTCTTCTGCCTTTGATAGACCATATTGTTTATTGAGCGGAATTACGTAATAAATCGAAAATGCACCCCCTATACTTTGTCCACGAGCGCCTATTCCGGGGATATACCAGGGGGCTCCATATTGATTGCTTCCATAATTAAGCAAAAACCGATATTTAAAATTCCATCCCATGAATAAACTCCTGTATATTTTGACTCTCAGACCTAAAGCAAGTTCTGCCCATAGTGCATGAGAGTGCTGATTGTCAATATTAAAAACTGTTTGTTGACCCCAATAGTCCGATTTGGCACCGACATTTTCTATTGAGTACTTGAACGGGGTGTAGCCGAATAATAGCCCGGCAGTGAATCGGTAATCAGGTTCTTTGTTGAATAGAAAATTATAGGACCCACCCAATTTGCCATAAAATGATAGGGGTGATTTATATGTGAAATTCATTCCATCAGGGGTGGAATTTGCTCGCCCCACACCAAATTCGGCTATGGCTTGATATCTGTTATGGAATGATATCTCTGCACTTAATTCGGTCAGGCCATATTTTTGTCCGAAAATGCGCATTAAAGGGTCCCAGATATTAACACCGAATGTTAATGAATAAATGCGGGGATATAGATTGCCGGGGCCTTTAACAGTGTCTTTCTTTGTGAATTCATCAAGGTTGATGATGGAGTCTCCAAAAATCAATGAGGGTCTGACATTTTGTTCGATAAGCTGCTGTGCAGCCTTTTTACCTTCAACGGTATTCAGCTGCGTTGATTTACGCTCAATAGGTGATACCGTGCGCTGCGCTCTTGCTTGATGGGGTATTATGGTTACAAGAGTTAATAACAGTGTGATATGTAGCAGTAAACGGATTTTCATATACTATTGCGAAGCTGTCCGTAAGTAAATTTGTATAGTTTCACGGTCTATATTGTTGATTTTCATGCCGGGTATTGCTACTGAATCAACAATATGCGTGGTGTAACTGAAATCTTTTATTTCATATACATACATCGCTCCGCAGTCAGTCCCTGCGAAATATGGCACAGCTTCGTATTTTAGTGAGAGCGTATCATTTAGCTCGGTTGAACTTAATTCCTCTTGCGTATAATGAAACACAAAAGCGCACTCGGAACCAATGACCGGCAATGGAAGATATACTTGTGATACGGCTGAAGATGATGACAGGAGCAAAGAATCATTGGGTGCTCCTACGCCATATATCTGAATGTTGTTTACGGATATCTTGGAGTGAGTACCCGAACTATAGAATCCTGCCAATCCAATGCTCGACTGGTTGTTAAAACATTGCGATGTACAAGCCGTAACGCAGAGTATTACAGCAACGACATAGATAATATGCGGGATAGTTGACTTCATTTATTATATCTCGGCATTAATTTCGTAGTTGTTTCTGCCTTGTGCATTTCGAGCAATAAGTTCTCCTACAAATCCTGCAAGAAACAGGTTCGTACCCAGTATCATTGCTGTGAGCGACAGATAAAAATATGGCGAATCGGTAATCAAAATATATGGACGACCGGAGTACATATTGTATAGTTTTACTGTTCCTACTACAATCGTAGCAAGAAATCCGAGAATAAACATCAGGCTTCCCAAGAAACCAAAGAAATGCATTGGTTTTCCGCCAAATTTCGACATAAACCAAAGTGTACCCAAGTCAAGATAGCCGTTAACAAATCTGTTTAGCCCGAATTTTGTCTTTCCATATTTACGCGCTTGATGTTGTACAACTTTTTCTCCTATTTTTGTAAATCCTGCATTTTTTGCAAGATAAGGTATATAACGATGCATATCGCCATACACTTCAATATGTTTTACAACCTCGCCTCGATAAGCCTTAAGACCACAATTAAAGTCGTGCAAATTATGTATTCCGCTAACTTTACGAGCTGTGGCATTGAAAAGTTTTGTAGGGATAGTCTTTGACAGTGGGTCATAGCGTTTCTTTTTCCAACCGGAAACAAGGTCATATCCATCGTCAATAATCATGCGATACAACTCCGGAATTTCATCGGGAGAGTCTTGTAGGTCGGCATCCATTGTAATTACAACATCCCCTGTGGCTCGGTTAAATCCTGTGTTTAATGCAGGCGATTTACCATAATTTCGCCTGAAACTGATTCCTTTAATGTTAGGATTGTTTTTGCTTAGTTGTTCAATCACATCCCAAGAGCTGTCTGTGCTGCCATCATTGACAAAAATTACCTCATAAGAGAATTGATTTTCATCCATAACACGTTGAATCCATGCAGTAAGTTCTGGCAAAGATTCTGCTTCGTTGTAAAGGGGCACAATTACCGAAATATCCATATCATTAAAAGAATTATCGTTATGCAAAGGTAATGCAAGCTGAAGGCATAACAAAATAAAAGGTAATTTTTTTAATTTTCTAATAGGTCAATACATCATAAATTACTGCACCAATCCAAACAGTTGCTATCGTGACAAAAGAAAAAGTGAATAATCCTATAATAAACAGGACTAAAAATAGCCAGGCACTTACTTCTTTTACTAATATTCATAATCTTTGGTAATTAAAAAATAGGGGAGACTGAAAAACAAAAAATCAGGCAATCAACTTGTGTTAACTGTCTGATTCCCATTTGAGCGGTAAGCGAGGCTCGAACTCGTGACCCTCAGCTTGGGAAGCTGATGCTCTA
>JAFLTZ010000054.1 GCA_022509045.1 Muribaculaceae bacterium | reverse complement strand
CATCCCAGCCTTGTACTTTTGCTATACCTGCTGCATCTTTCGCTGCATACACTTCTGCTTTCACTTTTGAATCTTCCATTATACCTTTGCCAGCCCATTGACCTTCACCAAAGTAGATTACATTATTTAAATCTACTGTTATACCTGTATCTGCGGTGGTTGCAAACAATGCTCCGAATAAATCAGAACTTGTTCCGTCTACCAATGTATATTTACCTGCTGCATAACTATTGGTTACTTTTACTTGATTCATACCTGCTACTCGGCCTACAAGCATACCTACATAACCCGTTGTAGCTGCAGATTCCAAATCTACCTGTGCATAGCTGTTGGTAATTTCACATGCTGTTGCATTTGTCCCTACAAATCCTCCGGCATAACGTGCTACACTCATCTTTACTTCACCTTGTACAAAGCAGTTCTCTATCTTTGATACCGGTGCAAGAGTTGCTGCTTGTGAGTGTCCGAAATATGCACCAAATATACCCCCACCTTGATTTGTGTATTCAATGTTTTGCTTTGCATTTACTACTCCAAGATTCTTTACTGTTCCTGCCAATACTCCGAATATTGTTGAACAATAATATGAATTGTTACTGTTTGTATCGCCTGCATCACGATCTTTCGGTTGGAAGTTGCTGATGATATGGTTGTCACCATCATAATTGATAGCACTGCTATATGCATAGGTTTCAGTACCTTCTATCAAATAACCGCCCGCACTACCATTGATTGCATGGTATTCTGTAATACCTGCCATATCAATATCGGCTGTCTGTTTGAAATATACCAACGAGTTGGCTTTCATTACTTTATATGCGTTGCAAAGATCCTCTGCTGTTCCAATCAGGTATGGATCTGCTTCTGTACCGCTACCGGCGAGTTCACCCGGTTCCGGAGTTACATTTTTAACCTTGAGAGTTGTTACAGCGCAATAAATACCGGTCTTTGTTCCACATTCTGGCACAGCACCTGAACCGTCAGTATTGTAGGCGCTACCGGTAGCAACATAAGTATAAATACGGACAGTGTTGTCGTCAACCGGTTCTACATTCAGATTACCCATACCATAAGCAGAAGCAAAACCTGAGCCCATCCAAGAAGCAACACACTTACCTTCCATATCATAAACACCATAATTCATTACGTTTTTCCAAGTTGAATATACAGGTGCATCGTTAGCGTCTTTTAAATTGAATAGATCGCTTGATTCATCCATATAGTTACGAACAATATATTGTTTGCCTCCAAGAATGAAAGTAGCGATATTGTTGTATGCGCGGTTACCGAAACCATCTAAAGAAACCAATGTATTGCCGTTGTACATGTAAATTTTACCGACAGCTACACTTGGAGCGGTGTTAGGATTTTGACCACCTACAGAAACTATGAATTGATTAGCAGGTGTAGGCTGAGCAAGAATCTCTTTCACTGTAAGATATTTCGGAGCGGCACCGTTTGAGTTACCTGCGCCATAAGATTTCGCGATATCGTCGATATCATCTGTAGAAACGGCTGCGGTAACAGAAGTTACTTTAGTGCCGTCACCTTTGAAGTGATACATTACCACTCTCTTACCAGCAGCGGTTGTTGCATAACCAATACCACCTTCAGCACTTGTAACATCACCTACAATTTTACCAATGAGGTCAAGGCGACCTGTAACGGCAAGCGCTGAGTAGTTGGCGTCTGTAAGGTTAACATCGGAGATGTCACCATTTTTATTGATAACACCCCAATATTTTACTGATTTTGCAGCATCGGTAAAGCAATAGTTGAAAATAACATTACCGGCATCGTCGGTAGAGATAGCTGTACCGTTCCATTTGTCGGCTGTAACTGCATTGAGCTGTTTGTAAACTTCCACTCCCTTTTCAGTGATAGCAGAGATGGTGTTGTTTTTGTGATTTTGCACAAGAATTTTACCATTCATACCCACACCAAAACGTGTACAATAAGCATTTTGCGGAGAAGCAGCGCCACCCCAGTTTCCTTCCAATTCAGGAACCGGATTAGCTTTACCATCGTTAACGAGGTACCCCCAATTTGTTTCGATACTCATTTCCTGAGCAACGGCTGAAACTGCCATAGAGGCAATTAGAGCAACATTGAGTAAAATTTTCTTCATAAAATAGTAAATGTTTAGTTGAAAATTAGATTATAAATAACACGCAAATTTAATTATTATATGGATATGTCGGAAATTATTCAAAGGAAAAATGTTATAATTCTAATGGATTGCGCTTTATTTTTATCCCTCGCGTAAAATATCGACAAGCTCTTTAACCCCTTCGGTAGCCGGTTTTGTAATCACAGTGAGATTAGGTACTGTTACAAGAGCCGGATTGGGGTCGATGTAATAAATTGGTGTGCCGGGTTTCACGTAATGCAAAAGTGAAGCAGCAGGATATACGTTGAGCGATGTGCCAATCACAACAAACACGTCAGACTGCTGAGCCAACATAATTGCCGGCTCAATGTTAGGGACCGCCTCACCAAAAAAAACGATATGCGGGCGCACAGGATCGCCATGGATGTCACGGGTGTGTATGTCGGTGTCAAGATTATCGGCAGAGAGTTCGTATATACGATTCTCATTTTTCATGGACCTCACTTTCATGAGTTCTCCATGCAGGTGCAACACTTTTGAACTACCCGCACGCTCGTGGAGATTGTCAACATTTTGAGTAATAATCTCAACATCGAAGTCATTTTCGAGTTCGGCAAGCAATATATGGGCAGCGTTAGGTTTTGCTTCAAGCAATTGTCGGCGACGTGCATTATAAAATCGGTGTACCAAATCAGGATTACGGGCAAATCCTTCGGCACTTGCCACATCCATAACCGGGTATTGTTCCCAAAGTCCGCCGGCATCTCGAAAAGTGGAAATTCCGCTTTCAGCACTCACTCCGGCACCAGTAGAGACTACAATTTTTTTCTTATTCATAGCAACAAACGTTTAATTTTGGAGCATTGCAGCACAAATTTACAATTTTTTACCTAATAAATAAGTGATAACTCTAATAAAAGCTATAACTTTGCGTGACGTATTGTGTCAGATATTCTGATGACACAATAATGTATGTAAACATTAAAATTTAGAAATGGACAAATTAAGTTATGCACTCGGTCTGAGCATGGGCCAAAACTTCAAGCATTCCGGCGTTAAAGAGCTTAATGCCGATGATTTCGCATCAGCACTAAAAGCAGTGTATTCCGGAGCAAAGCCGGAATTTAGCTACGAGGAAGCACAGAAGGTTGTAAATGAGTTTTTCACCCAACTTCAAGCAGAACAAATGCGCGCCAATAAAGAGCTTGGTAAGAAATTTTTAGAGGAAAATGCCAAGCAAGAGGGAGTGAAAGTTACAGCATCGGGCTTGCAATATAAGGTGATAAAAGCCGGAACAGGGATGCCTCCGAAGGCAACTGACAAAGTAACGGTGCACTATACCGGCAGACTGATAGATGGCACAGTGTTTGACTCATCGGTGGAACGCGGCGAGCCAGCAACTTTTGGTGTAAACCAAGTGATACCCGGATGGGTTGAGGCTTTGCAAATGATGAACGAAGGAGCTGAATGGCAACTCTATATTCCATCGGAATTGGCCTACGGCTCACAGGGAGCAGGCCAGATGATTCTACCGGACAGCACCCTTATCTTTGACGTGAAATTGATAAAAGTGGAACGTTCGAGCGGACTAATTTTATAATATTCAAGAAATATTTTTATAAACAAAAAACTATAATAGATTATGAAGAAATTTTTAGTATTTGCCCTCGGAGCATCAATGCTTGGAGGCGCAATGAGTTGTAGCAATGGCACATCGAACTCACCAAAAACTCTTGATGATTCGTTAAGCTACTATTTTGGATCGCTCTATGGTACAATGGTAAAACAACAAATCATAGCCAGAGACTCATCGTTCAACGAATCGGATTTTGCAAGCAACGTGAAACTTGTGATGGGTGCAGACACATCGTCAAGCTCAGTAGCCGGACTACAAGTTGGTATGCAATTGCTTATGACAGCCGTGCAACTTCGCCAGGCAGAAAACGTGGAACTCAATCTTGACAAACTCTACAAATATATGAATCAAACCATCAAATCTGACACAAATGTTGTGGATATGAACACAGCACAGATGCAGATTCAGAGATTGATAGAAGTGAAAAAATCACAATCACCTGAAGCTCTTAAAAATGTGAAAGACGGTGAAGAATATCTTGCAGCCCAGATGGCAGCTGACCCGGAAATCAAAGTAACGGAGTCAGGGTTGGCATACAAAGTTATCAAAGAAGGTGATGGCAACAAATTTATCACATCGGACCGCATCAATGTGATTTACACAGGTACACTCATAGATGGTAAAGAATTTGACTCTTCAAAAGGTGAAGCTCGCACATTCACACCAGCAGGTGTAGTTCCGGGTTTCAAAGAAGGACTTTTGATGATGAGCCCCGGAGCAGAATACATACTTTATATCCCGGGCAAACTCGCATACGGCGTGAATGGAAGTCCACAAGCAGGTATTGGTCCAAATGCTATGCTTATTTTTAATGTTCAAACACCTTCTATTTTCACACCTGTAAAATAAACACATTTTTCATTTGAAAAGGATTTAAATTCGACGAGCCTCCGCATCAGAAAATTATTATCTGCGGAGGCTCAATTCTTCTATCATATTGACATCAAGTGAATATTGATTGACAATAAAAAAGCCCGGGGGAATCCTCGGGCTTTCCATATACTGATAAATGTATATTAGCAGTTTACGCTTGCCATGTGAGCAATGAGATCGAGAACTTTGTTAGAATAACCAATTTCGTTGTCGTACCAAGAAACAACCTTTACAAAGTTTTCTGTCAAATAAACACCAGCATTAGCGTCGAAAATAGAAGTGCGAGTGTCGCCAAGGAAATCGGCAGAAACAACAGCATCTTCTGTGTAACCAAGCACACCTTTGAGTTCACCTTCAGCAGCTTCTTTCATAGCAGCACAAATAGCTTCCTTTGTAGCGGGTTTAGCAAGGTTAACTGTGAGGTCCACTACAGAAACATCAAGAGTAGGAACACGCATAGAAATACCTGTGAGTTTACCGTTGAGTTCAGGAATAACTTTGCCTACAGCTTTAGCAGCACCAGTAGAAGAAGGGATGATATTACCAGAAGCAGCACGACCACCACGCCAGTCTTTCATAGAAGGACCATCTACAGTTTTTTGAGTAGCAGTAGTAGAGTGAACAGTAGTCATAAGACCGTTAACGATACCGAATTTGTCGTTGAGCACCTTAGCAATAGGAGCCAAGCAATTGGTGGTGCAAGAAGCATTGGAAACGAATTGAGTACCTTTAACGTATGTTTTTTCATTCACACCGCAAACAAACATTGGAGTGTCGTCCTTAGAAGGGGCTGACATAACAACATATTTAGCACCAGCTTCAATGTGAGCCTGAGCTTTTTCTTTTGTGAGGAAAAGGCCAGTAGATTCAACTACATATTCAGCACCAACTTCATTCCAAGCAATTTCAGCAGGATTTTTGCAAGCTGTAACGCGGATAGATTTACCGTTTACGATAAGAAGGCTTTTTTCAACATCATAATCCACAGTGCCTTCGAATTGACCGTGCATAGTGTCATACTTAAGCATGTAAGCCATGTAATCAACCGGAAGAAGATCGTTGATACCAACAACTTCAATGTCATTTCTCTTAGTGGAAGCACGGAAAACGAAGCGACCGATACGTCCAAAACCGTTAATACCTATTTTTGTCATCTTAATATAAAAAATTAATAAATGTTGTTATTTTTCTTTATTTCAATTAGGACCTTGTTTTTCGCGCTACAAAATTAATACATTTTTTCAAAAGTTATATCAAAAATATGTGATTTATATAGAAAATATATATACTTTTGTGGTAATAAAGAATAAAAGCCACAATTGGCACTATATCGGAATTTAGTTTATAATAAAAAAATAAAAGAAAAAGGAGATGTTTAAAAAATTTTTCAGTGATTTCAAAGCCTTTGCTTTTAAAGGCAATGTGATGGACATGGCTATTGGTGTAGTAATCGGTGGCGCTTTTGGTAAAATTGTGAGTTCAGTGGTAGCCGACGTGATAATGCCGGCAGTTGGAATACTCCTTGGCGGGGTGAATTTTTCAGAACTCAAATTGGTGCTAAAACCCGAATATGTGAATGAAGCCGGAGAAACGATAGCAGCCAGCACATTAAACTATGGCAGTTTTATCCAATCGTTTGTTGACTTCATCATTATTGCATTAGCTATCTTTATTTTCATGAGTGCAATTGGTAAACTTATGAAGAAGAAAGAAGAACCGGCTCCGGAACCGGAAGCTCCGGCACCAAGTGAAGAAGTTACTTTGCTTACCGAAATCAGAGATTTACTCAAATCTCAGAAATAAAACTAAGATAGAAATTCCTCTGAAATAATAAGGTAGGCGACATATTGGCGTGTGTCGCCTATGCTTTCATAAATGTCAGCATGAAATTCAGAACCGAAATAGAGCGGACTCCATGCCGGTGGAATATAAACCACAAAGATGGCATATTGATGTTAGGCTCATGCTTTACAGATAATATAGGGAGCATGCTAAGGAATGCGCTTTTCGATGTTGATATAAATCCTTTTGGTACAACGTTTAATCCTGCATCGATAGCCTCTTCGTTGGCAAGGATATATGACAACTCCCCTTTTGAGCCATACGAGTTGGTAGAGCGTGAAGGCAGATGGATTAGTATGTGGCATCATTCAGCAATGGCACTCCCATCGCAGAATGAAACGCTGCGACTTATCAACAACCGCATCTTCAATGCCCACCAAATACTTGCTTCAGCTCAGGTGTTGATTATAACATGGGGCACAGCGTGGGTGTTTGAGCGTAAATCGGACGGCATGTTGGTAAATAACTGCCATAAATTTCCTGCTACAGATTTTAATCGACAATTACTTGATGTAAAAGAGATAGCCGATACGTATGTGATGCTATTTGACGTATTATGGCGCCTAAATCCAAACTTGAGGGTAATACTTACAGTTAGCCCTGTGCGCCATCTTTCTGATGGACTATCCGGTAATCAAATAAGCAAAAGCAAACTGCGAATAGCTGCTGATGAGATATGCAACCGCTGCGGAGAAGATAAAGTGGTTTACTTCCCGGCATACGAAGCATTGAACGACGATTTGCGTGATTATAGATATTACGCATCCGACATGGTGCATCCCTCGGATATGGCTATCAATTATATCTATGAATTATTTATTGATATATTCACAAATGAACAGACTCGGCAGATAGCGAAGGAATGTGAATCGTACAGCCGATTGGCAGCTCATCGAGTGATGAATCAAAATGAGGTAGCGATAAAAGCATATTGCGACAAAGTTTTATCCGCCAAAACTCAGCTATGTAAAAAATATCCATATTTGTCAGACCGATTGTAATAATGATTACAGATATTATCACATTATCAGCA
Organism: Muribaculaceae bacterium; assembly: GCA_022509045.1. Classification (GTDB taxonomy): domain Bacteria; phylum Bacteroidota; class Bacteroidia; order Bacteroidales; family Muribaculaceae; genus JAFLTZ01. Next base: position 5,567 of record JAFLTZ010000054.1, on the reverse strand, counting down.
ATAATAGGAGCCGAAAGTGAGGTCCCGTTGAAAGCGATGGAAATCAATCAACTGCTTACCGATTCCCGTTCATTATCGAAAGCAGAAGGGACGTTGTTCTTTGCACTGCGTACAGGGAACAATGAAGGAAGCAGATATATCCCAGGGCTATATGCTGCCGGTGTGCGCAATTTTGTAATCGATGAAAACATGGTTATAAACCGCACAGATTATCAAGAAGCTAACATACTTAGGGTAAAAGATACACTCTGTGCTCTGCAAAGAATCGGTGCATGGGTACGGGAATTGGCAAAAAGCGCGGAGGTGATAGGCATCACCGGTAGTGCAGGCAAGACTACATTAAAAGAATGGCTATATCAATCGCTATTCACAAGTACCGAAATCGTACGATCGCCTCGCAGCTATAATTCGCAAATAGGAGTACCCTTATCATTGTGGGAAATAGAGCCGGAACACACACGGATAGCCTTGATAGAAGCCGGCGTGTCGCAGAAAGGGGAAATGGAACGTCTCCAACATATGATTTCTCCCACCATAGGGATAATTACAAATATCGGAGAAGCACATTCTGACGCTTTTGAATCCTATGAGGCGAAATGTAAAGAAAAATGCAAACTTTTTATCCATGCCAAAGCTATAATATACAATTGTGATGACCCTATTATTTCACAGTGTATAAACCAGACCTGCGGCGATAGTGTGAAACACATTGCGTGGAGCAATCAAAATAGAGATGCGTATGTGTATGTAGAGGCAACCGACCTGCAATCAAAAGGAGTCAAAATAACATACTTACACAACGGAAATGCGCACACTCTTAATGTGCCCGGCAAATTGGGGTACGACGTCGAAAATGCACTGCACTCATTAACATTGCTGCTATATCTTGGATACTCTCCGAGCAAAATCAACTATATGATTGGTAATGTTGCATATTTCGGCACAAGAATAGAGGTGAGAGAAGGTTGCAACAGGTGTGTTATAGTCAGCGACAGTTATACCAACGACATCCATTCACTGCAGCAAGCAATGGAATTTATGAATCGCCGTAGTGATATAAAACAAATGAACCGTACGGCAATAATTTCTGACTTTGCGAGTGAAAACACTGATTCAAGGTCGGTATATGAATCTGCAGCCAATCTTCTTAATATTTATCATTTTTCCAGAGTAATAGGCATCGGGAAGGATATATCGGCAAATGCAATTGTTTTCTCTTCAATTAAAAAAGCTGATTTCTACAGGAATGCCGATGACTTTATCCAAAGATGTCCGGTAAGTGAATTTGCAGGAGAACAGATTCTTGTGAAGGGAAGAGGGGAACAAGAGGTGACAAAAATAGTTGAACATCTCGAAGCAAGGCGCAACGAAACCGTCTTGGAAGTAAACCTTGACGCTCTTGCTGATAATTACAACACTTATCGCCGAATGTTGAACCCAACCACGGGCATAATATGTATGATCAAAGCATCGGGATATGGAGCCGGCTCATATGAAATAGCGAAAACTCTCCAAGACAGAGGTGCCGCATACCTTGCAGTAGCAGTAGTGGACGAGGGAGCCGATTTGCGTAATGCCGGCATAACAATGCCAATAATGGTGATGAATCCCCGAGTGGCAGATTATAAATCGCTTTTCAGCAACCATCTCGAGCCAGAAATATATTCTATAGAGATGTGTGCGGAAATTATCAAAGAAGCTAAAAAACTTGGTATTTCCAACTATCCCATCCACATAAAAATAGATTCAGGCATGCATCGATTGGGCTTCAGAGAAGAGCAACTCAGCAAACTAATCGAAATGCTCAAATGCCAGGATAGTTTATATGTGAAATCTGTATTCACTCACCTTTGTGTTGCAGATGAGGACTCTCTTGAAAGTAATGAATATACCAAGATGCAATTCGAATATTATGAGAATTGCGCTGATATGTTACAATCCGGCTTACCACAAATGCATATCCTACGCCATGCTCTTAACTCAGCCGGAATAGTGCGCTTTAAAGACAAGCAGTATGATATGGTTCGTCTTGGATTAGGACTATACGGAATATCACCATGTAGTGATAACAGCGTGGCACTTCGTCCGGTATCGTCACTTCATACAAATATTATATCAATAAATGAATGGCAAGCTGGTACCACAATAGGTTATGGGCGAAAAGGTGTAATTACACGCAGTACGAAAATTGCAACAATACCTGTTGGATATGCCGATGGTATCGACCGTCGCTGTGGAAACGGCAATGTTAGTTTTGTGGTGAAAGGTGTAAAATGCCCGACTGTTGGTAATATATGTATGGATGCCTGCATGATTGACATTACTGATGTGCCGGAATGCAAAGTCGGCGATAATGTGGAAATTTTTGGAAAAACAAATACCGCCACAGATATTGCGGCGGCCATTGGAACAATTCCATACGAGGTTCTCACATCTGTTTCACCTCGAGTGAAACGTGTATATTTCAGAGAATGATTTAGTCTCTCTTTTTTACTGGTGGAGCTACGTGTTTCTTATCAGGATGCCCATGCCCTTTATGTCCCTTATTTTTCCATGCCTCAGCAACACTCCGTCCCATCTGACTTTCCACATGTGTAAAATTGAGCAACTGCTGTGGAGTGAGCACATATTTCAACTTTTCCAAAGTTTCCTGCTGAACGCTGAGAATATGTTGTTGAATAGAAATTCGCTCACGAGCAATGTTAAGAGCCTGTTCTTGTGATAATTTTATACCGGGCTTAATTTTACCTTGTCGTGTCAGAACAGATTTCGGTCCTACATATTTAGGACGGTTGGCGAGTACTTTTTCTACATATTCACGATATATGGGTACAAATTTATCAACTTGATCCGGAGAAAGTTGTAGTTTATCAACCATAGTTTTTACTTTGGATTGAAAAATTACTTCTTTGTCAATTTTTGGAGCCTTATTATTCTTATCTGAAGCATATATCATGCAAGGAATCATTACCAATGCTAATATTAAAACTATATATTTCTTCATAATCAACAAATTATTCATTAGTATAATCGGGAATTTCTACATACGCATACGAAAGCATTTCCATCTGTTCATCCGATAGTGATACTAACATATCCTCAAATGAAGGTGCTTGTTCTAACGAAGCGTATAAAGAATTATTCAATTTTGATGATTCATTTAGAATAAGTCCCAACGCTACACAAACAATAGCGACAACAGACGCGGCAACTGCAACTACACGATAGTTTAGTCGATTCCATAATCCATACTGTTTCTTATCATTTCTTTTTTCAGAAGCAGCAATGGCATTGTCGGCACACCGCTCAATAAGAGCTTTGACATATTCCTCACTTTCGTGATAAGGAAGTTTATAGCCATTAAAATTGTTTTCAAAATCCTGTTTCATATCGAGTGCTCCTTTAAATAATTCCTAATTTTCTCTGCAGCAATATGATAATTGGTTTTAAGAGTGTTTATATTCTTTCCGGTGATTTTTGATATTTCTTCATACGGAAGATCATCATAATACCTCATATTAAAAGCCAACCTTTGTTGTTCGGGCAAAGAGAGTATTGCTTTTTGGAAAAGAATTTCAGCATTTTCAATATCAATGTTACACTCAGAAGCTAAATTCTCGGCAAGTTCCATACTAACGGCATCGGAGCTTTTCCACAATCCTGCTTGCCTTTGCAACCAACGCAGGGACTCATTTGTAGCAATACGATACATCCATGTGAGTAGTGAACTTTCTCCTTTGAATTTATCAAGATGTCGGTAAATATTTATTGACGTCTCCTGCATCACATCTTCTGCATCATCATGCTTCACCACAAGCCTTCTAATATGCCAATACAACCTTTCACCATATTGGGCAAGTAATTGCCTGAATCCATTATCGCGCGTATTAGGATTCGAAATCATCTCAATCAATGCAGTGTCGTCGATGTGATTATTCATTTACCTATTTCATATTCTCGTTTGTTTCTTTGACAGTCAAAGTTCAATAAAGTTAAATTATCGACCGTAATTTTTATTATTCAATTAAACCATTGACGAGTATTGTTAGCAATGCCGACAAGCATCAGCATAACAGGGACCTCGACCAACACTCCGACTACAGTAGCCAGAGCAGCTCCCGACTGTAACCCAAACAATGATATGGCTACTGCCACCGCTAACTCGAAGAAGTTGCTTGCACCAATCATGCCGGCAGGTGCTGCGACCGAATGTGGTAATCTCCACCAATGAGCCCAGCAGTAGGCAACGAAAAAGATGCATACAGTCTGCACAATAAGCGGCACGGCAATCAACGCGATATGCAACGGATTAGCGAGTATCGTTTCGCCCTGAAACGAGAAAAGAATGACGAGCGTCAGCAGCAGCCCGATAATCGTAATATTGTCGAACTTTTTGACAAAAACATTTTCAAAATACTCTTTGCCTCTGCGCTTTACGACTGTTATACGAGTGATGACGCCCGCAGCCAGCGGAATCACCACGAACAGTAGCACAGACAGCAGCAGTGTGTCCATAGGTACAGTCACGCCTCCGATACCGAGCAGTAGTGCCACAATCGGTGTAAAAGCCACAAGTATAATCAAGTCATTTACAGCGACCTGCGCCAACGTATATGCAGCATCGCCTTTTGTGAGGAAGCTCCACACGAAGACCATAGCCGTGCATGGTGCAGCACCCAACAGCACCGCTCCCGCTAAATATTCATCGGCAAGCGAGGCGGGAATCCACGCCTTGAAAATGACAAAGAAAAACAACCACGCGATGCCGAACATTGTGAACGGCTTGATTAGCCAGTTGGTAGCACAGGTTACTATGATGCCTTTCGGCTGCCGCGCCACGTTACGGACGCTTTGAAAATCCACTTTGAGCATCATTGGGTAAATCATCAACCAAATTAACACAGCTATCGGAATTGACACATTCGCATATTCCCACCGTCCGATAGTTTCGGGGATTGCGGGTAGCCACTGCCCGACGACTATTCCCGACGCGATGCACAACGCCACCCACAGCGTCAGATATTTCTCGAAAAAGCCGATACCTTTAGATTCTTTCATTGCTCTTTATGATGTTTTGCCGGTTCCATATGAATACCGACATGAGTTTTACTTCCAAAATGTTTTCTTAGTTTGTTCTCAGCCACCGTAGCAATACGATGGGCATCTTCAAGCAACATTTTTCCATCCATTTCGGTGTGAGCTTCGATGGCGATTTTGTTGCCAATTTTTCTTGTCTTCAGTTTATGGACTCCCTCAATGCCCGGGACAGAGCACAAAATCTGCCAAATCTCTTTTTCAGTTTCCTCAGGTAATGATTTTTCAAGCAATTCGTCGATACTTGGTTTTACGACCTCATAACCTGACTTACAGATATATAAACTTACGAGTATGGCGGCAAGTGGGTCGAAAATTATTCCTTTTTGGTCAAGGAACAATGCGCCGGCTACACCGATTAAAGTAGCAACAGATGAAAATGCATCGCTGCGATGATGCATTGCGTTAGCGATAAGTACAGGCGAATTTATTTTGCGACCGCGAGAAAACGTATAACGGAAGACCCCTTCTTT
>JAFLTZ010000053.1 GCA_022509045.1 Muribaculaceae bacterium | reverse complement strand
TAGCACTTGAACATCGATGTCGGCACCGATTTGAGTAAACTCGCTCGGGTGCTTGATTTTCTTAGTCCAAGAAAGGTCGGAAATGTGGATGAGCCCGTCAACGCCTTCTTCGATTTCAACGAATACACCGAAGTTGGTGAAATTGCGAACTTTAGCAGAGTGTTTGCTGCCCACAGGGTATTTATCATCGATACCTTCCCATGGGTCGGCTTTGAGTTGTTTGATACCGAGACTCATCTTGCGGTCGTCGCGGTCGAGAGTAAGAACAACAGCTTCGACTTCGTCGCCGACTTTCATGAAGTCCTGAGCAGAACGGAGGTGTTGAGACCAAGACATTTCGCTAACGTGTATAAGACCTTCCACTCCCGGAGCGATTTCGATGAATGCACCGTAATCGGCCATAACGACAACTTTACCTTTGATTTTGTCGCCCACTTTGAGGTCGGCATCAAGCGCATCCCAAGGATGTGGGAGGAGTTGTTTTAAGCCGAGAGCGATGCGTTTTTTGTCGTTGTCGAAGTCGAGAATAACGACATTGAGTTTCTGGTCGAGAGAAACGACTTCTTCAGGACGATTAACACGTCCCCAAGAAAGGTCGGTGATGTGAATGAGGCCATCAACGCCACCAAGGTCGATGAATACGCCGTAGGGAGTGATGTTTTTAACAGAACCTTCGAGTACTTGACCTTTCTCGAGTTTGGAGATGATTTCTTTCTTTTGTTGTTCAAGTTCAGCTTCGATAAGCGCTTTGTGAGAAACAACAACATTGCGGAATTCTTCGTTGATTTTAACGACTTTGAATTCCATAGTTTTATCAACGAAAACATCGTAGTCGCGGATAGGTTTAACATCGATTTGCGAACCCGGGAGGAAAGCTTCGATGCCGAAGATATCAACGATCATACCACCCTTAGTGCGGCATTTGATATAACCTTTGATGATTTCGTCGTTGGCAAGTGCTTGATTAACACGGTCCCAGCTGCGGCTTGCGCGCGCCTTTCTGTGAGAAAGCACGAGTTGACCTTTTTTGTCTTCTTGATTTTCAACGAACACTTCCACTTTGTCGCCCACTTTGATGTCGGGATTGTAGCGGAACTCGCTGATAGGAATAATACCGTCGGACTTGTATCCGATGTTTACTACCGCTTCACGCTTGTTGAGAGAGATGATAGTACCTTCGGTTACATCTTTGTCCTTAATAGTGTTAAGCGACGCATCGTAAGATTTCTCTTGTTCGTCGCGAGAGACATCGGTTTTGGTTTCACCTTTTTCGTAGGCATCCCAATCGAAGTCTTCAATTGGAGAATTTTTCAATTCTTGATTCATTTAATTGTTAATAAATAGGGTTAATAAAATCTCTTTGCGCAAAAATAGAGGCACAGAAAGAACCACGCATTTCGCGCATATCGGGTGCAAAGATATGCAAATTTTTTGTAGAGACAAATTTTGTGACTAAAAAATAGTGAATTCGTTGCAAGATGTAATTTTTTGTTAAAAAATATTGCATTAGATGCGGAATATGTCGGATAAATGATATAAATTTGCAAACCATACTAAACAGAGGAATTTATTACTAATGCATATATAAAAGCAGAATAATTGTTTATGAGAAAATTTAAAAGTGTGATTTTATCGGCACTATGCCTAACACTATCGGTGGGTGTGTATGCAGAGCCGGCATCTGTAGCAGAGCCGCAGCAACAATCATCTAATGCGAGTATAAAGGTGTCCGGTAAGATTATTGATGAATCCGGCGAAGGTATTCCCGGAGCCATCGTACAGGTAAAGGGTAGTTCCAAGGGTGTAATTACTGATTTTGACGGTAACTATGAAATAGAAGTTGCGCCCAAAAGTACACTTGAAATATCATTTTTGGGAATGAAATCCCAAAGTGTTCAGGTGACAACCTCACAGAACGACTTGATTGTTACATTACAGGAACAAACAGCAGAACTTGATGAGGTGACAGTTGTGGCTTTCGGTAAGCAGAAGAAAGCGAGTGTGATAGGTGCAATCAGTACGGTAACAGCCGAAGACCTTCGCTCTCCGGTTGGACAACTTTCAAACAACTTGGCCGGAAAGCTTGCCGGAGTAGTGCAGATGCAACGTTCAGGAGCCCCGGGCTCAACATCGGAATTCTGGATTCGCGGTATATCTACATTCGGTAATTATTCATCGCCGCTAATTCTTGTTGACGGAGTGGAACGTAGTATGGACCTTGTGGACCCTAACGACATCGCCACATTCTCAATCCTTAAAGATGCGACAGCAACAGCATTGTATGGTGTGAGAGGAGCAAACGGTATTGTGGTGATAACCACTAAACGTGGTGCCGAATCGCGTCCGAAAGTAAATGCAAAAGCAGAATTTGGTGTTACAGCCCCTCTACGTCTTGCGGAAATGGCAAATACAGAGGAATGGATTAAGTATTATAATGATATTACAGTTGACGGTTCAAATCGTCTTGCCATCCAGCCAAGTGAGGCAGAAAAATATCTCACAGGGTATGACCCGGATTTGTATCCGAGTGTAGATTGGATAAAAACAATATTCAAAAATCAAGCAAGCACTTCGCGCGTGAATTTGAGTGTGACCGGAGGTACACAGAGTGTGCGCTACTATATATCGGGAGCATATTATCATGAATCGTCGTTGTTTAATATGGCAGACAAATCGCGCTATGATGCACAGCTTGATTTCTCGCGTCTTAACTTCCGTGCAAACGTGGATGTTAACATTACATCAAGCACAGAACTCGGGTTGTCGCTCGGAACTATATACAAGACAAAGAATAATACGACAGCATCAATGTATGAGATTTATTGGCAGACGTTGCGTACTACGCCAATATCTACTCCTACGAGATTCTCAACCGGAGAAATAGCACGTCCGGCAATCGGTGAAAACCCGTTCAATACGTTGAACAATGTCGGTTATGCACAGGATTTTGATTATACGGCACAATCGTTGGTGACGTTGACACAGGATTTCTCGGAATTTGTAACACCAGGCTTGAAAGCAAATATTAAAGTTTCATGGGATGCAAATACGGGAAATACAATTAAACGCTCGATATGGCCTGTTACATATTCAGCCGAAGGAAGAGACGAGGAAGGAAATCTTATCCTTCATAAAAATAACGATGGTTCCGATTATATGCAGTTTGGACAATCAGGTAATTGGGGTAGCCGTTCGACAAACCTTGAAGCATCGCTGACATACGACCGAGTATTCTCCGATAAACATGATGTGGGCGCAATGATATTGTTTACAATGCGTAACAAAACATTGGCATTCCCAGGCTCGTATGAACAATCGTTCCCATACAGAAATATCGGTCTTGCAGGTCGTTTTACATATAACTATGACAGTCGATATTTTGCAGAATTTAACTTTGGTTACAACGGATCAGAAAACTTCTCGCCAGGTAAACGTTTCGGTTTCTTCCCATCGTTTGCAATTGGTTATATTATAAGTAATGAGTCATTCTGGGAACGCTTGCAACCAACATGGAACATGTTTAAAATCAAGGCGTCATATGGTACAATAGGTAATGACCAAATTGGAGGTGCCCGCCGTTTCGCATTTAATACGACAATGAATGGCGGTGCATACGGGTATGTATTTGGAGAAAAAGTGCCATCCGGAATATCAGGTATTGCAACCGGTATGCCGGGTAACCCGGATGTACAATGGGAAAGGGCAACAAAAGAGAATGTGGGCGTGGAACTCGGATTCTTTAATGGCGACCTCAATATCCTTGCCGATGTGTTCTATGAAAAACGTGATGGTATTTTCATCCTCCAAAACAGTATTCCTTCTACAGTCGGACAGAATGTTCGTGAATATGTGAATGTGGGTGAAATGAGCAACAGAGGTTATGAAATTTCAGTTGAATATCGCAAAGCGGTAGGCGATTGGTTCGTGTCAGGTCGTGGAAATCTCACATTTAACAGAAATACATACGATTACGATGATGAGCCAACACCAATCTGGGCTTATCAGAGCAATATAGGTCAGCACTATCCACGTCAGGCAGGTCTCGTTGCACTCGGATTGTTCCAATCGGAGGAAGAAATTGCCAATAGTCCGAAACAGACATTTTCGCAGGTGCGTCCTGGTGATATCAAATATAAAGATATCAATGGTGACGGTGTGATAGACCAGTTTGACTACATTACGCTCGGATATACAAAGAACCCGGAACTCACATACGGTATTGGTGGAACAGTTGCATGGAAAGGTATTGACTTCTCGGTATTCTTCCAGGGTGTGGCACATGTTACTGCGTTTGTTACGGGACAACCGTTGTATGGTCAATCAAGCAACATTTTGCATGACGGTAATATATACAAGGATGTGGCAAACAATCGTTGGACACTTGAAAATCCCAATCCGAATGCACTGTATCCTCGTCTTGCATTATCAAAGGTTGAAAACAATATGCAGATGTCAACTTTCTGGCAACGTGACATGAGTTTCCTACGTTTGAAGAATATAGAACTTGGTTATACTTTGCCACGTAATCTCACAATGAAAGCATATCTCAGCAGTGTGCGTGTTTATCTGCAGGCAGTAAACTTGGCAACGTGGTCGAAATTCAAACTATGGGACCCGGAATTAACCCAAGAAAGTGGTATTGAAAACTATGGACAGCAATATCCGCAGATGATGACAGGTGCAGTTGGTCTTAGTATTTCATTCTAACAACGATTAGGAAAATATGAGAACTATAAAATATTTATATATAATCACAGTTGCCGCATTGGGATTCGCATCGGTATCGTGCGAAGACTATTTGGAGGTAAAGCTTCAAGACCAAATGACGATGGAAGAGGTATTTTCCAAACGTGTCACGGTGGAGCGTTATTTGGTGCACATTTATAGTTATCTTCCGTATGAGCACGACTATATAGGCACAAATAAGGACAACTGGAATCATAAATGTGGCGATGGTTATGTGGTGCCTCGTAGTGATGAAGCAACATTCTCATTTTATCAATGGGTTCCATATCTTCAATTCACTACCAACTCATATAGCCCGGCAAATTGGGAATACAATAACTGGGAATTGTTCTATCAGGGAATAAATCAGGCTACAGTATTTATGAATAATGTAGATGCGTGTACAGATATGCTCCCTGCAGAAAAAATTCAGATGAAGGCAGAAGCGCGTTTCTTGCGTGCATATTGCTACTTTTTGCTATTCCGTAAATATGGTCCGGTGTATCTATGGGCTGAAAAACACGAAGATGGCACTTGGACAGCGTTAGAGCCAAATTCAGCGATAGATCCACTTGAAATCGACCGCAATACGGTTGACGATAATGTAAACTTCATGGTTTATGAAATGGATGAGGCTATGAGGGATATTCCATGGGAAGTGGAGGACCAAACAAAATGGAACGGTCGCTTGACCCGAGGTGCTTGTATGGCGGCAAAAGCGAGATTGCTCTTGTATGCAGCTCGTCCATTGTTCAATGGATGTGATATGTATAAGGGAATCTTGAAAAATATCTGGGGTGAATATATATTCCCGCAGGAGCCTGATATGGAAAAATGGCGTCGTGCAAAACAAGCTGCTGTTGCAATTATAGGTCTTGGGCGTTATGAACTCTGTGTTGATGAAGAAGCAACCGGGACAGCATTGCAGAAAGGTATAGCCAACTATCAGAAAGTGTATTTTGAGCCTTGGAACAAAGAATGTATCTGGGGACAATGGGCACGTAATATAGAATCGTATGGAGAGCCTGCAGCTTTCACAATGAAGGTACGCTGCCAGCCAAATGCAGTGACTCAACAAGGGTACAGTGGTTATTGCCCATCACTAAAATTGGTAGATACATATCCTATGGCAGAATCAGGCCGCTATCCTGTTGTTGGCTATGACAGCAACTACATGCCGATAGTGGATGAAGAATCAGGATATCAGGCAACAGGTTTTACGAGCGACTGGACGCATCCGATAGAATCCAAATTTGGAAAGCTAAGAGTGCACAGCAGCTGTGTAGGTCGTGATGCCCGCTATTATGCATCTATTCTTGCCAATGGATTCTGGTGGATTAATAATTTCAGTGGAACTAAGTTAGTCACATTCTATGATGGCGGAACAAACAGCTTCAGCACAAGTAATAATGTGAAAGTTGGTTTCTTGTGGCGTCGTTTCAATGAACCCACTCTCAACACAGATGAAGGCAACTGGGGTACTCTCTTCTGGAACTATTATCGCCTTGCCGAAGTGTATCTTAATTGTGCAGAAGCGTGTATAGAATTGGGCGAAGGTGTAGAAGCGTGTCGTTATATAAATCTTGTGCGTGAGCGTGCAGGTCTTAATAAGATAGAGCAGGCATATCCGGGTATTGAAAACGATATCCCATTGCTCCGCGAGATGTATCGCAAGGAACGCATGGTGGAACTCGCGTTTGAAGCACATCGTTTCTATGATGCAACTCAATGGCTAATAGCTGAAAAAGAAATGACAGGCCCAAATATGTGTCTGAATATGAGAGCTACTAATTTTGACGCTTCATGGGAACGTACTGCAAGTGTATGGAATGGTGCGGATAGAGAGTTTACAAAGAGAAACTATCTGTTCCCAATCAATCAGGTGCAATTGGCAGAATCTCCTAATATGAAACAAAACTACGGTTGGTAATTAATATAAACTCGCAATACAATATAATATGAAAATAAATAAATTACAGACATTGTTAATTGCTGCTGTGGCATTTGCAGGCGCTTCATGTAGCGAAGATAACAATTTGAACATGATTCCGGATTCTCTGTATTTGAATAACGCAGGAGTTAATACTGTTACCGTGTATGATGGTACCGGAATAAATGCTACTACAGAGGTAGTCGTGGTTAAGGCAGGAAAAGGATTTGTGGGTGCTAATGTGACACTCAAAATAGATGAAACGCTTTTAACCGGTAAATATTCTGAGGGTGATTATATTACATTGCCGTCGGATTGTTACTCATTCGATAGGACTACCTTGGAATTTGCGAAAGACGATTATCTGAAATCAATCTATATTTCGTGGAACTATGCTAAATTGAGCGAATATCTCGAAGAAGCGTTGGAAGATGATTTTGAATACGTAATCCCCCTGCAACTTGTGAATAACACAGCATCCACAATAGAGCTCAAATCGGAGCGCAGCGATATGATATTGATTCCTGTACTTGAAGATGGTGTTGTGAAATTTACATCAGAAATCAATGCATCGGGTATTTTTGTAGGAGAAATGCCGGTGGTTGGAAAATTGGCAGATTACGTGGCATATTTCCCGGTAGAAACTAACTTCTTGCCAACGGAGGGCTTTAAGTACACTATTGAAATAGATGAGTCGTATGTGGCTGAGTACAATCAGTTGCATGGCACAAATTATAATGTGCTTCCTTCAGATTTCTACACATTTAAATCGATGGAATGGGATTTCCCTGCTCAACAAAAGATAGGGTATTGCATAATGACGCTTCATGAAAAGAAACTACAGCCGTCGGAGGAAGAATTCCTTTTTGGGAGCTATATGCTACCTATTCGTCTTAAATCTGCAACACAGGGTAAAATAGATAAATCGTCGGCGTTAATACCGTATGTAATGGAATTTAATCCGATAGAGATAGATCGTGCCAATTGGACCGTGGAAGCATGCAATTGTGTCGGCAAAGATGACCCGAGCGGATTGACTGCAAGCCAGCTGACAAATGACCTTCCGGAAATGATGCTTGACGGCAAAACCTCTACATATTGGAGCTCTGTATGGTCAACTCAAGGTTTGGCTATGTATCCATTGCCATACGTTATAGATTTCTATATGGATGGAACATATCGCTTGATACGTTTGGCTATAGAAAATCCGACAGGTAGTGCTGATAAAGAAAAACGTGGAACGTTCAAAAAAGGTCATTTTGAATATAGCCTTGATGGAAAAGTGTGGGAACCTCTCGGAGAATCGTTTGAATCAGAAGAGGGTGCACTGAGTGTTACGGTTGACGTTCCTATCACAAAAGCATCATATATACGATTGGTAATAGAAGATGTATATGATAGATATGGCGGATTTTATGGCCGTTGTTCTATAGCTGAAATACGTGCATGGAGAGTTTAATTCATTTTGAATAATACTTTTGAACATGAAATATTTAAAAAAATATATTGTAGTTTGTGGTGTGGCGCTTGTTGCTATGCTGTGTCAGTCGTGTGAAGACTATCTTGAGGTTGATTTGCAGGATCAGATGAGCCTCGAAGAAGTGTTCTCAAAAAGACAAACTACAGAACGATATTTGGTGCATCTATATAGCTTTATTCCACGTGAATTTGAGTACAATGGTACCGGCACAGGACGAGGAGCTGATGGTAGAGTGGTGCCATGTAGCGATGAGGCTATGTTCTCATGGTATCAGTGGGTATATTATCTTAATTTCACTGAGGGAAATTTCTCAACTTCTGATAATGAGTATTACAAATGGTCTTATTTCTATCAGGGTATTAACCAGGCATGCGTGTTCTTAAACAATGTAGATGCTTGTCCGGAAATTACTGAGGAAAACAAGACTATTATGAAGGCGGAAGCTCAGTTCTTGAGAGCATATTGCTATTTTGCTTTGTTCCGCCAATATGGCCCTGTGTTTATTTGGGGTGAGAAAGATGAAAATGGTAAATGGATTGCAAAGACTCCAGATTCAAGAATAGATCCGTTGGATATCGACCGTAACACGGTGGATGATAATGTAGAATTTATGGTATCGGAAATGGACCAGGCAATTGCAAACCTTCCCGAAACAATCGTTGATACTCAGAAGTGGGCCGGTCGTATAACCAAGGGTGCAGCAATGGCTGCTAAAGCTCGTCTGCTTCTTTATGCAGCTCGCCCGTTGTTCAACGGATGTTCTCTGTATAAAGGTATGAAAAACCATTGGGGAGAATATTTATTCCCACAGGAGCCAAGTATTGAAAAATGGCGCAAGGCTGCTGAAGCAGCCAAGGCTATTATAGATATGAATCAATATAAGCTCGTAAAGGTTGATGACAGTACCGATAAGTTTGAAAATGCCATTGCCTCATATCAGGCAATTTATAACAAACCGTGGAATGATGAGTGTATATGGGGTACATATAGCAATGAGTTGGCTTATTATATGCGATTTAGTAGCCAGCCTCCGCGTTTGTGCACATATGGATCAGGCGGTTTCGGTCCATCTCTTAAAATGGTGGATACATATCCTATGGCTGTTTCCGGGCGTTATCCGGTGATTGGATATGATAATGAAAAACCAATCATTGATGAGTTATCAGGATATGAAGCAGATGGCTTCACTTCAAACTGGATACATCCTATCGAAGGTAAGAAATATGGTGGTGCTAAAGTCCATAACAGTTGTAAAGGTCGTGATGCACGTTATTATGCATGTGTACTCGCTAATGGTTTCTATTGGATAAATAACTGGATTAATGGAGGAAATGCGACAAGAGTAACGTTTTATACAGGAGGTACCTCAACATACTCTGCTACAGGAGATTGTAACAAGGTGGGCTTCTTATGGCGTCGTTTTCTCGACCCTAACTTGAATACAGAAAAAAATACTTGGGGATATTTATTCTGGAACTATTATCGCTTGGGTGAAGTGTATTTAAACTATGCCGAAGCATGTATAGAACTTGGAGAAACTGCCGAAGCTCTTAAATATATTAATCTCATCCGTGAACGTGTGGGATTGAATAAACTTGAAGAAGCATATTCTGCAGCTGAATTGGCAGATAAAGAAAATCTCCGCAAGCTGTACGCTAAGGAACGAATGTGTGAAATGGCATGGGAGTGCGACCGTTGGTATTATGCTACACAATGGATGATTGCAGAAAAAGAGTTCACATCTCCTAACTATACGTTGAATCTATTTGCAACAAACTTTGAGGATTCATGGCAACGTACTGCACAAGTGTGGCCAATGGGCGACCGCAAGTTCTGGCCTAAAATGTATCTGCATCCAATACATAGCAAAGAACTTGCAGAGTGCCATAATATGACCCAAAACTACGGTTGGTAATATTAAAGTAAATACTGCTTAAAAGGATGCAAGGAAAAGAATCTCTTTTCCTTGCATCCTTTTTTTATTTCAAGCATTTAATCTTTGGGCATTTGACTTTTAACACTAAATTTATTATTTTTGTGCATAATTAAAAAGTGAAAAAATGAAGAAAATACTTTATATCATTACAATTACAGGAGTTTTTTTAGTTTCATTTCCGTTGACCGCCCGAAAAAAAACTAAAAAAGTTGTGATAGCGCCGGAGTCTGTAGAATTTATAAATACGCATTTTCAAGGTGTAACAATTGATAAATCGGAAATCGAAAGGAATACAGAGACGTTGGAATATGCAGTGAAATTAGACAATGGTGACAGAATTGTATTTGATGAAAAGGGTGAATGGCAAGAGGTGAAAGCCGGGGAGTCCGGAATGATACCACGCACATTGTTGCCTGATACCATATATAAATATATAGCATTTAAATATCCGCAGCGAAATATTATTGAGACAAAAAAAAATAGTGTAGGATACAAGGTGGAGCTTGCCAATGGTGTTGAGCTTATTTTTTCAAGCACAGGGAAATTTATACGTAAGAATAAGTAAACGATGAATATTGCAGTTGTAGGGACAGGATACGTGGGGCTTGTGAGCGGCACCTGCTTCGCAGAGATGGGAGTAGATGTGACTTGTGTTGATGTAGATGTAGAAAAGATTTCTAATCTAAATAAAGGAATTGTTCCTATATATGAGCCGGGTATTGAGCCAATGATTAAACGAAATGTGGCTGCCGGTCGTCTGCATTTTTCTACAGATTTATCTTGTGTGATAAAAAATGTGGAAATTGTTTTTTGCGCAGTTGGGACACCTCCTGACGAAGATGGCTCGGCTGATTTAAAATATGTGATTGATGTTGCGCGTGAGTTTGGCAGAAATATATGTCACCACACGATTTTTGTAACAAAATCAACAGTGCCGGTTGGAACTGCAGCTCTTGTGAAACGTACTATCCAGGAAGAATTGGATAAACGTGGTAAACAGATAGAATTTGATGTGGCATCAAATCCGGAATTTTTGAAAGAAGGTTCTGCTATAAAGGATTTTATGAGTCCGGACCGTGTGGTAGTCGGAGTAGATAGCGAATATGCAAAAAAAGTTATGGCGCGCTTATACAAGCCGTTTATGATAGTTACCGACCGTTTGATATTCACAGATATACCATCGGCGGAAATGATAAAATATGCAGCCAATTCGATGCTTGCCACGCGAATATCATTTATGAATGATATTGCAAATTTGTGTGAATTGGTAGGTGCCGATGTAAACATGGTCAGAAAGGGGATAGGTGCAGATACTCGAATCGGTGCTAAATTTCTATACCCCGGATGTGGCTATGGAGGGTCTTGTTTTCCGAAAGATGTGAAAGCTCTTATCAATACGGCAAAAAATGTCGGTTACAAGATGCAGGTGCTTGAAGCTGTGGAAGCGGTGAATCAGAATCAAAAAACTATTTTGTTTAAGAAGTTGCTCAACCAGTTTGACGGAGATTTGTCCGGGAAAAAAATAGCAGTATGGGGCCTTTCATTTAAACCGGAGACTGACGATATGCGAGAAGCTCCGTCGCTTGTTCTTATCGAAAAATTGATAGAAGCAAGGGCTGTTGTAAAAGTTTATGACCCGATTGCAATGGATGAGTGCAAGCGTCGGCTTGGTGATTCTGTATTGTATGCATCAGATATGTATGATGCCGTTCTGGATGCTCATGCTTTGCTGCTCGTCACCGAGTGGAAACAGTTTAGAATGCCTTCATTTGCTGTGCTAAAACGCACAATGGCATTCCCTGTGATTATTGATGGTCGTAATATATATGATTCGGAATACCTTAATGAATTAGGCTTCATCTATCATAAAATAGGATAGTATTATATGATGAAATAAGAAAGGGGACTATTTATTAATGGTCCCCTTTGCTGTTTTATGTGAGTAGATTATCTGACGGCAATAACTTCAATCTCTACCAAAGCATTCTTGGGTAGAGTTTTTACAGCTACAGCAGAGCGAGCAGGAAATGGCGCACTGAATACAGTGGCATATACTTCATTCATAGCTCCAAAATCATTCATATCAGCAAGAAATACGGTGGTTTTAACCACATTACAAATTGATAGACCCGCTTCCGCCAATACCTCCTTGACATTGGCAAGCGATTGAGCTGTCTGTTGGCTGATGCCATCGGGCATTTCTCCTGTTTCAGGATTTATCGGTAGCTGTCCGGATAAAAATACAAAACTTCCAGCATCGATACCCTGGCTGTATGGCCCGATTGCACCGGGCGCTTTATTTGTTACAATACTTTTTTTCATAGCTATAAATCAGTTTACAGAGATTTCGTCAACAAAAAGGAATCCCCATCCACCTTTGCCTGCATGCCAATCAGGAATAGAGCGTTCGGGCGTTACAGTTAATTTCATATATTGTGCTGTAATAGGGCTATATTCTATGTCAAGAGCAATTTTACCGGTAGGTGAGTCTGCGGCAAGTGCAGGATATTCGGCAATAGCAACTTCTTTGTAGCTATTGCCATCTGTAGAAACTTCCACTTTCACACTACGCGCGTTAAAAATCCAGTCTCCCGGCAAAACGAGAGTGCTAACCGTAACCATACTTGTTTCGGTTGGTTCTTCAAAATCAATAGTGGCAACAAGCTCGTTGGCCAAATATCCAAGCCAGTAATCTGAACCGAAACTTTCAGAGCCAAGCAGAGCATCACACAGCACCCATGCACCTCCGTTAACGTATCGTGGATTAGGTTCTGTTAAAAGTGTAGTAGGTTTGTAAGAGTTTTTAGAGAAAACTACATCACCGCTTACTGTTTTTGTTTCACCGCTTTTGCGTATTGCCTTAGCTTTATATGTGCAACTTTCGGTGATTTGCAATGGTTGAGTGTATATTTGAGATTTTGCAGTAGGTTCACTCCCGTCTAATGTGTAATATATAGGAGCATCATCTATTGTTGCAAATTGTACAGTTACACATTTGTTTTGTTTGTCCGGTTTAACTGTGGAAGCTACTTCAAACACATGTTTTGCATAATGGTAGTTATACAAGTTATAAATGTCGAAATACCGAGAAAGACGTTTCACAAAGTTAGAATAATCTTTCTTTTCCGGCATGGTCCATTGTACTTCACTTGCAGCGGCAAGTCGTGGAAGTTCTTGATATTCAATCTGCCAGAAGTGATGGATATATTCAGTCCACATATTTGGCTGTACACCGATGATATGTTTTGCCTGTTCAGGGGTGAGTTCTTCAGCTACCGGTTCAAAACCATACACCTTGCTCACCGGGGTATATCCACCTATTTGGATGTATTCGCTGTCTTTGTCTTCGGTTTGATAGAAATCGAAGTACAGATACTCACTTGGCGACATGATTGCATCGTGTCCCATTTTAGCCGCATTAGCGCCGGCAGATGCTCCACGCCATGAATGCACTGTAGCATTAGGTCCTATTTCGCC
>JAFLTZ010000052.1:12309-14037 GCA_022509045.1 Muribaculaceae bacterium | reverse complement strand
ACCAATCTTCAATTAACCTTAAAATCTAATACCATGAAAAACTCAATGCAAAATTGATAAATTATTTTAAAAAACTATGTTTTAAAACATAAAAACTTAATTATTTAACAAATTTTAATATTAGAATCTGATTATCTGCAAAAATTCATATAAACTGAATGCAGAGAACTATTGCCTTACACCTTAAGAATAAAGAGATTTATAATCACTTGATTTTACGAAATTTCAAGGATTTAAAGTCCATTTTTTGTAAATTTGTGAATAAAACTAATTTTATGGCACAATATCAACTCGGAAGAGATTTTGACAAACCTTTCAAAATAGAAGACAAGCATACGTCAGTGAGTCATAATCATGCCACCATAACTGTTGACGGTGATAATTGGACTCTGACTGATAATGATTCGACCAACGGTACTTACATTGAAGATGACGGAGTATTTCGTCGTTGTAAACATATACACATCACTCCTGATACTTGGATAAGACTGGGGCATGAAGGTTATAAGGGTTACACATTCAAAGCCCGAAGGGTATTGAACCCCAACGATTATTCTGAAGATTTTTCCGATATATATGATACTTTTCAAGAGTTGGAAGAGACAAAAGCTCGTCTTGATATTCAGAAAAAAATAGTTAGAAAGATAGGACCTTGTTTATCCGTGATTTTTTTCGGTCTTTCCTTTGCCATTCCCGGGATAAATCATAGTCCAATATGGTCAAGGCTTCTCATAATGGCACCCGGAGCCATTGCTCCTTTTATATCTGATGCGATGATTAACGGATTGGAGAAAAAGGTTAAAAAACTTCAGTCATTATTGATTTGTCCTAATTGTAGGATGGCTCTTACCTCCCATGATATTAAAAACAGGTCGCATTCAATATGTAAGGCCGGATGATTTGGCGTTCAACAGTACTAAAATAGGGTTTAGTCATAAATTCCCGGTAGTTCAAACTATATAAGTTCAAAAAATTGACAAGGTGTTTTTCAAGTTTTATTTTGTATCACAGTACAATAAAATGCCATGATATGAAAACGAAACCTATCGACAACAAGAATTCCAAAGATGGTGGAAACGGTAAATGGACCCGTGCAAAGATAGCTGCTGCTTTAGCAGCCGGTGCAATAACCGATGAAGCTGCCAATATACTTTATGACCAGCTGATTGAAGATTCAAATAGGAATTCCGAATCAACCTCAGTAGCTTCTCAAGAGGAACAAAATACCTTGCAAGAGGATGAAATGCCGGTTGAGTCTGATATCCAACCTCTACCTGAATTTACTACCGAAACGGAACCTCAGCCGGAACCTGAACCTGAAGCGGAACCTGAGAACGAACAAGAGCTGGAACCAACACAGGACCCCGAGCCACAACAGGAACATGAAACCATTCCTGAGAATGAGTCTAATCAAGAGCCGGAACCCACTCCCGAACCGGAAGTGGATGAGGATGATATAGTAGATGTGATAGTTGAAGAAATCGACCCACATGACATTGACATGGAAGACATACTGCTGATAGATGACATCGGTACAGTTTACACAGTAGACGGAAGGGAACTCAATGCGGCATTGATTCATGACGCAATGGGAAACCAAGCCATGATAGTGGATATTGACGGTGATAATGTGTATGACGTAATTACCACACCGGAAGGTGAAATCATTGACGGGATTCCGGGAGATATAGATGTTAGCGATATAGAGCTCCTTTATGCGCAACAACA
>JAFLTZ010000052.1:0-12209 GCA_022509045.1 Muribaculaceae bacterium | reverse complement strand
AAAGCCGCCATGGCAACGGGAGCAGCAGGACTTGCTGCCGGCTTGGCAAGCAAATCCATCTATGATGAAATTACTGATGAACCCGAGCCGGAACCAATAGCTGAAAATCATTACGAACTAAAAGAAGAAAGGGCAGAAGTGGAAGAAACTGATTCGCTGGAAGAATCTATTTATATTAATCCGGACGATATTATGATTGAAGATGAACCTGAAGCTGAATTAATCGAAGATGGCAAAGTGGATATTGAACTCAATGGTGAAGTCTTTGATTACCCTTTCATATCAGAAGATACTCCCATTGATGATTCAGAGGATGATGTTCCGGTGGAACCTGCTAATGATGATGAAAGAGTCTTATTAGCTGAGAATGAGGAAATTTTAGATGTTGACCCCATTTCTGAAGATGATTTTATAGTAGACACCTTTTGTCAAAACTCAGAGCATGAGGTAGTGGATTCGAGTGAAATGCTTAACTATCAGGAAGGAGATATCTTGGCAGACAACAACAATGATTTTACTGATTATAATGACTTTGATATTCAATCGGATATAATGGGATAAAATATCTTTTAAAACTGAAAATCAAATGAGAACACAACTTATAATATTTCTTTTCGCCTGTATGGTGCCTTTCTTGGGCAATGCAAAAAAGACAGGAATTAAAGAAGAATCGTCTGATAGTATCGCAAGAGCTGAACGTATCCAGGAAATCAAAGACAGTTTAAATTTGATAATGGATAAGGCTAAAGATGGAGATGCCGGAGCCATGAATGAAGTTGGCACTTGGTATTATGAGGGCAAACATGTGAAACAAGACTATAAAGAGGCTTACGAATGGTGGAAAAAAGCTTCTTTAAAACAAAATGTAAGAGCAATTGCCAATCTTGGATTATGCTATCAACTTGGAAGGGGTGTTGAAAAGGATTCTGTCAATGCTATCCGATTATATGGAAAGTCTATCAAGGAAGGCAACAAATTGCTTTTAAAACATAGAACTGAATTGGCCGAGAAAAATCCATTCGACGCTATGCTTGTAGGTAATTGCTATGAAACCGGAATTGGCACAAATAAAGATTATGCGAAAGCTGCTGAATTTTATTCATTGGCAGCTAATAAGGGGAGTGTTGACGGAATGAGAGAGGCAGGGATTTGCTATCTGAATTCAAAAAACAATGAACAGGCTCTGAAATATTTTGAAATGGGAGCGGCAAAGGGAGATGTATCTTGTGAGTTCTGGGCTGGCAAGATGCTCTTGGGAGACATGGATGTACCTGCAGATAAGAATCAAGGTGTTGTCTATGTATTGAAAGCGGCCGAAGCAGGTATGCCGGCAGCTGAAAACCTGATGGGAGAACTTTATGCTACTGGCAACGGTGTAACAAAGAATCTGAATCAATCAGCTGAATGGTATCGTAAGGCTGCTTATCATGGAAATGATAAAGGAATGTGGAATTATGGCAATTCGTTAAAAAATGGTGACGGGGTAGACCGTGATTACGATATGGCTCTGTTTTGGATGGCTGAGGCTTATCCAATGGGTTATCAGAGAGCCTTCAGAAATATGATAGAAGATATGGCAGCTGAGGGCAACGACTCATTCCTTAATTATGTGAAAGGCATGAAACTTTATATGATTGATGGAAACATGAAAGAGGCAACCGAGATGTTCAAGAAAGTTGAAAAAGACGGTATTGAAGAAGGTAAAATAATGCAGGCGCTAGTACTTGCCAGCAGACGAAATGAAAAGCCAAACGCAAAAAAAGCTGCCGGCTCACTCCAAAAACTTGCTGTTTCGAATCCGGAAGCTGCCTATTATCTCGCGACTTTGTATGAAAGTGGGAATGGGGTAGACCAGAATATGGAGAAAGCAATAGAATTATACCAAATAGCTGCCGATATGGGTTATGGTAAAGCCCAATGCTATCTGGCCGACATATTTTATGAAGGGAGGGGTACAGACAAGGATTTGATTTCTGCAGTAAATCTTTATCAAAAGGCATCCGAAAGCCATCAGTTGACTGAAAAGGGTGCAACCCGCCTTGCAGAATGTTATGAAAACGGCCTCGGTGGACTTCCTCTGGATAAGAAAATGGCGGAAGAATTAAAAAACCGTAAATATCAGGATAATCTTGGCAATCTTTTGAAATCTACTAATATTTAATTAGTTATGGCTCAGGTATCGGCAAATCATGCATTGAAAGCCGGATTCCGGCTTAGGAGTAAAGAAAGGACTTACGAAATAGTGAAGGTTCTCGGTTCAGGTTCTTTCGGAATTACCTATCTGGCTTATGGAGAAGTTTCGATTGGCAATATCACAACAACCATGAAGTTTGCCATCAAGGAACATTTCCTGTCAGCTTCCTGCTACCGGGCCGATGACGGTTCGACCGTGCTGACAGTGCCGACAGCTCAATCGGATGTTGTAGAATCCCGGGCCGATTTCCTCACTGAAGCCAACCGGTTGAAGAAGATTTGTTTGAAATCCCGTAACATAGTAAGTGTAAACGAGACATTTGAAGCCAACGGCACGGCCTATTATGTAATGGAATTCCTTGATGGAGGGAATCCGGGCAAATCTACTGAAGAGGATGCAGTTGAGACAGTGAGGCAGGTAGCCGATGCCGTGAGGCATATACATGAGGAAAGAGTGTTGCATTTAGATATCAAGCCGGATAATATCGTACTGAAAACCAATGAAAAGGGGGAGACATATCCTGTCCTGATAGATTTCGGGATATCAAAACATTTCGACAGCAAGGGCAAGCCGACAAGCAGCCTGAGTGCTAAAGGGGCTTCGCAGGGTTATGCTCCGCAGGAACAATACGCCAGCATTTCCGAATTTTCGCCGAAATACGATATCTATGCATTGGGAGCGGTGTTGTTTTATTTAGTGACAGGCAAGAATCCGCCGGATGCCTTCAAGATATCACCCAACCAGCAGGAACTGAGGAAAGAGCTTGAAGGGAAGGTGTCGCCGGGAATCTCAAACGCGATACTTAACGCCATGAAGCCGAGCGCGATGGAGCGCACTTCAACAATCGAACAATTTTACGATGAAATATGCAACTCCGAGTTTGTACCGGAATTGAAGGCGACATCCACACAGTTGAAATTCGAGAAGGACCGTGGCGAGGAATCAGTGAAAATCATATCCAACATACCATGGGAAGCAACCTCGACACAAAGCTGGTGTAAGGTAAAAAGGATAGGAGACAATCTGAATGTCTCGGTAAGCAGAAATAACGGGAAGGGAGCCTCGACACGTCAATGTGAAGTGGTTTTAAAAGGAACCACGAGACCGGTCTCGTCATCTCTTCAGGTAATCCAACAAGGAAGTGGCACAATAATCTTTCGAAAAGACCAGAGTCAAAGCTGGTGGGATAGAAACAGAAAAAATGTTTTGTTTTTAGTAGCATGTACTGCGGGTCTTGTAGGAATAATTTTGATGTGTGTGTTTATTGGAGGAAGAATTAACAATTCAGGACAAGAAATTTCAGAAACGGATACGGCGAAAATTGAGATTATACAACCTGTAGAAGTAAATGATGAAGGCGGCGTAGCATTAACCGAGTCTATTGAAGAGCCAAATCCGATTGAAGAAACTCATAATGTACAATCTCAACCCCAATCACAATCTCAGCCACAATCCCAACAGTCATTTCCGCAAGGTAATTCTGTGGTCAATGAGCCCAAGATACCAAGTATGGATGAATTGTTCGCACAAGCAAAGACCATAGAAGATTACAAGTCTCTTGCGGACAAAGGCTACGCTAAGGCATTCGCACCATTAGCAGAACTATATTTGAAGAATTATGATTATAATAATGCTCATAAATGGGCACTAAAAGCTCGGAATGCAAATGTAGATATCTCCAAAGCTCGAAAAGTTATTTCTGTTTTGGATTCCTACGGTTATTATGATAATGGAGAAAATGGCGAAAAACCTGACTTTTAAACTAATTTTTAGTAAAAATAAATTGATATTGTAAGTTTTTTAATATGGGAAAAAATATAATTCATAGAATAATATTTTTAATGCTTTTGTTTGTAAGTGGTCCAAATTTAATATTTAGTGAGGTACAAACACAAAAGCTATTAAATGATGCGAAGAAACAAGCTTTAAAAGATATAAAGAATGAAGAAGGATTTAGACAGTTAGAAACTTCTAAAGAAATGTTTGATAAATTAGCCAATGGGGGAAATGGGGAGGCAGCGTTTATTCTATTTTGTTATTACTGTTTTGGGAAATATGAAGATTATGAATGTTTTTATGCCGGTTATGAAGGGCAATATTATCCTGAAAGATGGAGGACTACATTTGAAAAAGGCTTAAATTATCTTAACATGGCCTACAATCTTAATTATCCCGATGCTAAAGATTATTATCTGATTAAAGAATCGTTAGACCCTAACGATTTGCAATCATTATCAGAACAATTGTCAATTGTTTATGAAGCCAATGTCGGAGACCCGTTGAAACAGTTTCATTGTGCTTCAATTTTTAAAGACAACCTGAACAATAAAGACGGATATTTATATTGGATTAAAAAAAGTATTGACAATAAAGATTGGCCTTTATGGGCACGTCTTGATTATGCTTATTATTTATTAAATAATGGAGACAGGGATGAAGCATTTGAAGTAATTAAACCGACAGTTAAAAAACATGATTATACTAAAGATTCATCCGCATATGATTTTGTTTTTGATTGGTTTAAAAAATTTTATATTATCGACGATTTATATAGAGGAAATTTACAAAAAACTTATGAAGATTTAGGTAAGTTTTATGGTAAAGATATAGACATAAAGACAATTCCACAAGGTACTTTAGATGACAAGTCCGAACAAATTATCCTTTCAAATCCATATGCAAGTAAGAAACTTTATGAGATTGTATATAATTTAAATCGGAATCCGTCTGATTCCAATTTGATTTATGAAAGAGGTCTTAATTATGAGAACTGGTCGGATTCTATAACTGCCTTTAAATATTTTAAAGATGGAGCCTATAAAGGAAATCCTAAAGCTATCTTGAAAACATTAAATTATATTTCAAATGGATATAATTGTACGGCAGATAGTTTAAACGTGATGTTAGATTTCATTATTGATAAAGATGTAAAAATAGACAACAATAATCCGGGGCCTAAAAGGTCTTTCTTAAAATATGGGTACAATGATTGGAGAGTAAATTATGTATTAGGGGAATTTTTCTATAATAACAAGGAAGAGTATAGAGATTATCAAAAAGCTTTTAGACTTTTTCTAAATAGTACTAATTATGATGATACTCCTGAACCAATTAGGGCAGAAAGTGCAAGATATCTTTTTAAATGCTATACCAATGGTCGCGGAGTAAATGTTAACCAAAAGAAAGCTCAGGAATGGTTGAACAAAGCCAATTCATTGGGAAATCTCAAATCTCGACCGATAGATTATCTTTTCCCATCTGAAAATGATGAAAAGAAACCTTATAATTACTTATAGTCAAATAAAGCATGAACAGGTTTATCATAATATTGTCAGTTTTGATTACTTCATTTGTATTGCCAAAAGAAGCATTCTCACAAATATCTGCTGAGGAGTTGGTAAAACAAGGGAGGATTTATGAAGATGATGGTAAGGATAAAGAGGCGTTGAAGTTTTATAAACAGGCTGCTGAATTGAATAACCCTGAGGGAATGTTTCTTTATGGCGACCTTCTCAGATTAAGAAGTGGGAATGACAATGACAAAAAAGAGGGCTATAAATGGATAGAAAAAGCTGCCAATGCCGGTTACGAAGAAGCAATACCCATCGTGGGATGGATATATTTCTATGGTAATACAGTTTGGGAGCGAGATTACAGCAAAGCCTTACCTTATCTTATAAAAGCTGCAGATTACGATGCAGAATCAAGTCTTTTATTGGGTAAAATGTATTTTTATGGATTAGGAGTTGAACAAGATTACAATCAAGCTCTTAATTATTTATTGAAAAGTGAATACAAATGGGGTGAAACCAATTATTTACTTACTCAATGTTATGTCTTGGGACTTGGAACTGAACCAAACCAAGAGAAAGCTGAGAAATACTGGAATGCTCTTGTAAATGATTCGATGAGTGATGCTTTGTTTTGTATCGGTCATTCTTTCTATTACGGAATTCTGACAAAACAGGATTATGAACAGGCTGTAAAGTACCTTCAGCAATCTGCCGATAAAAATTATTGGCCTGCACAATTTCTACTCTCAAAATGCTATCGTTTCGGAAGAGGTGTGAAACAAGATATCACTAAGGCCAATGAATTGTTGGAAAAAGCAAAATATGGTGACTATGATGCCTTATTAGTCAGTAAATTAATGAAAGACAATTAAATATTCGAAAACTATGAATATAATTTGTATTAATACACGGGATGAACTGAATCTTATTGACTTAGATTTGGTAGCATGTATCAACGCAAATGGAAATTATAGCAACGTGATGTACATCGACGGGAACAAGCTGATGGTTTCCATCGGTCTTTCCCAATTTGAAAGTATAATAAAAGACGCTGTGTCGAAACAGAACAAACCCAATACTTTCATACGCCTTGGAAGAAGTGTCATAGTCAACAACCATTACCTAAGCCAGATAAATGTGTTGAAACAAACCTTGACTCTTTCCGACCGAGGCACTCATGCCTATCGTCTCACAGTCCCCAAAAACCTGCTTAAAAGTTACAAGGAACTGATTCGAAAATCTTTTATAGGTAATGACCAAAGATAATAAATAACAAACTTAGATATTATGAAACGTATTTTTTCGATTTTACTTTTGACTTTAGTCATGGTAATGAGTCTTAACGCCCGCACATTCGTGCTTTGTGTCGGGGTTTCCAATTATGATGACGACGAACTGAATCTGTCACAGACTACTAAAGATGCCAAGCAATTTAAGTCTGTAATGGAAAACGCTACAAAAGACATTACGATTCTAACGAGTAAATATGCCAATAAAGAAAATATAAAAGAGAAACTTCGTGCAATAAGTAATCGTGCACAGAAAGGAGATAAAATTATATTCTTTTATAGCGGACACGGTTATCCCGGAGGTGTAGCTGTTTATGATAATGCTTTGACTTATCAGGAAATTAACGATATCCTTGCTAAATCGGCTGCCGATGCAAAGATTTGTTTCGTCGATGCTTGCCATGCAGGAAGTGTCAGTAACGTTACCGACAATAGTAAAAACTACAAGGCACCGACCAGCGGAAATATTATTTATATGTTGGGTAGCCGGGCGGATGAATATTCGTTGGAACATCCTTGGGTAGGTCATGGTTTCTTCACTCAGGCATTGCTGAAGGGACTTAGAGGTAAGGCAGACGCTAACAAAGACAAAAAGATAACGGTTAAAGAGCTGTTTAACTATGTCTATAACGATGTGCAGCATACAACTGAAAAGATGGAGGTGTCTCAACATCCTCAACTTATCGGACAAAAAGCAGTGGTAGATACGGTAGTGATAGACTGGAACTAAGTGTTTCGTCATCTAAACCCTATGGTTTCAAATGATAAGTTTCAAATTATTTGACAACAATAATCAAGGATACTAATTTTGTGTCATAACACTTATCATTAACAACCGATTAGTAAATATTTTTAATTATGAATACAACTCCAATAGACAACAATCAAGGAAAAGAAGACGGCAAGAAATTGACTCGTGCCGGGATTGCTGCTGCTGTAGCAGCGGGAGCCATCACTGCAGAAGCTGCCAACCTTCTTTATGAACAGCTTAAAAAGGAAGAGGCTGAAGGTAAGACTGAAACAGGACCAAATGACACTGTCGAAGTATCTGAGGAACAATCTTCAGATGAGAATTCAGTGAACCAAACTATGACCGATGAACCCAATATTTCATCTGATGATGCAACTTCAGAAACTCAAACTGAATCTGTTCTTGAGCCTGAGCCTGAACCCCAACCTGAACCGGAACCTGAGCCGGAACCGACACCGGGAAATGAGTCTCATGACGAGCCGGAGCCCGAACCAGAACCAGAACCGGAGCCGATTGTGGATGAAGATGATATAGTAGATGTAATAGTTGAAGAAATCGACCCACGTGACATTGATATGGAAGATGTGCTCCTTGTTGATGAGATTGGTACAATTTACATGGAAGACGGACGTGAACTCAATGTGGCCATAATTCACGATGAGTATGGGAATGAGGCTATGATGGTAGATGTAGACGGGGATAATGTATATGATGTAATAGCAACTTCTGAAGGTGAAATTATAGACGGTATTCCCGGTGATATCGACGTAAGCGATGCTGAACTCCTATATGCGCAACAACACGGTGACTACGGTTATATGGAACAGAATGATTTCGATATAGCCATGAATGATGAAAATATAGATATCCAAGACGATATTCTACTATCGTAAAAGACCGTTAGAATTATGGAAAAACAAATTAAAAGACTTGTCGTTTGCGATATTTGTGGTACCAAATACGCTTTTCTTCAGCCTCAAAAACCGGGTGTCTATAAAATAGAGTGCCCTAAATGCAAGAAACCGAGCCACTTCAAGGTTGTAGCCAAATAATTATTATTATGGAAGAGGTCAAAAGAATCCCATTGACATGTCCCCATTGCGGTACACCCTACAACTATAAAGCTCCGTCAGCACCCGGCACTTATTCAATTAGTTGCATTAATAAGGAATGTCGCCAGAAATTTAAATTCAAGTATAGTGAAAAACCACAAGAGGAAATTAAACCGGAAGAAAAAAATCAGGAGGAAAAATCAGAATCTCAGATTCAACCGGGTTGGCAAGAAAATGGGACCTATGTGTTAAGATGTGATAGTCCGGGATGTGGACTATTAATCAGAATGGCTGCTGATAAAATATTTATCGGAAAAAATTCGGTCATTTGTCCGAAATGCGGTAAAAAACACTATTTTGAAAAAGAGCCCTCCGAAGAGGAGCTGCAAAAAGAGATGCTCAAATGCAAAACCGGTGGTTGTGAAGGAAACATCGATATGGCAACAGGTATTTGCGATTCTTGTGGCACCAAATATTCGATAGAGGTTGATAATGAGGGCAAGATTGTAAAAGTCACCAAGAAAACCGACCCTATAAAAGTCAATCAGAGCAGGATGAAACTTGTTATGGGAAACTTCTTAGGCAAGAAGGAGTATAATTTGAAAGAGGGAACCCACTACATCGGTCGCTATGATGAAGAATCCCAATCTGATTTTCCCATTAAAGATAAGTATGCTTCCAAGCGTTCGGTAAGAATAGATGTCACCTATGACCAGGGAGGCAATCTGATTTATAAGATGACTGTTGAAAGGGGCTTGAATCCTGTGTATCACAATAACAGGGAATTGACTGTAGGAGATATAGATTATCTTAATTATGGCGATACAATAAAATTAGGAAAGACTCTGATAAAAGTCCAAAAAATAGAAACTAAGAAAAAATGATTGTTGATATAGATTCGGTTTATTCATTCCATCAAATCGGGAAAAGGGATAATCAGGAAGATTCCCGTTTCCCAGATGTTGACCATCCGCAGAATAATGCTCCTGTATTTGTTGTTTGCGACGGAGTAGGAGGGTGTGAAAAAGGTGAGGTGGCAAGTGAGACAGTGTGTGAAAGCATCGGTAAGGAGATGGGAAATCACAATAATCATGATGAATTTTCAGATAAGGATTTCCAGAAAGTTCTTCGAAAAGCCTATGATGCCCTTGATAAGGCATCAAATGAGTCAAATCGAGGTATGGGAACCACACTCACATTCCTCACACCCCATTCAAATGGTGTTTTGGCAGCGCATATTGGAGATAGCCGGATTTATCAGTTCAGACCGAAAGAGGGTATAATATACAGGAGTGAAGACCATTCTTTGGTCAATGCCTTATTGCGTTCCGGAAATATTTCTCCCGAGCAGGTCAAGGGCCATCCGAGAAGCAACGTAATCACAAGGTGCATGAATGCTAACGATGGAGTAAGAGAACGTGACGAAGCAACAGTAATCAACCTACAAGACATTGCCCCCGGTGATTATTTCCTATTATGTTCCGATGGAGTTACCTCTGTTTGGAATGACGAGGAATTAATCGAGCTTTATTCTTCAGATAGAGATGATGAAGAAAAAATCAGACTGCTTGCCGAAAGGAGCAAGGAGAGCGACGACAATAATACAGCCATACAGATTCATGTCGGATTAGTGACTGTAAATCCTGAAATTAGCACAGAAATTAATGAAGAGTTATTGAATGAGGTTGATATTGATGTCAGGGAAGAAACAGCCGTAGTAACCCAAAAATTAAATAGGAAGGAAGCTTCCACTCACGATATTTCGGCCGAAGCCGAATCAACGGGATTCAATCTCAAATCATTTTTCTCTCGCCTATTCAAATAAAAAATTATGCAACAATCATCAACTCTTCAACCGGGCACTGTAATTAAAAGTCCGAACAGCGAATATAAGATTGAAAAAATTCTCGGAGCTGGAGGTTTCGGCATAACTTATCTCGCAACCGGAAAATTCAAAGTTGGGAATGTGCCGGTTGAAATTAAATTCGCTATTAAAGAGCACTTCATGGAAGCTTGTTTCCGTGATACTGACGGAGTCACAGTGCGTTGCACTCCTTCTTCAAAGCTCACTGTGGAACAATCCCGAACCGATTTTTTTAATGAGGCAAAAAGATTGCAGCAGATTTGTCAGTTATCAGAAAACATAGTAAATGTCAACGAAACTTTTGAGGCTAATGGTACCGCTTATTATGTAATGGAATATCTTGACGGAGGTACTCTTCAAAAGGTGTGTGAAGAAGAAGCGATAGATTTGATTCTCCGGATTGCAGATGCCGTCAATGTATTGCACGAAAACAAACTATTACATCTTGATATTAAGCCTGATAATATCATTCTTAAAAACAATGATGAAGGTGATAAAGTTCCGGTTCTGATTGATTTTGGACTTGCCAAGCATTTTGATAAAAATGGTAATCCTACATCAACACCAAATGCCAAAGGCCTTTCAAATGGTTATGCTCCCATTGAACAAGGAGGTGTTATCGATGAATTTTCACCGACTTTGGATATTTATGCCTTGGGTGCCACTTTGCTTTATCTTTTGACCGGTAAGAACCCGCCTTCTTCCACAGAACTTGTGGATGCCAACCAAAGTAAGTTGAAATCGCTTATTCCGGATAATATTTCCGATACGACACGGAATGCTATCCTAAACTCAATGAAACCCAATAAAGATGAAAGAACTCCTGATGTTTCTTCTTTTATAAAGGATTTGACGGGTGGCAAGAAAGAAATAAAAAAACATCAGGAAGTTTCGATGCCGGGGAGTAAAACAATCGTAATAAATCAAAAGAAATCGAATGGTGTCGGGAGAGCGGGAAATTCCAATAAAAAGAAATATATACTCTGGGGTTTGGCAGCATTGATTCTTGCTCCAATAATCTTTTATATAATTTCTTATTGTAAATTCAGAATTGATACCAGCCGGGAGCTCAAAGAAATTGAAGCTCATAACCTGATTATGGATTCGCTTAATAATGCTTTTTATAATGATGATTATGCTGTGGCATATGAAATAGCTAATCGACTTCCGGATAATTTTAGGGCTGAGTATATACTCGGGTATTTATATGAACATGGATTAGGAACTGAACAAAATGCGGAAGAGGCCGTGAGATGCTATGAAAAAGCCGCAGAAAAAGAATATGGATATTATTCAATGCTTAACCTTGGGATAATTTATGAAGAAGGTGAAATTGTCCCGCAAGATTATGCTTTAGCTAAGAAATGGTATGAAAAAGCAGCTGAAGATAATTATTCTCCTGCAATGATAAGGCTTGGTAATATGTATCGGTATGGGTTAGGAGTTCCAAAAGATTTATCAGAAGCAAAAAGATGGTATGAAAAGGCCGTGCAGCTTGGAGATAATGATGCACTCGAAAATCTTGTCTCTCTTACTCAGGAGTTGAGTAGTTGATTTAGAGTATTAATTATACATAAAATTGTTCGGTAAAGTGTATATTTGCAACACTTTTCCGAACAATCTTATGTAATACGGCATGAAAAGAGAGATTTTTAAATATTTTAAGGAGTGGAAGGAAAAAAATAGCCGCGTAAACAGCCCAAATACCGCCATGAGGTGTTGATGGTTTGATATAGCTTTGCGCCATGATCCAAAAATCCATGGCA
>JAFLTZ010000051.1 GCA_022509045.1 Muribaculaceae bacterium | reverse complement strand
TGTCGTAGGAGTAATCCTACCACGAGTTCGAATCTCGTCCTCTCCGCAAAAAAATCCCGTATAAATCTTCTGATTTGTACGGGATCGTCTTTTATAGGAGGGTATTATTATTTGTGCTCCTTTTCGTCGTCTGCTACTTCTGATTCTTCTTCCGGAACCATGGAATCTTCTATAATCTGTCTGATTTCCCAACTAAGAGCTTCAGCGCGTGGCATTGTACGTGCTTCAGCATAGATGCGTATAATTGGTTCTGTGTTACTTTTACGCAGAAGCACCCAACTATCAGGAAAGTCTATTTTGACACCGTCAATAGTAGAGATATTCTCATTTTTGTATTTATCAACAATCATCTCGAGAATTTTATCTACATCAATTTGAGGTGTCAGTTGTATTTTTGATTTCGCAATGTGATATTCCGGGAACTCTTTTTTTAGCTCACTCACTTTCTTGCCGGATTTAGCAAGGAGTGTAAGGAATAAAGCAACGCCTACGAGGGCATCTCTACCATAATGGCAAGGAGGATATATAACTCCACCATTTCCTTCACCACCGATAACGGCACCGATGCGCTTCATTTCAGAAACAACATTAACTTCCCCAACAGCAGATGCCGAATATTGGCAGCCGTGGGAAAGTGTGATGTCGCGAAGAGCGCGAGAGGATGAAATGTTGCTAACAGTTGGACCGGGAGTATTTAGTAAGATATAGTCGGCGATAGCAACAAGAGTATTTTCTTCGCTGAAAAAATCACCATTTTCCATAATTATGGCAAGACGGTCAACATCTGGGTCAACAACGAGTCCCACATCGGCATGTCGTTCTTTGACAAGAGTGGCAATATCGAGTAGATTTTCAGGGAGTGGTTCAGGAGTGTGACCAAAGTTTCCTGTTGGTTCACAATAAAGTGTGATGACGTTTGAAACTCCGAGGGCTTTCAATAATTCCGGAATAACAATTCCACCAACCGAGTTAACAGCATCAATAGCTACGGTGAGATTGGCTTTGCGAATTGCTTCGACATCTACGAGGTCGAGTGCAAGCACACGGTCGATGTGTTTGCGAGCATATGTGGTGTTTATATACTCAGCTCCGAGGGCATCAACAGCCGCATAGTTATATGCATTGTATTCTGCAATTTTGAGGACTTTTTCACCTTGTGCTGCAGTGAGGAATTCTCCACGTTCGTTAAGGAGCTTAAGTGCATTCCATTGTTTTGGATTATGTGAAGCTGTTATAATAATACCGCCACATGCATTTTCTTCGATTACAGCGATTTCTGTGGTTGGGGTGGTAGCGAGTCCAATATTAACGACATTGAACCCGAGTCCGATGAGAGTGCCAACAACAATATCATCGACCATCGCTCCGGAAATACGAGCATCACGTCCAACAACAATTATGTTAGATTTTTTGGTAGTCGTTCTACGTATATATGTAGCATAAGCGGAAACGAATTTAACGATATCAAGAGGAGTAAGCCCGTCGCCGGGACTTCCACCAATAGTCCCTCTAATACCGGAAATAGACTTAATAAGTGACATAGTCGGAATATAATTGTGTAAATAAAAAATCAAAAAACAAATATCAGATAGAAGAAGCCGGGAAATACCTTAGGTTGTATAGATAAGGCATAACTTCTCCAATCTCAGATGTGATACCATATTGAGACCGAATAACTAAATTGACCTCGCAATCAATGCCGAGATAATCAAGCGGCATTTGAATACCTCTGCCATATTGTGAACTTGTTTCAAACGTGTAATTGTTATATCGGAACCAAGTGGGGTAATATGACATATCGTTGGCGTTGCCTTCAGGTGTAACATCGTATCCTTGCCAAAGATAAAGTAAATTCGTACGCAAATAGCGGAAAAAAATTTGTTGGTCGTGTTTAGGTGCATTATTAACACGATCTCCGGGTGTAATAACCTGCATGAAAACTTCGCCATCGCTATCAAGTTTGTAGAAAGGAGCGTCTTTGCCACATTCAAAAACAGAGTCTTCAGGCACATTATTGATTACACGAAACCCGCTTAGATAATGATTTACTGCTTGACGTTCGTCTGCGAGATATTCCGCATAGGATTTTGTATTATTGCAAGAAGATGCAACCAAAGTGAATGCTATAGCGCAAAGCGACAATGCGAACGCATGATAAAATTTGAATTTCGATATAATATTCATGAAAGTAAATCGAATTAGTAACTATAATGCAAAATTAGTATAATGTAGCAATTTGTGCAAGAAAAAAGCGAGTGGTTTAAATTTTTTAATAATATAAAGATGTTTTAGGCGAGTAAAAATGTAAATTTGTAGTGTGTAACTGAATATATGAGAAAAACAGAATCGGAAATAAAAAAAAGAATACAAAAAGGTGTGTTGCTGCTTGATGGCGCACTCGGGAGTGAACTTAAGCATATAGGGGGATTGAATCCTGAAAGGCTTTCGATTACAAATCCTGATGTGGTGAAAAATTTGCATGACAAATATCTTGAATACGGAGCTGACATAATTCGGACGAACACGTTCAATCAGTGTACACAAAAAGAAATAGAATCAGCCGTGAGAATAGCTTGTGAGAGTGTGGAAAAACATGGAGACACAGCTATTGTTGCAGGAGTTGTGCCTCCCATCGGAGATATGGCGACATATGCAGAACATATACGGCTGTTGATAGAAGGTGGTGTTGACATTCTGCTGTTTGAAACAATAATGAACTGTGAGAATATGCGAATTGCTTATAATGTGGCTTGTGAGCAGGAAATAGAATTTGGATTGAAATTGCCCAAAATATTCTCAGCAACGGTAATCGGAGAAACCGGCAAACTGATTTCAGGAGAGTCTCTTGAAGAGTTTGCGAATGAAGTAAGTCTTTTAAATCCGTTGGCAGCGGGGGTGAATTGCGGAGATTCCCCGGAACAACTACTCAAACACTTGAAAGCTATGTCGAAGCATATAGAATGTGGTTTGGTGTTTTATCCGAGTGCAGGATTGCCGGACTATAATGGGAATTATAGTGTTGGTGTAGGCAAATTCTCGGCTGTAATGCGTGAAGCGTTAAAAATAGAAGGATTGACGATTATTGGAGGGTGCTGTGGCACAACTCCAAAGTATATCGAAGCATTACGAAATATAATAGATGACTATCGTACTGTTATGTGAAAACAGCCTTGTTTGTATTCGTATTTTACATACACAAGCGAGTCATTGCGCAGCTTGCGAAGAACATTGGCAAGGATGTTTTTGCCTATTTCGGAATTTAGTATATAGGTCGAATCGTCGGGCGTGAAATTACGATAACTGATATCAAATGTGCGACCATAACGGTGGGCTGAATTTTCAACGGCATTACGATTAAGTCGGCGAAGCCTTGAGATAGCACCATCTGTACGTAATACACTTGTAACGCGGATGCGCGAGCGATGCCCGAATCGAGACGTGACAGAATCTGAGAATAAGGTGCCGATACGCATTAGCATTTCAGCCGCATCAGGCTGTAGAAAAGGGAGCGAATGCTTTAATGAATCGATGTCGTATGCTTCATTAGAATAAATTAGAACTATTGGCAGACGAACATTGTAAGCGGATTTTAAATCTGAAACAGGTTCGATACCTTTGTCGAAAGCCACTGCAAGGTGAAGTTTTTGTTTATCAGAAAATTCAGACTGAATAGTGCGTTTAACTACCTTTTTACGCGTCTTGACGTCAGAAGATACCGTTTTTTGTGACGGAACAATAGTTATCGCAGTGTCAGATGAAGTGAACGATATTGCTACCGTGGAACTGTAAGGTGAACGATTGCCGGATAACAGCCAAATGGTGAGAAAAATGGCTGCCAAAAGAGAAAAGATGAATAAATATATTTTATGTTTACGAAGTCGGCTCATTACACGTACAAAATTAATAAAATTGTTGAAAATGCGATTATGAAATTGGATAAATTATATTTAACTTTGCATTATAAAATTGCTATTTATGACAGAAAAAAAAGAATTGGCAGGACTTAAATTTGCCGCAGAAAATTCCAATAAATACATATATATAGAAACATATGGCTGTCAAATGAATGTGGCAGACAGTGAAGTCGTAGCTTCAGTTATGCAGCTATCCGGATATGATACTACACAAAATATTGAGGAAGCAGATGCAATATTCTTGAATACATGTTCAATTCGCGATAATGCTGAGCAAAAGATTTTCGCTCGCCTACAGGCTCTTAATGTGATGAAAAAGAAAAGAATACAGGGTCGAGGCCGATTGCTTATAGGCGTAATAGGGTGTATGGCAGAGCGAGTGAAAGATGAGTTAATCGAGAAGTATGGAGTAGATGTTGTAGCCGGACCTGATGCATATTTGGAACTTCCCGACCTCGTGGCTGCTGCCGAAACTGGCAATTCCGCTATCTCCGTGCAGTTGTCGGAAACGGAAACATATAGAGATGTATTGCCTCGTCGTATCGGTGCAAATGGAATAGGAGGCTTTATAAGCATTATGCGTGGATGCAATAATTTTTGTTCATATTGTATCGTACCATACACTCGCGGTAGAGAACGTAGTCGAGAGCCACAAAGTATATTGAAAGAACTTGCAGATTTGCGAGCAAAAGGATTTAAAGAGGTCACACTGCTTGGACAGAATGTGAATTCGTATAATTACAAAGATGTTGCAACGGGGGAAAGTGTGCAATTTCCAAAATTACTTGAAATGGTGGCTGATGCGGCCCCGGAGATGCGTGTACGTTTTACGACCTCCCATCCGAAAGACATGAGCGATGAAATAATATCTACCATGGCATCGCGGAAAAATATATGCAATCATATACATTTGCCGGTGCAATCGGGTAGTAATACTGTGCTTAAAAATATGAATCGCAAATACACGCGTGAATGGTATTTAGACAGAATTGCTGCAATAAAAAAGGCAATCCCGGATTGTGGAATAAGTACAGATATGTTTACGGGTTTTTATAATGAAAGCGAAGAAGATTTTCAGCAAACATTAACTTTGATGAAAGAAGTTGGATTTGATTCGGCTTTTATGTTTAAATATTCGGAGCGTCCCGGGACACTTGCGTCAAAAACTATGCCGGATAATGTTCCCGAAGATGTTAAAATCGACAGGCTTAACAGAATGATTTCGCTTCAAAATCAATTGTCGCTTGAATCGAATCAGAAGGATGTAGGAAAAGTTTTTGAAGTCTTGGTAGAAGGATATTCGAAACGTTCAAATGATGATTTATGTGGGCGTACACAACAAAATAAAGTGATAGTGTTCCCGGCAAAGAATTATAAAAAAGGAGATTTGGTGATGGTTCGTGTTATAGGTGCATCATCGGCAACATTGATAGGAGAATCGGTAGAATAAAAACTGATGCAAGATGGAGAAAGATGGCAAATGCAAGCTTATATTGATAAGCAATGATGATGGGATAGATTCGTTAGGAATACATACGTTGGTGGATTATATGGTGAATTATGGCGAAGTGGTGGTGGTCGCACCGGAACAACCTCAGTCTGCAAAATCTTCTTCTCTTACAGTGGAAACACCGCTCCGAGCCCGACAATTGCCGGATTATCACGGAGCAAAGATGTGGAGAGTTAACGGAACACCGGTTGATTGCACAAAACTTGCATTTTCACATATACTTGGTCGAAAACCGGACATTGTAGTATCCGGAATTAATCATGGCTCAAATGCAGGAATCAATGCTATTTATTCCGGGACTATGGGCGTTGTGTTTGAGGCGTGTATAAATGGAATTCCGTCGGTTGGATTTTCCTTGCTTTCTCATGATGCTAATGCCGATTTTACAGAATGTGAGAATGTTGTGAGGACTGTTGTGGATGGTGTTTTAGCCAACGGGTTACCTAAGGATGTGTGTTTGAATGTTAATATTCCTGCAAAATGCAAAGTTAAAGGGATAAAAGTTACAAATGCGGCTGAGGGTGTTTGGGTTGAGGATTTTGAAAAAACAACAGACCCTCATGGAAGAGAGATATTTTGGCTCACCGGAAGATATGAAGTGACTCACCCCGATGACAGTTCGAGTGATATTTATTGGTTAGACAGAGAATATGCAACTGTGGTGCCATGTACACCGGACCAAACGGCAAAACGAGCCATATCGGCATTGTCAAGTGTATTTGACAACGATTTTGATGTGTAGAAATAAATACAAACCATAATAAAATAATAGGTAGATGATATGATAAATCGAGTTGTGTCAGGAAAAGAAATAAAAGGACTCGCTAAACTATTGTCGGAGAGTAATAAAATTGTTATAACATGCCATGTGTCTCCTGATGGAGATGCTGTGGGTTCTTCGCTCGGATTATATCATTTGCTTGTTGATTTGGGGAAAGATGTTAAAATTGTAACACCTGATGCTCCGCCACAATCATTAAAATTTTTAAATAGTTGGAATGAAATAGTATCGTATGCAAGATATACAGACTTTGGCAATAAATTGTTGGATAGTGCTGATTTGATTTTTTGTCTTGACTATAATGCGCTATATCGTGTAGATCGAATGTCGGAGGCATTAAGAAAGTCCTCTGCGCGTAAAGTGATGATAGACCACCATCTTCAACCGGAGTATTTTTGTGATGTCACGATATCATATCCAAATATGTCGAGCACATGCGAATTGCTATTTAGAGTGCTGTGTGAACTTGGATTGTATGAAGAAATATCATCAGTTAGCGCAGAATGCATATATGCGGGAATGATGACGGATACAGGCAATTTCTCATACAACTCAAACGACCCGAACATTTATATTATAATCTCAGAGTTGCTTAAAAAGGGTATAAATAAAGATAAGATATATCAGCTCGCGATGAATACAAAGAGCGCTGATGCGATAAGACTTAACGGATATGCTGTGAGTGAAAAAATGCAGATATTTCCTGAATCAAAGGCGGCCCTTATAACACTAACACGAGAAGAATTAGAAAAATATAACTATC
This sequence comes from Muribaculaceae bacterium, assembly GCA_022509045.1. Taxonomy (GTDB): domain Bacteria; phylum Bacteroidota; class Bacteroidia; order Bacteroidales; family Muribaculaceae; genus JAFLTZ01. The sequence continues at coordinate 7,432 of JAFLTZ010000051.1, read as the reverse complement.
AGAAGGGTGATACTGAAGGGCTTGTAAATATGCCTCTTAGTGACCCTGATGTGGTATGGAGCTGTTATATGAGAGAGGAAGAAGGATATATCAAGATATCTGCTCGTTCAAAAGGACATTTTGCGGTTAATCAGATTTGTGAACTTTATTTTGGCGGCGGTGGACATAGAAATGCTGCGGGTGGTGAGTTCCGTGGAACTCTTGATGAAGCGATTGTAACATTTAAGAATATATTGGCACAAAAAGAGTGAATGTTATGGGGTATAAAAAAGTAGTTAAAAAGATACTTATTGTATCCGGTTCGATTATTGCTGCGTTAGTATTGTTATTAGTCGCTGCGATATCGATTACGTTGTGCTATTTAACACCAGAGCGACTTACGCCCATTGTGGAACGGGAAGCGAATAATTATCTGTGTGGGGCTTCTGCTCAGATTGGCAGATCGGAAGTCTCAATCTGGAAAACGTTCCCGCAGGTAGTGATTAGCGTGGATTCTGTGACTATAGTCTCCGAAGTGTTTGACATTTTGTCGATTGAAGCTCGTGATTCATTGCCTACTGATGCCGATACGCTGTTGAAAGTGAATAAATTTCGTGTGGGACTCAATATTCCGAGTCTTGTTCGAGGTGAAATTTCCATACGGGATGTAATGTTGTCTGGACTTCACGCAAATGTGGTGGAGTATTCACCTGAATTAGTTAATTATATGATAGTACCGGCAAGTGATAATGTTGAGCAAACTAATTCTACCACATTAGAACTTCCTGCTATTTCGATTAATTCAGTTGAAGTGTCAGATTGTAAAAAAATAAGATATTTCTCTAAAACACAGCAGATTGATTGTGATGTTGATTTGTCAGCAATTCAGTTATCATCTCTGCGAAATGGATTATTGCAGTTGACTGCAGATTCACGAATTAGTGTGGTATATTCTGGAGATTCAATGCTGCGAGAATTACCGTTTGCTACCAACAGTTATATTAATTGGGAAGCAAAGTCTCCGTTAAAATTAAAAATAGATCCATCGGATTTGAAGATAGGAGATGTCTTATTTAAGTATAGTGTAAGTGCAGATTTGGAATCAAAGATAATTGATTCGATGCGCGTATCGGTTGCGCCGTTTGATATACTTGAACAATTAGACTACGGACCTGAGAAGTATGCTATGATGTTGAATGGGTTTAAATCAAATATGAAAGCTGCTGTCGATTTACAGTTTTTAAAACCATTTGATTTGAACCGGGATTCATTACCAAGCGTCGAGATAAATTATGAAATTCCTGAAAGTTACATCGAAGGACCTTGGCATAGAAGAATTGACGCAGTGGCATTGGCAGGCAATATTTATATTGATGCTGACAATTTAAATCGTTCAATGGTGAATGTAAATAAGGCCTTGCTTCGTGGGTTAGGTGTTGAATTACAGGGTGATGCAAGTGTTGACAATGCACTTATAGATCCGGAACTTAAATGCTACATTCACGGTAATGCAAACATAAGCAATCTTGTTGCAATGGTTGGATTGAAATTGCCCTATGATGTGGCAGGAAATATTGATGCAGATACAAAAGTGAGGGTGCGGAAGCGAGATATTGATGCCCAAAGATATAATTTACTTAATGTTTCGGGTAATATGTGTATGCGCGGCTTCAAGGTAAGCAACGACACAATGTATCTATATATAAATGACGCTGATTTAAATTTTGATTCGCAAAAACGTGTAGTCAAGGAAGATGGCGAAGAAATAAGCCTTTTAGGAGGAGTATTTAATGTGGATTCTCTTAAAATGGACTATATGTCAGAAAGTTTTACATTACTCGATTGTGATATAAAAGGAGCGGCTAATCCTAATATGGCATCTCTTGATGGCGTACATCCATTCATACCTTTCGGAATAACAGTTAATGGTAAAGCAATCCGATATAGAATGATGGATTCCTCGTATGTAGCGTGCAATCGTGCGTCAGCAACGATTAAAGTAACCGCCCCACAGTATAAAGCGACCAAGCCGGTAGTCGATGTTAATTTAGATGCACGCAGAGTGAGTTATCTATCGAAAGAACTAAGAAGTACGTTGAGAAATCCGAGTATATATATAAACCTGTCTCCGCGCGAAATGAAGGTGAAATCGCGTATGCATAGCAATAAACGTAATGGTTCTATTGCCGAATCTAACGATGAAACAATTGATATAGGAATAGACAGTGTGGCTATGAATATGTTGCGTGATTGGCAATTGCGAGGCTCGATAAAGACCGATTATGCACGCTTGATTACTCCATATTTCCCATTGGCTAACTCGTTGTCGAAATTAAATATTGGATTTACACTTGACAGTATAAATATATTGTCATCGCGGTTTCGTTCTGGTGTGAGTGATATGTCGGTAAAGGGAGGAATATATAATATACGTTCTACTCTTATTGGTAAAAATAAACGACGTCCGCTTACCGTGGAATTGGCATTGGATGCGGACACTCTCGACGCAAACCAACTTATTGGTGCTGCATACGCGGCTATAAGTTATTCTCAACGGGGTGATTCTCTGTTGAGACAAACTCTCGTTTCGGACAGCCTTGCACTTGGGGATGATGATTTGATTGCTGAGAAAATTATGGAGAATGCCGATACGGCAGTATTGGCTCCTATTTTACCTGCAAATTTAGATGTAGATATAGATATTAGTGCGCGAAACGGATATTATGCCGATATGAAATTATCGGATATGAAAGGGTGTATGTTGATACGTGATGGAGTATTGCAGATTAATGACCTAAGCACTCGAAGCGATGCAGGAGATTTGAAATTTAATGCATTGTATGCGGCCCGTAATAAGGAGAATATTCGTGCTGCTTTTGATTTGGATATGGCAGATGTGCGAATTGATCGTTTTATTCGATTAATGCCGGAAATTGATTCAATTATGCCTTTGTTAAAGGAAATGGAGGGAATTGTTGATGCAAATATAACAGCAAGTACACAAGTTGACTCCCTGATGAATGTTATTTTCCCAACGATATCAGCGGCGGTAAAAGTGCATGGAGATTCATTGGTACTCCTCGATTCTGAAACATTTGCATATATATCTAAAATGTTACTATTCAAGAATAAAAAGCGCAATATGATTGACAATATGGATGTCGAATTGTTGATCGCAGATAATAATCTTGAATTGTTCCCATTTACTTTTGAGATTGACAGATACAAAGTCGGAGTTATGGGTCGTAATGACTTGGATTTCAATTTAGACTACCATATATCAGTATTGAAATCGCCAATACCGTTTAAATTCGGATTGAACATCTCGGGTTCTCCTGAAAAAATGAAATATAGACTCGGAAAAGCAAAATATAAGGATGGCAGTAGTGCTGAAGTTCGAGAATTGGTTGAAACGGCTCGCGTGAATCTTCGCACTGAGATCAAAAATGCTTTCAAACGTGGCTCGGAGGCGGCTCTCAACTCACGATTGAATATTGATAAAGGGGCTGTGAGAAAATATACACGTATTGACAATAGTAATGATGAGCTTACTGCAAATGATAGTATTCAAATGATAAAACAAGGGTTGATACAAGTTCCACTGCCTGAAGCTACAGAAAAATGAAAAATATGGTGGTACCCGAAAATATAGAAAATGCATTGGAGTCATACTGCCGTAATCACCAATGCTCTCGACTTGAAATAAAAGCAGCACTTATTGACATGGACGGGGTGCTGTATGATTCTATGCCAAATCATGCTAAAGCGTGGATGAATGTGTGTTCTGATTTAGGGATAGATGCAAGCTATGAGGAATTTTTTATATACGAGGGTATGACAGGAGCTGCTATAATCAATCTGTTGCATAAACGGCAATTTGGCATGGAAGTAAGTGCCGAAGAGGCGGCAAGAATATACGCAATTAAAGCAGACTATTTTAAAAGTTATGACGCAGGTACTCTGATGCCGGGAGCGGCAAAAGTGTTGAGAATATTGGCCGATTCCGGAATATTAAGAGTATTAGTGACCGGGTCGGGGCAAAAATCATTGTTAGATAAACTCAATAACGACTATCCCGGAATATTTAAGGAGGATATGCAGATTACGGCGCACGATGTGAAGAATGGAAAGCCCAATCCCGAACCATATCTTAAAGGGGAACAGAAAGCGAATGTTATACCACAGCAATGTATCGTGATAGAGAATGCACCGCTTGGCGTAAAAGCTGCATCGGCATCGGGTGCATTTGTTATTGCGGTAGCTACAGGTCCAATTCCGAGGTGGGAATTAAAAGAAGCGGGCGCAGATATTGTGGTTGATTCAATGTGTATGCTTGCGGAAATGTTACCTCAGTTCCTGGAAATTTGCAGTAAATATCGTTATAATGTCAAACAACAAATTATATTTTCCAACCAGTTGAATAGTGCAATAGCATATTCCATGTCATCGATAGGGGAATATAATAAGGTTTTTGTTATAACTGATGAAAACGCAGAAAAGTGTGTATTACCGCTATTGAATGATATAGAGGCAATATCTGTAGCAGAAAAAATAGTAATACCGGCTGGAGAATCACATAAAACACTCACCACAGTAGAATCAGTATGGAATTTGATGCAAAAGTCAGGTGCTACTCGAAAATCCGTAGTTATAAATGTCGGAGGTGGCGTAGTCACTGATTTGGGAGGTTTCGCTGCTTCAACATTTAAGCGAGGTATGCAATTCATCAATATTCCGACGACGCTACTCGGTGCTGTAGATGCTGCTGTCGGAGGGAAAACGGGTATAAATTTCAATGGCTACAAGAATGAAATAGGGGTGTTCCGTGAGGCGTCGTCTGTGATAATTTCAACAATGTTTTTTTCAACACTTCCGGTAGAAGAATTGAAATCGGGATATGCTGAAATGCTAAAACACGCACTTTTAAAATCGGAAGACGATCTGAAAAAGGTATTATCGTATGATATTAAGAATCCTGATTTGTTCCAACTGTTACCGATGCTTGCCGAGTCGGTAAATGTGAAAAACGATACTGTGTTAAAGGACCCTTATGAAACCGGTTTGCGCAAATCCTTGAATCTTGGACACACGGTAGGGCATGCCTTTGAAAGTTTGGCATTAAATCGTAATATGCCCATTCCTCATGGATATGCTGTGGCGTATGGGCTTGTCGTGGAACTGGTATTGTCACACATGAAAGAGGGGTTTGATTCTTCGATATTGCGACTTGTCGCTGATTTTGTATCAGATAATTACGGCGCTTTTTACATAACCTGCGATGACTATCCTGAGTTGATTTCACTGATGTGTCACGATAAAAAAAGTGAAAATGGAGAATTGAATTTCTCGTTGCTATCTGCTCCGGGAAATATAAAAATCGGATATGTTGTAAAGCAAGCTGAAGTGGAAATAGCCTTGGATGTTTATCGGGACTTACTACACATATAATATTGCTACCAAGAGCCTGAGGCGCCACCGCCGCCAAACGAACCACCTCCAAATCCCCCAAAACCTCCGAATCCACTATCGGAACTGTCAAAACCAATCCCGCGAGAAGGGAAAATTATAGGCGCACCAAAGGTTCTGCCTCCTCCACCTCGATAATTTTGGTCGTTATTATTGCTATATCCCGCTATTATGATGAATATAAGGAATATGCCGAATATTATGGCTATCGTTCCTATGAAAGTAAGTAAATCATCTTCATCATTGCCATAATTATCAATAGAGTATTCTCCGCGTGCAACTGGCATTATAACGTTGAGTGTGTTCATTACTCCTGTATAATAATCGTTGCGTTTAAATTCCGGAATTGCTTCGTGCATGATTATCATCTTACATGCCGCATCAGGCAATGCACCTTCCAACCCATAGCCTACTGCAATTGCCATTTCTCCGCGCGAATTACCTTGTTTGGGCTTTATCAAAACCACTACACCATTGTTATGCTCTTTAGTGCCAAGTCCTGATTTTTGACCGATTTCATAAGCCGCCTCCATCGGAGTCTTGCCATTAAGGTCGTTAGTAGTAACCACCATTATGCCGTTGGATGTAGTTGCCGCAAAATTTTGGAGCGAGTCGAGGATTACGGCTCGTTGCGCCGATGTAAATAAATTAGCATCGTCAATAAGCAAACGTTGTGTAATGTTGTTTGAATTTTGAGCTGATATGTTGAAATGCACACTTGCAATTAACATCAGCAAAAAAGCCGGCAATAAGGTGCGTAAACTATTTTTCATTATTATCAGTGAAAGAAATTTCATTTGGTTGCTCATTTGTGTCATTTTTGTCAGGAGGGAATATCTCTGCGAGTCTTTGTCCTACAGATTTTATAACTTCACACACTCCTAAGGCTGTCCTATTGGATGCAATATTTTTTGAAAGTATATTAATTTCGTTTGCCCAAAAGCCTTCAGGTACTTGTGAATTAATACCGCTATCGCCTATAATTGCTAAGTGATGCGAATTGAATGCTATATAAATGAGCACTCCATTTCTGCGTTGTGTGCGATACATGCCTAACTCATTGAAAACTTCGATGGCTCGTTCGTACGCATTGCCCCAAATGCACGACGGTTCTACATGTACACGAATCTCACCGCTTGTAAGAGTTTCTGCATATTCAATAGCTTGTACTATCTCCCGCTGTTCAGCAGGAGATAGGAAATCATTGAGAGTCATACGTTAAAATTCTACTTTTGGAGCTTTATCTGCACCTTCTTCCGACTTAAAGTAAGGTTTCTTTTCAAATCCGAATATCCCGGCTGTAATGTTATGAGGAAATTTACGGATGTATGTGTTATAAGCTTTGGCTGCTTCATTAAAATTACGGCGTTCTACAGCTATCCGGTTTTCAGTACCTTCAAGTTGGGCTTGTAATTGTATGAAATTTTCATTTGCCTTTAAATCGGGGTAATTCTCAGTGATAGCCAACAATCTGCCTAATGCTTGCGATAATTCTCCTTGAGCAGACTGAAATGACTCAATACTCTCAGTTGATAGTTGAGCCGGGTCAATAGTTAGTTGTGTGGCTTTTGAGCGGGCTGCAATTACATTTTCAAGAGTTTGACTCTCGTGAGCTGCGTATCCCTTTACTGTGCTTACAAGATTCGGAATGAGGTCGGCACGACGCTGGTACACATTTTCTACTTGCGACCATGCGGTTTCTACTCCTTCCTCTTTCTCCACCATAGTGTTATAACTACAACTGGTATTCACTAAAAGTGCTGTCGATGCAAATAGCCCCAAAATAAGAGATTTTAAATTTTTCATATGATATACAGTTTTGTTATTATTGGTCATGAAAAAGATTAGCAAAAATCATGCCGAAAGCAAGAAGCATCTTTGGCTTTGTAGCAGAAAATTCTTAAATTTGCACCCGAAAACAACATTTCGCGGCTCTGTAGTTCAACGGATAGAATAGAAGTTTCCTAAACTTTAGATAGGGGTTCGA
>JAFLTZ010000050.1 GCA_022509045.1 Muribaculaceae bacterium | reverse complement strand
GTCAGCGGCTTTTGTGGAGCGAAGCGACGTAAAAAGCCTGCTGGGTAGCGATTTAAGAAGTAAAAAATCATGAGGCAATATTAACATCTTATTGAACAATCAACAACTTACTGAAGAATCCACCTCAAAATTGGGGTGGATTTTTCAGTTTGTATAGGGTCAAAAACTCAAAAATAATCAAGTATTTCGACATCTAAACGAACCTAAGATTTTCAAAATCTTCCAAGAAAAAAGAGTAGTAACTGAATCGTGATTCAGACGAAAAATTTTGTCTAAAAACCTGGACCATTGCAAGTTAAGTGAATGAAATTTTTGAATGAAAAACCTTATACAAAGTGCTATTTTTGAGTTTCTTAAAATTTGAAAACCTCTCTCACGGATAGCGGAGATGCAAAGTAGTGAAAAATAATCAGTTGGAGTTATGAGAAAGATGAATCCCCTCGGAAACTGATTTCTCATACAATTTCAAGGGTAACAAGGATAGCGGAAAAGAATAAAAATTTGTAATTTTGTGAAAAGAAAAAGACAAGATAAAATGGTTCATTTTTGAAAGGGGACACAACCCCTTTTCGGTTATATCGGAGACTATAAAATGTTTATGGGAACTAAAAAATAACAGGAGAAAGAATAATGAAGACTTTATCATAACTGCAAATTAATTTTATGTGGATACGACAAATTGAAAAAAATATTTTAGAATGTGAAAGTAGTTTGCACACTCTAAATTTTCTATGGCAAGAAAACAATATCTACATAATGGATAATCATCTTGCTGCTGGATGGTGTTGGTTAGACTGTTTAAGTCAAGACAAAGAATATAATTTCTTTCATGTAGACCAGCATCAAGATTTATGTTGTGGACTTGCTACACAAGACGATTTGGAACGAATAAGAAACTCTTATCCTTTCGATATAGATATCTATTGTAATTTTACTTTTGAACGAGGTATTGCCACCCCTACATCTCCATTCAATAAGGTTTTTACTTGGAATACATATATCAAACAATTACAATATATGTTCCCACATTGGTTCACAGAATGTTATTTTGCTTGTCCTGATTACGTTCATGACAATCCACAAACAACTCGTCTCCCTCTGAATATAGTTTATAACGCGACAAATCTTCAAATCTATAATAATATTAGTTATTGGCTATCTGAAAAAAATGAAAGGAAATGGATTTTTAACCTTGATTTTGATTATTTTTTTGATAATGAAGGGATGCAAATCTATTCAGATGAATATATAAAAGCATTTTCACAAGATTTATATAAGGCGTTAGAAAATATTGCAGTTTTAACAATTGCAATGAGCCCAGAATGTTGTGGAAATTGGGAGAATTCTATTCATATTTTGCGAATATTTAGTGACATCTTTCATTTTGAAAATGTGATTGAGAGATTTAATGAAATTTTAGAAAAAAAATATCCAACTCCTTAAAAGACAGTTCAATTTTGAATTATTTGACTAAATTGAACACTCTTGAGTTTGATCCACTCCTAAATAGGTTCAAAACAAGAAGGATTTAGAGAGCTCTTGGTTTTTAAGACGATATTCTTTCATCTGAAAATAATTGGTTAAATTTGCATATAAAACCCATCTAATATGATATTTTACCACGGCTCATCTGTATTGTTTCCAAAGTTTGCGGTCGGCAACTTTACTGCGTATCGTGCACCGCTTTCAGCGACATGCACTAAGTTCCGACTCGCGATTTCGCGTACGCTCAATTGACAAATAGGAATGGAAGGAGATGGTAAAGTCAAGTTCGGTTATGGCGGATGGAGGGTGTGGAACTTCATGTTTTTGTTTCGTGCGCGAATGTAATCGTATGTGTAAAAAATATATTATCTTTGTACGACTTTTGGGGTATAGTGTCGCAATGCGATTTTATCTCTCAAGTTCTTAACATATATTACGCTATAACGCTGTCAAAAAAATAATTGATATGAACATATCCTACAGTTGGTTAAAAAAATACATAGATTTTAATCTTACACCTGAAGAGTTATCTGCGGCATTGACATCGCTCGGGCTCGAAACAGGAGGCATAGAAAAAGTAGAGGCGATTAAAGGTGGATTAGCAGGATTGGTTGTTGGCAAAGTACTTACTTGTGAGAACCACCCGGATAGCGATCACTTGCATATCACTACAGTGGATATAGGTAGCGATACTCCGCAACAAATTGTGTGTGGAGCTCCAAATGTGGCCGCAGGACAATACGTGATAGTTGCGACGTTGGGCACCGTTCTTTACGATGGTGATAAAGAATTTGTAATTAAAAAAGCGAAGATGCGCGGTGTGGAGTCTTTCGGGATGATATGTGCGGAAGATGAAATCGGTGTGGGTAACTCTCATGACGGTATTATAGTTCTTGACAAGGAATACGCACCAGGCACCCCGGCAAAAGAAATATTCCCGTTCTTTGAGGATTATGTGCTCGAAGTAGATTTAACCCCCAATCGTATAGATGCCGCATCGCATTATGGCGTGGCACGTGACTTATATGCATGGCTATTACGCCATGGAAAGGGTGCAACCCTCACTCGCCCGTCAGACAGTGATTTCAAATTAGACAAAACAGCGGAAGGAATCCCAGTAGAGGTAGAAAATAGCGAGGCGGCGCCACGATATTCCGGAATCACAATTCGCAATGTCAAGGTACAACCCTCACCTCAATGGTTGCAAGAATTATTACTTGCCATAGGTCAACGTCCAATCAATAATATTGTAGATATAACCAACTATATCCTTTTCTCATTCTGCCAACCATTGCATTGCTTCGACCTTGCAAAAGTGAAAGGTGGCAAAATAATAGTAAAAAATGCAAAAGAGGGAGAAAAGTTTGTAACGTTAGATGGTGTTACTCGTACGTTATCGGCTGCCGATTTAATGATATGCAATGCGGAAGAACCGATGTGTATAGCCGGTGTATTTGGAGGGCTTGATTCTGGTGTCACAGAGGAAACGACTGATATATTTCTTGAATCGGCATATTTCAATCCGACATCAGTGCGCAAAACAGCACGACGCCACGGGTTATCTACCGATGCCTCATTCAGATTTGAACGTGGAGTGGACCCGAATGGAACGATGTATGCCCTTCACATCGCGGCATTGTTAGTTAAAGAACTTGCCGGTGGAGAAATTTGCGGGCCGGAAGTGGATTTGTATCCTAATCCGGTGGGTCAATATCCGATTGAACTTAATCTACAATATGTATGCAACCTTATAGGTAAAGAAATTCCTTCAGATTTGGTTAAGCAAATTTTGACGTCTCTTGAAATAAAAATTGTAGAAGAAAAAGAAAATACATTATCGCTGCTTGTACCAACTTATAGAGTGGATGTTCAACGTCCGTGTGATGTAGTTGAAGATTTGTTGCGTGTGTATGGATATAACAATGTAGAAATAGGAAGTACACTACAAAGTGCTCTTACAAAGAAAACTGCGACAGACTCAGCTGTGGCTATGCAACGACTTATCTCAGAGCAGCTAACAGCTTGTGGATATAACGAAATACTGAATAATTCACTCACGGCAGAGTCGTATTATGTGAATCTTACAACATACTCACAAATAAATTGTGTAAAATTGCTCAATCCATTGAGTAATGACCTGAATGTGATGCGTCAAACTCTACTATTCGGAGGCCTTGAAAGTATTTCTCACAATATCAACAGAAAGAGCCAGTCGCTTGCTTTCTATGAATTTGGTAACTGCTATAACTACAATCCTGAAGCTAACGATGCAGAAAAAATACTTGCAAAATATAGCGAGTCGTCTATGCTTGGATTGTGGCTTACAGGCTATATATCAAAAGGTTCGTGGGTTTCTCCAACGGTAAAAACAAGTGTATATCACCTAAAGAGTACCGTAGAAGATATCTTGTTGCGCACCGGATTGCAAGAAAGTGAGTTGGTTGTAACTCAAATGGCAGCCGATGATATATATTCAGCCTCGTTGAAATATTGTAATAGAGGAGGGAAACAAATAGCTACCCTTGGAATATTAAAGAAGTCAATATTAAAACAATTCGATATCGAACAAGAAGTGTATTACTGTGAAATAAATTGGGGACTTCTTACAAAATCAGCATCAAAAAAGACTGTGTTATTCTCGGATCTTCCAAAAACGCAACCGGTAGAACGCGATCTTGCATTGCTTGTTGACAAGTCTGTAAAATTTGATGATATCAAGCGGGTTGTGAACAGTGCAGAACGTCGTTTGCTTAATGGTATAACCCTGTTTGATGTATATGAAGGGAAGAATCTTCCGGAAGGAAAGAAGTCGTATGCTATAAGCATTAAATTGCAGGATGCAGAAAAAACTCTCCAAGAGAAGGATATTGAAAAAACAATGTCGAGAATTATAGCTCAAATTCAGAAGGAACTCGGGGCACAACTCCGTTAATAGAAGAAATAAGTTTAACATAAAAATAATAAATCAATAATATGGGAAGAGCTTTTGAATACCGCAAAGCAAGAAAAATGAAACGCTGGGGTAATATGTCGCGCACCTTTACAAAAATTGGTAAGGAAATAACAATTGCTGTGAAGGCTGGAGGACCGGACCCGACAATGAACCCTCGTTTGCGTGCATTAATGCAGAATGCCAAGGCTGAGAATATGCCAAAGGACACCGTTGAACGAGCTATTAAAAAGGGTACAGATAAAGATACAAGTGATTACAAAGAAATCATATATGAAGGATACGGACCTTATGGAATTGCTATTGTGGTAGAAACTGCTACCGACAACAACACTCGCACAGTAGCTAATGTGAGAAGCTATTTTAATAAATTTGGTGGCTCGTTAGGTACTACCGGTTCGTTAACTTTCCTTTTTGAGCACAAATGTACATTCCGTATAGCTCCTAAAGAAGGAGTGGATCTCGAAGAACTCGAACTCGAACTGATTGATTATGGAGTAGATGAAATCGAACAAGATGAAGAAGATATAGTGTTATCCGCTCCTTTTGAATACAATTCCGGAATTCAAAAATATCTTGAAGATAATGGATACGAAATCAAGAGTTCTGAATTTGTGAGAATACCTAATGATGTTAAGGAATTGAATGCCGAACAACGTGCACAAATAGAGAAACTTCTTGAAAAATTTGAAGACGACGAGGATGTGCAGAATGTGTTCCACAATATGAAGGAAGAAGACTCTGACGAAGAATAAATCAATAAGATAAAATATGAAGATTCGTTTGCTATTAATTATTTTCGCTACATTATTACCATTGTGTATATCCTGTAGCTCAGAAGAAGATATAGATCAGTTCTCGGGCAACTATAAAGGAAATGTTGTGATGAACGCTGACTATTTCAAAAATCTGGTAGTCCTTAACCGCGAAGTATCGGTTGTTCCCGAAAATAAGAATTTGCGCGTGACATTGAATGATGTGAGTTTCGGAGCGATGAGAGGTGATTTTACCGCAAACATGAAGATAGAAAGTGTTAGTGATAAGATTTTTCGTCTGTCAAGCGCAGGTGGCGTTGCTACCCTGACAATGGGGGGTGATGGAGGCACAGCAGATTACAGTTGCAATGTCATGGGTTCGTTGACCACGATTGGGAATACAAATAATCTAAATTTGATATTCTCAATGCCCGATGTAATGGGAGGCATGAAAGTAGAGTTTTCACAAGGCGATGTACCTGTGGTGGCTGCTTTGGAGAAATCGTATAGCGGCGAAGCAGTTGCCATAGCCGGTGATCTTCAACAAGAAATAGTATCCCCGACAGAGATTTTAGAAATTGTAGAGGAAGACCGCGATAATGCCGGTCATCATACTTTTGCAGTACAGATGAAATCTGAAAGATTTGGTAATTTTACGGCAAAAACCGGCAATGTAGCTCAGGATAATAATATATATACATTTACGGGCAGTGGAGAATGTGAACTTAATATGCCAGAAGCGCCTGTTGGTACCTATAAATTGGCATTAGCCGGTACTGTAAACTTGAATGAACCGGAAAAGACAGAGATTGCCTTCACAATTGAAGATGTACTCAACACACTCACTGTTAAATTCTACAACATCCCATAATAACAGTTTGAAACCGACCCACAGGGGAAATCTCCGACTTTATAGGAGATTTCCTCTTATTTTTTTACCTAAATATCATATAGCATAACCGTAACATAAAAATAATAAAACCTGTAACTATCTGTTGGCTTTACTTCGAATCCGCATCTGCGTAAAATCGTAACATTAAAAATTCAAAAAAAATTCCTACATTTGTGGAAATTATTGGTATCAGTATTATGTCGAAAAAGATAGTAGAAACGCCTCTTATGAAACAATATTTCGAGATGAAACAAAAGCATCCCGATGCCGTTTTGTTGTTCCGTGTAGGTGATTTCTATGAAACTTTTTCTGATGATGCCATCACTGCTTCCGAAATTCTCGGTATTACTCTCACCAAGCGTGCTAATGGTGTAGCTGCATCTGTCGATCTTGCCGGATTTCCGCACCACGCTCTTGACACATATCTCCCGAAACTTATTCGTGCCGGGAAACGTGTAGCTATCTGTGAACAACTTGAAGACCCTAAGCTGACTAAAAAATTGGTTAAGCGTGGTATCACCGAACTCGTAACACCAGGCGTGTCGATAAACGACAATGTGCTTTCACACCGTGAAAATAACTTTCTTGCTGCTCTACATTTCGGCAAAAAACAGTTAGGCGTTGCTTTTCTTGATATTAGTACGGGAGAATTTCTTGTAGCAGAGGGCCCGGCCGATTATATTGATAAACTTTTGTCGAATTTTGCGCCTAAAGAGGTCCTTATTAATCGAGAAACCAAAAAAATATATCAAGATTCTCTATCTTCAGGATATCTTACTTTTGACTTGGATGATTGGATTTTTACTCATGATGCTGCATACGATCGACTTAATCGTCAATTTGAGACTCAAAATCTCAAAGGATTCGGCGTAAGCGATATGGATTCGGCTGTGATTGCCGCCGGAGCAATTCTGCACTATCTTGACATCACACAACACACCAATATTCAGCATATTTCAGCTATTTCTCGTATAGAGGAGGGCACATATGTGCGATTAGACAAATTCACCGTTCGGAATCTTGAGATTATAAATCCGCTTGGAGAGGGAGGGAAGAGCCTTCTTTCAGTTATCGATCACACCACCACTCCAATGGGAGCACGGCTTCTTCGCCGGTGGATTTTATTTCCGCTTATCAATATTGAAGCTATCAATAACCGACTTGATGTTGTGGAATATTTCTTTCGTGATCCGGCTACACGAAATGGCATTGTAGAGCATCTTACTGCGATTGGCGACTTAGAACGTTTGATATCTAAAGTTGCAGTGGGGCGAATATCGCCTCGGGAAATGATACAACTCAAAGATTCTCTTTCACATATAGCTCCTATTAAGAAGATATGCGAAGAATCCGATTCACCGCAACTTGCCGATATTGCCACGAAACTGTCAGGTTGCCAAAACGTAATTTCAAAAATTTCCAATGAAATTGTTCCCGATGCTCCGATAGTTGCTAATCGTGGAGGCTTTATTTGCCAAGGGGTTAATAATGAACTCGATGCATTGCGCAGCATCGCATTCTCCGGAAAAGATTACCTCCAAGAAATACAACGTCGAGAAATTGCAGCTACGGGTATTACAAGCCTTAAAATTGGCTATAATAATGTGTTCGGTTACTATATTGAGGTCAGAAACACATATAAAGACAAGGTGCCACAAGATTGGATTCGCAAACAAACTCTTACCGGTGCAGAACGATATATTACGCAGGAGCTTAAAGAATATGAAGAAAAGATTCTTGGTGCTGAGGAAAAAATCTTTTCTCTTGAAGCCAAAATTTTTGCCGAACTTGTTGCGTATGTGACAAATTTCGTTAGTTATATCCAACTCAATGCATCGACTATAGCTAATATAGATGCGCTTCTTTCTCATACCATTGCGGCTATTGAAAACCATTATAACCGCCCCGTAGTTAATACTAGTCTTGATATTCACATAGTGGAGGGGCGTCATCCTGTTATCGAAAAAGAATTGCCGTTAGGAGAACAATATATTTCAAATTCCATATCAATCGGCAGCGAAACACAGCAGATAATAATGATTACCGGTCCTAACATGGCCGGTAAATCGGCTCTTTTGCGTCAAACAGCAATTATTGTGCTGCTCGCTCAGATTGGTTCTTTTGTGCCTGCTCAAGGAGCCGAAATTGGTGTGGTTGATAAGATTTTCACGCGTGTAGGAGCCAGTGATAATATTTCTTTGGGTGAATCTACTTTCATGGTTGAAATGAATGAAGCAGCCTCCATCTTAAACAATTTAAGCGAACGAAGCCTTATTCTGTTTGACGAGCTTGGTCGCGGCACATCTACATACGACGGCATATCTATTGCTTGGTCTATTGTTGAATATATTCATAACCACCCCCAATTTCATGCCAAAACACTTTTTGCCACTCACTATCACGAGCTTAATGAAATGGAATCGCAATTCCCTCGGATTGCCAATTACAATGTCTCTGTAAAAGAGTTAAAAGGTAAAATCGTTTTTTTGCGCAAACTTGTAAAAGGCGGGAGTGCACATTCTTTTGGTATTCACGTAGCAAAACTTGCAGGAATGCCGCGCACTATAGTTAATCGAGCGCAGGCTGTCCTTAAAAAGCTCGAAGAGAATAATCGAGCTAATGTTGATAATAAAACAGATACACTCCGTTCACTATCAACCCAATCAATGTCGTCCGGTGTGCAAATGTCAATATTTCAACTTGATGACCCTGTATTGTCGCAAGTGCGTGATGAAATACTCGGTACGGATATAAACAACCTTACTCCTATGGAAGCACTCAACAAACTTAATGATATCAAGCACATCATCAAGGGTAAATAGAAATCTCCTTTCTGTTGTAGTCTGCAGATTTTGCATATATTTACAACAAAAAGGAGATAAATACTTGTGTCGGTTATATCGGAATTGATATTACTTGTTCAACAAGCTTTTTGCTACTACATGGCGCAATGTTCCAACTGAATCATCGCATGCATAGCGCCAATACATACCACCTTTGAAGCCCTGTTCTTTGATGAAATCACATTTAATTGCTATTGATTTAGGATTATCGTACGATAACACCAAATTTCCCTCCTTGTTTGCAAGATAAGGAACCATAGCAATACTATCCCACTCGTGGGTGAGATCATCGTATTCCGGTTGAATAAATCCATAATTATACCAACCCGGGAATCTTTCACCATCACCTCTACCATAGAATGCCAATCCCATTACTATCTTTTCCTTAGGAACACTTTTGGCGTAATAGTCGGCAAGAGTTTCATCGATACTGCGCCATCCAACCAATGGAGAACGGTGCATAGCTGTGTGATGTCCCGGAGGCCAGCTTAAATCATATGTCATTGCATTAAAGTAATCAACGTATTCCAATACTTTCGGAGCATCTACACCTCCAAGTTCACCACCTCCCGCAATTGACAACAATTTGTCAGGGCCAATAGCGGCACGGACGTCGCGTATCATTTTCACAAAGTTGATAGTATCTTCAGGTATACCAAATTTATTTCCAGGGATTTCCCAGTCGAAATCGACACCATCAATACCATATTCCGTAATAATACGATTGATATCGGCAGCAAATGCAAGACGATTAAGAGAGTCGGCAGCCATATTTGAGAATTTCGAATTATTGCCGCCTCCTATAGAAATGAGCACTTTTAAATGAGGAAAAGTATCTTTAAGAGCAACCACCCGTTTGAAGAAGTCCGGAGACAAAATATCGACACCATTGAGAGAGTCATTCACGTTTCCGAATGCATAATTAAGGTGTGTAAAGCAATCAGCTTCAATCGGAGCATCCATCGGATATTGATGCCATAAGTACGCACCCACTATATATTCCGGCTTGTTTTCCTCAGTTTTGTTAGTGTTACAAGCCACAAACACAGTTCCTGCCACCAATAACGCAGGAATCATTTTCAAAAATCTACGAATCATTTAGCTAATATTTTTATTGTTTCTTATGCAAATATACACAATATTCTGATACAATGCAAATTATTCCACTCCCAGCATACACCTTGCCACTGTTCGACGTAGAGAGCCATGCTCATCATCATTAGCATAACGCCAATACATGGCACCTCTCAAACCTTGTTCCTTGATATAATTGCACTTTATCTCAAGAGAACGCGGATTTTCATACCCCAGTACTAAATTTCCTTCACTATCTGTAATATATGGAACTTTCGCTATATCATCCCAATGCTCTGTGTCGCCTTCTCTTAATTGCAACTTGCCATATTCTGTCCATCCGGGATACGAAATATTATCGCTTCTACCGTAGAATGCCAACCCCATTACTATTTTGTTTTTTGGCACACCTCGGTCAATGTAGAATTTTAGTGTTTCCTCAACTGTAGCACACCCTGCTTTATCCGAACGATACATTGCGGTGTGATGGTGCGGTGCAGCTCCCATATCATACGACATCACATTGATGAAATCGATATATGGCAACACTCTATCAACCATGATTCCTGCAAGATTTGACGGGCTGGCAATTGTCAGCACTTTATCCACACCTATCTGAGCACGAATATCACGCAGCATCTTTACGTTATTATACCAATCCTCACACAGCAGTTCATTCCAATTGCCGGGGACTTCCCAATCTACGTCTATACCGTCAATACCATACTCCTCAACAACTCGTTTACAATCTTTAGCAAACGATAACCTTTTAAGAGAATCGGCAGCCATTTCAGAGAAACCATAAGCATTGGCTCCGCCAATTGACAGAAGCACTTTTAGGTCGGGATATGATTCTTTTAACGCAGCACACTTACGCATAAATGCGTCAGCAGGGAGGACCAACCCATTATACTGGTCATTTATTTGCGCAAACGACATATATAGATGAGTGAAGTATTGAGCTTCTATTTTAATAGTATCCGGACAACCATACCATATATATGCACCAACAACTGTATCGGTGTCGTAATTTTGCGTATTATCATTTGTATTACCCACACAACCGGTGGTCAAAAATAGAGGAACAAGAAAGCTGACTGATATTTTTATTTGCTTCAATATTTTCATTTTACTCAAATTTAGAAATAAGTGATTGAAATTCGGTATAAAACAGAAGATGTGCCAAAACCTAAATTTTGACACATCATTCTTCAATATTTCATTGATATACTATGTTATCGTTTTAATCTTTGCACTTAGCGCACAAGAATTCACGATTCATACGAGCGATGTTGCTCAATGGCACATTCTTAGGACATTCAGCAGCACAAGCTCCGGTGTTTGTACAGTTACCGAACCCAAGCTCATCCATACGACGTACCATAGCCTTAACACGACGAGCAGCTTCAACTTTACCTTGTGGAAGCACTGCAAATTGGCTAACTTTAGCCGATACAAACAACATAGCAGAGCCATTCTTACAAGCTGCAACGCAAGCACCGCAACCTATACATGAAGCTGAATCCATTGCATCGTCAGCATTTTTCTTAGGAATTGGAATACTGTTTGCATCTTGAGCCCCACCGCAGTTAAATGACACATAACCACCGGCTTGTTGAATCTTATCGAAAGCATTCCTATCTACCATCAAGTCTTTGATTACCGGGAAGGCAGCTGAACGCCAAGGCTCAACGGTGATAGTTTCGCCATCTTTAAAACGACGCATGTACAATTGGCATGTTGTAGCACCTGTAGCAGGTCCATGCGGATGTCCATTTACATAAAGCGAACACATACCGCAAATACCTTCGCGGCAATCGTGGTCGAAAACGATAGGTTCTTCACCCTTTTCAATCAGCGACTCATTTAGGATATCAAGAGTCTCAAGGAAAGAAGTATCGGTATCGGTCTCCACTGTATAAGTCTTGAATTCGCCTTTAGCCTTAGGTGATGCCTGACGCCAGACTTTGAGATTTACAGTCATATTTGCCATAATGATGATTTCCTTTCTTCTAATTGTTATGATTTATAATTACGGGTTTGAACCTTTATAGCTTCGTAATGAAGTGGTTCTTTAATTAATGCCGGAGCGTTGTCATCGTTTCCTTGATATTCCCAGCAAGATACATAGAAGTAGTTTTCATCGTCGCGTTTAGCTTCGCCTTCTTCTGTCTGGTACTCTTCGCGGAAATGTCCGCCACAAGATTCGTTACGAGATAAGGCGTCGTAAGCAACAAGTTCACCCATAGTGATAAAGTCGTTGAGACGAAATGCCTTATCCAATTCCACGTTCATACCTTTTTGGTTGCCAGGTATAAATAAGTTTGTATTGAATTCCTTGCGGATTTCTTTGAGACGCTTGATTGCTAATTCCAATCCTTCTTTTGTGCGTCCCATACCTACATATTCCCACATAACGTGACCAAGTTCTTTGTGTATAGAATCCACAGAGCGTTTGCCATGGATCGCCATCATCTTGTCAAGTGCATCCTGACATTTCTTTTCTGCTTCTTCAAATTCCTTGGTATCAGTGCTGAAATGAGGTACAGTAATTTGATCTGAAAGATAATTCTGTATTGTGTATGGAAGCACGAAATAACCATCTGCCAAACCTTGCATCAAAGCAGATGCACCGAGGCGGTTTGCACCGTGGTCAGAGAAGTTACATTCACCGATGGCAAACAAACCCTTAATTGTTGTTTGTAATTCATAATCTACCCAAATACCACCCATAGTATAGTGAATAGCCGGGAAAATCATCATCGGATTATAATATTTCATGCCACCTTCTTCGCGTGCGAGTTCACCGGGGTTTACATCAGTGATTTCTTCATACATATCGAAGAGGTTGCCATAGCGCTGGCGAACGGTGTCAATACCAAGGCGGTTAATAGCTTCCGAAAAATCAAGGAACACTGCAAGACCGGTGTTGTTGACACCAAAACCTTTATCACAACGTTCTTTTGCTGCACGCGACGCAACATCGCGCGGTACCAAGTTGCCGAAAGCAGGGTAGCGACGTTCCAAGTAATAGTCGCGAGCGTCTTCCGGAATATCTGAACCTTTTTTGGTTCCTGCCTGAAGGGCTTTTGCATCCTCAATATTTTTCGGTACCCAAATGCGACCATCGTTACGGAGAGATTCTGACATAAGGGTAAGTTTGGATTGCTTGTCGCCATGAACCGGAATACAAGTTGGGTGAATCTGCACATAAGCCGGATTTGCAAAGTACGCACCTTTGCGATAGCAAGCCATCGCAGCCGAGCAGTTGCATCCCATAGCGTTAGTACTCAAGAAATAAGTATTTCCATAACCACCAGTAGCGATAACCACAGCATGAGCGGCAAAGCGTTCAAGTTTACCTGTAACAAGGTTTTTAGCAATAATACCACGAGCACGCTCTACACCGTCGGCATCTTTAATCAGTACTACATCATGCATCTCATAACGGTTGTAGCTTTTAACTTTGCCAAGTTCTATTTGGCGGTTAAGTGAAGCATAGGCACCGAGTAAAAGTTGCTGACCTGTCTGACCTTTTGCATAGAATGTACGGGAAACTTGAGCACCACCGAATGAACGGTTGGCGAGCAAACCTCCATATTCACGAGCAAAAGGAACACCTTGAGCTACGCATTGGTCAATGATATTATTAGAAACTTCGGCAAGACGATATACGTTGGCTTCGCGAGCGCGATAGTCACCACCTTTAACTGTATCGTAGAATAGGCGATACACCGAGTCTCCATCATTCTGATAGTTTTTAGCAGCATTGATACCACCTTGAGCTGCAATAGAGTGAGCACGTCGAGGAGAATCCTGGATGCAGAAATTCAATACGTTGAAACCCATTTCAGCAAGCGAGGATGCGGCAGAGGCTCCGGCAAGACCGGTACCTACTACAATAATATCCAGGCGACGTTTATTGGCGGGGTTCACCAATTTTTGGTGAGCTTTATAATTGGTCCATTTCTCAGCTATCGGTCCTTCAGGAATCTTAGAATCGAGAGTCTTTGGATTATTTTGTTCAGCCATAATTAATTGTTTTTAATAAGTTATTTACTCTCTTCGGTGCATTTACCATCAGCACATTGTTGGCAATCACCTTTTTTGCAAGGCTTTTCACATGTGTTCTCGCTCGTTGCTTTGCAACATTTTTGAGTTTCTGTGCATTCTGTTGCAACAGCTTTGCAGCAGGATGATTTGCAGTTATACATATATTCAATGTTTGTTTTCTGGCATTTAGGACAATTTGCTTTAGCTGTAAATACTATAGCTTCTATAGCAAAAAGACCGCAAACTACAGTTGCCCAAATGCTACCTATAACTTTCAGGCGAGGAATCCAAACTGAGTTGTTAGCACCAAGTGATTGGAAAGCACTCCAAAATCCGTGAGTCATATGAAACCACAAAGCGACAAAACCAATAAGATAAATAGCCAAAGTTATATATC